>CAYYNB010000265.1:4909-5312 GCA_964472565.1 uncultured Anaerolineaceae bacterium
GACGACGAGTTTCTACATCATCGTGGGCCTGATCCGCGCCACAAGGGGCAGGGTCATCGTCAACGGTTCCGACGTGACGGACGTGCCCATGCACAGGCGTGCCAGGCTGGGCATCGGCTATCTTCCGCAGGAGCCGAGCGTATTCCGCACCCTGAGCGTTTACGACAACCTCATGGCCGTTGCGGAGGTTCTCGGCGGAACGCGCTCGCAACGCCGCGCCCTCGTGGCCCGGCACCTTGAGGAACTGGGCCTCACGCGCCTTGCCCGGCAGCGCGCATGCACCCTTTCGGGCGGCGAAAGGCGCAGGCTGGAGATCGCCCGCGCCCTTGTCACCAATCCCCGCTTCCTGCTACTGGACGAGCCTTTCAGCGGCGTGGACCCGATAAGCGTCGCCGACGTGCAG
>CAYYNB010000265.1:5322-5713 GCA_964472565.1 uncultured Anaerolineaceae bacterium
GTCCTCCAGCTAAAGACCCGCGGCATTGGCGTCCTGATCACCGATCACAATGTGCGCGAGACTCTGAGCATCGTGGACAGGGCCTACCTGATGCACAACGGCCGCGTCCTTTGTGAAGGTTCGAGCGATAAGTTGATAAACGACCCCGATAGCCGTAGGTTCTACCTCGGCGATAGTTTCAGGATGTAACCCAGCCCATGCGGGCTTCGACAAGGAGACGCACATGGACCTTCAGACACTGGAAAAAGTCTGGAAACACGGAGTCGAGGCCTACCAGTCCGGCAGGCGCGGCGCGGAGACGTTCTTCGACGCCTCCCAGCTGGCGTTCCTCGCCTCCATCGGCCAGAACGCGCAGGAATTCTACGACTACGCGGAGGACTATGCCAACTAC
>CAYYNB010000266.1:0-5676 GCA_964472565.1 uncultured Anaerolineaceae bacterium
CACGCGTGTCGTGACAGGAGCTACTCGTTCGTGGATTTTTTTGCAACAGAACCGGATTATGAACGCTGGTCGGAAACCAGCGAAGGTTTCGTCTATCTCGTGTCCATCCAACGCCTTCTCAATCATCTTGCTCCGCTAACTTAATTTTCAAATGCGCTCTAGAGCCGCTGATCCCGGCGGCCAAACCAGGAGGCCGACCACGTACTGTGGACAGGCGTGAAGTGCTCAATGGGATCTTCTATGTGCTCAAAACGGGTTGTCAATGGGACCAACTGCCCCATGACCTTCCGCCCAAGGGCACCGTGTACGGCTCCTACAATGAGTGGCGCAAGAACGGAACTTGGGCAGAATGGAATCGGATGTTACGCGAGAGGGTGCGCGTAGCAGCGGGACGAGCGCCAACACCGAGTGCTGGGAGTATCGACAGCCAGAGCGTCAAGACGACGGAAAAAGGGGGCCAAGGGGGTATGACGCCGGCAAGAAAGTCAAAGGGCGCAAGCGCACGATCCTCGTCGATACGCTCGGATTACTCTTAAAAGTGATCGTTCACGAGGCGGATGTTCAAGATCGGGATGGGGCGATTTGGCTCTTGTTAGCGATTACCGGCTTGTTTCCGCGTTTGGTCAAGCTGTGGGTGGATGGGGCCTATCGCGGCAGTTTCGTCGACTGGGCGAAAGCGGTCGTGGGTCTCGACATCGAGGTCGTTGAGCGAGACAAGGGAACTACCGGATTCACGCTGCTTCCTCGACGATGGGTCGTTGAACGCACTTTCGCTTGGCTGAGTAACTATCGGCGATTGAGTAAGGACTATGAATACCATCTTCAATCGAGTGAGGGCATGATTTATGCGGCGATGGTTCATCTGATGGTCCGGCGTTTAGCCGCCCAACAGGAGGCCGCCTGACTTTTCAAATGGCCTCTTACATTCCCAATCCCCGTACCCGGTTTTGGCACGATTTTGCAACGAAATGTGATTAATATGAGAATAAAGCACATCTTGTGCGCGAATCAGCTAGGTGTGGAGGATTAAACGATGAAAAGAAGAGGGTTGTGGGCGCTCATAAGCATTGCTACCGTACTCATCGTCGTTTTATCACTCGGGGTTGCTCCGCAGGCGACAGCCCAGGGCGACACATTGACCAAGACGTATACCACTATCTCAGGAGTCACCTTCAATTACCCCGAAGGATGGATTGTCACCGAGAATGTTGACGGTGACTACACCATGATCGAGTTGGACAATCTACCGTCCGTCGATGAGAAAGACCTTCAGTCAGCCCTTGAGCCTGGCGAAACGAAGATCGGGTTTTATATGGCCCCTGCCAGCCAGATGTTTGCCGATATGGGCCTGCCCGCCGATGCGACACCAGAGCAGATTTTGACCATGCTGCTCGATCCCTCTATATATAGTTTCGGTCATGTTTCCGAAGCTACCATCGGCGGCGCTCCGGCAGCCCGCGTGGATGGATCAGCGAATGACAACCGGTTCGACTTTGTTGCGCTTTTCGGCCAACTCAGCGATGGAACCGCCGTGATCGTACAGGCCAATACGGCACGGGGGGAGATGCAGAACTTCGAAACAACAATCATGGCTGTCTGTGACAGCATTACCACCAGCAACACCGTACCGCTGCCCGGTTCTGAACCTTCACAGAATGGAGAACTGTCCCAGATCTATGAGGACCCCGGCGGCATGATTGTGCTGAATTACCCTGAAGGGTGGATCGCCGATAAGTATTTCGGCACTATCTTCATCGCCAATTCTCAGGCGGCGCTCGATGGTGAAATAACAACTGTCGAGGCGGGAGAATTCCGTATGGACTTGAAAGTGGGCGCGGCCTATGAAATTGGGCTGCCTGAATCGGGTACGGCGCTTGAAATGGCACAAGCAGTATGGGCTGAGGTCCAGGCCGAACCCAATGTATCCTACGTGACAGACCCCGAAGTTCTTGATGTCCTGTCGTATGATGCTGCCGGGATGTTAGTCAACCGGGGCAGTGCTGAGATGGTCATGTTGGTTATCACAGCCGATGCCCAGCACGCGGTTTTGCTGACCGCCGCCGCACCCCAGGGCGAACTGAGTCAATATGAGGAAACATTCCTTGCCATCCTTCAAAGCATTCAGTTCATAGGGGATATCGGCAGCGTCACGGAAGAGCCATCGACCGATATACCGACAAATAACGATGTTAATTGGCAGACCGAAACGGTATCCCTGTCCGCAGACAACTTCTACATCATCGCCAATGGGCAAATTTTCACGGCTGATGTGGACGGGGTCGAAGTGGATAGCGATCCGGGGGATGCGGCTTATACGACCCTGGAAATCGAATGGGAAGAACACGGCGTTCCGATGCGGCTCTATATCTACTTCGAATCCGATGGGAACATCTGGCAATCGTTTGAAATCCGCACCTATGACGGTTCATCTGATGGTGAATGGATTACTTACGAAGGCACCTCCTTCACCGAACCGCTGGGCAAGGCTTATCAAATGGGTTCTTTCGCGCGGGAATACTATGGGAACGGGGTGTATTTTCAGAATTTGACGGTGCAGGCCTTTACCTCTGTCGAGGTTGGAGCAGAACCACCAGCAGAAACCACTGAAGAACCTGCGGCGGCTGGCGAAACGATGGCTGCGCCGGCCACTCTCTCCGGTCCAGAGAACTGCCGTAACGTAGCTGTTTCAATTGGGGATTATTCTTCGCAATACAGTGAATCGTATACCCCCGCCAATCTGTTGGATGGTGATCCCACCACCGGCTGGTCATCCGCCGGGGACCCGACCCAGGTCGAATATGTTGTCATCAACCTGGATGGAATACAAACCGTATATGGGATTCTGTTCAACAGCTATTCGACCTCGGCGGGTTATGAAGCCGACTCGATCCAGGATTTCTCGATTGAAACCATCACTGGCGGTCAGTCACGGCTCGTTTTCAAAGGTCAGGCGGCGCTTGAGCAGGGTTACCAGAGCTATACCTTCGACCCGGTGGAGACGGATCATCTCCGGTTCCTGTTCACCGGCACACACGGTGGAAGCTATTTCGAGGCGGCGGACATTATGATCTGCGCTGTCGAAGACTCAACCCCGGTGGCCACGCCTGCTGGGCAGGAAATCCGTCAGTGGGCATCACAGGCGATGGCAACCAGCCAATACGCAGACAGTGATTGGAGCGCTGCCCAGGCTACGGGCGCGCCGGATACACCAGCTTGTGGCGACTTTGGGACAGCCTGGGCATCAAGCACTGCAACGGGCATCGATGAGTTATTAGTTCTCTTTGATACACCGGTCCTCCCTACTCAGATCAACATCTACCAGTCTTATAACCCTGGGGCGATTTCCCGCATCACGCTCCTGGAAGATGACGGCGGTGAATGGGCAATTCCTGACAGTGCCGACCCTGGCACGAACTGCCCAGGTATTTTTTCGGTGGCTGTTCCAGAAGGTTTAACGGGGGGACATCTGATTGATGGTGTTCTGATTATTGTGGATCAGAGCAGCCACACCGGTTGGAACGAGATCGACGCGGTGGAACTGGTAGGATATGCCACCACAACAACGGCTGCACCTGCTAACCCTGACACGCCCCTTGTGGAAACTCAGCCGCTCCCGGAAGCCTTATCATGTGTTGTAGTTGCCCTCCGAGATGCTAATCTGCGCAGCGGACCGGGAACTGACTATAACGTTGCCGGTCAGCTCACGGCGGGCACAAGCGCCAATACCAACGGTCAGGCCGACGTGGGCGATGGATATACCTGGCGGCGGCTGACCAGCGGGGCATGGGTCAGGAGTGATCTGGTGGAACTCGATGCGGAGTGCAACATGTCCACCGCTCTCCCATTGGTGACGGCTGATGATCCTCTTCCACTCACCCAACGCTACACCACCCCCCAAGGTTATTCGTTCAACTACCCCCAGGACTGGACACTGATTGAGGAATCGGGCGGGGCCACCATCGGCAACGGCCCAGATACCGCCGAAAAACCGTTTGGCGATCCCTATGCCCCCGGCGAGTTTCAGATTAGCATTCGGTGGATGACGGCTGAGGACCTGGCTCCCGATACCGGCCTCACAGCGGGCGCAACCCCGATGCAGCTACTCAAAGCGGCGATCTCTGTCTCATCAGGGATTGATTTGGGTGAACCCTATGAACTGGCGATTGGCGATAACGTAGTGGCAGCGGCCTATGGCAAGTTCATGGATATGGAGGTGCAGATCGGCGTCATCATTTTCGATGCCGGTAACGGGATGTACGGGTCGGTGCTGACCGGCAGCGATCTGAATGGGCTTGACCAATTCGAGCCGACGGTACGGGCAATTGTCGCCAGCACGCTCATCTCGCCTTCCGGTGTTGAAAGCGCTTCTCCGGCTCCTGCTGGCAGCCCGGCTGTTCAAGTCAATCAGACGTTCGAGGCTTATCCCGACTACACCGTGATGTATCCCGAAGGGTGGGCCATAGCTGATAACTCTCCCATGGTGATGATCTCCAACAACGCGGCATTCATTGAGCTTGGAACATTTGCCAAACTTGAAACAGGCGTGTTTATACTGCGCATTTTTGCACCATGGACATTGGAAAGAATGCTGACGAACCACGGACTGGAGCAAGATGCTACCCTGGCAGATATTGCTCAACAAGTGGCCATGACTTACGTACGGCCTGAGGGAGAACCCATCGCCACGACGGTCAATGGCCGGGAAGCCGCGCGTGTCAACACGACCTATTCCTACGATAACGAAGAGGGCTTTGTGGTGGTCTGGTTCGTTGATGACGAGAGGGTTGGCGTTGCTATTGCTGAAGCCTACACAGGGGAAATTGCCCAATTCGAAGATCTGGCATTTGAAATCATCGGGACGGTTCGCGTCGTCCCTGAGGAGGGAAGCGGCGGGGAAGTGGTTGCCCCCTCCGAAACCGGTGCACTGGCCCAAAACCATACGACTCAAGACGGTCAAATCAGCTTTGGGTACCCCGAAGGCTGGTTTGTGTACGAGGACCTTAATATCCCGTATATCTACAACTCCCCGGAAGCACAATCCGCGCTATCCATTGGGCTGAAGTCCGGGCAGGTCGCGCTGCAAATCACCCAGAACGTAATCCCTGGTGCGTTCGGAGCTGATCCCAGCGAGCACATCATCGCGTTCACCAAGGGGCTGGTGGATTATCTAAACCTGACCCAGACGGCGACCATCGCCATCACGATTAACGGACACAGCGCTGCCTATGCGTTAGCGACCAGTGACTCGTGGAGCCTGTGGGGAATCGCTGTAGTTGTGGCCGACGATAGAATGATCGAGGTGCTTGCTTACACCGCGCCGGGCGAGTTCGGGCAGTACGAGCCAGACATCATGGCGATTGTCGAATCGGTGGTTTATACGCCGTGATATTTGCATAAGTCTGCTTATCAAAAGAGGGTGGTGCAAACATCACCCTCTTGGAGCAACAGAAGGATGGCCGATCATGACCAGTCCAGAAGAAACCATGCTCATTTTGCAGAAGGCTCTCGACTTTACCGACGGCGAGATATCAGCCAACCACACCGGGCGTTTGTCCCGGCGGCAGCAAAATAAGCTGATCTGGCGTGAGCTGAAAACCGGGCTTTATGCACTGCTGGCCTGGGGGGCACAACCCCATACGCATTAAGCTAAGAAAAGAGACGCATGGTAAACTCGTC
>CAYYNB010000267.1:0-5666 GCA_964472565.1 uncultured Anaerolineaceae bacterium
ATGGATAACGCATAGCCAACTCGGTTGGAGAGGGGGCAGGGGGTGAGGTTCGTAGGGGCAATTCACGACTTGCCCCGCCTGCTTTGCGCCCCTTCTCCTACGTTGGCGAGGCAGGTTTGCAAACCTGCCCTCACGCGCCACGACCGGACAATCCCCTGCCCAATGGATTCGCCAACGGTAGCGCGCGCGGGAAAAGGAGCCTATCGCTTAGCGCCACGCCATCTGCCGCCCATCGCGCCACCACACCGCGTTTTCCCCACACTCCACCGCCTCAAATCCCAGCGTCTCGTACAGGTTTCGTGCCGGGTTCCGCGTCGTCACCGCCAGCCCCATCTGGACATAGCCCTGTTCGCGGCACACGCGCATTCCCTCCATCATCAAGGCCCGCGCCAATCCCTGGCGGCGGTGATCGGGATGCACGGCAATATCTACCACAAAGGCCATCCCCTCCACCGTACACATCGCGATATAACCCGCGCCGTGCCCCTGCGCATCCAGCATCACGAGGCTTGCTTCCGCATTCCACCCCGTAACCCCTGGATATTCATTCCTCCGCAACTGTCGCAGCAGATCAACGATTTCTTCTGCCATCGCATCCGGCACCGCGACCTCATCAATCGTGCCTATCGTCGCCGCTGCCGCCATCGCTTCCGCCTGTGGATTCACGTCTTCCGTCCAGCGCGCCAGGTAATACCCGTTTTTTAATTCAATCGCGGGCCGCGCCGCTTTTAGATCGCACACCATCTGGCACCGTTCAAAAAATACCGCGTCGCGTTTGAGCAGTGCCTCACGTGCTCCCGGCGTTTCCCCCCGTACCCCGACGCTGATCGCCTTGAGCGCTGGCTCGTTCAGGCTCTCCCGGAACAGTTCCTCCACCAGGGCTTCGGCGGTCTGCGTTTCGGTATCTTCCGTATACAACGTGGTCCCATGCGCATAGGTGCGCGCGGCATCGTTCCAGTGCCATAACAACAGACCTTTGGGGATATGATCCACGTCATACAGCACCAGTGCCCGCCCCACACCCGCCGCCAGCCGCCCGGCGATCCGTTCAAATGCGGGCCGCAGCGTTTCCAGGCTGGGCATGCCCCAGGCCCGTTGCAGCATCCGTTGGATTTCAATCTGATCCTCTAAACGATCCAGCCGCTCGATCAACTAGCTCTCCTCATCGAAAATCGCATCAATCGCGTTATCCCCGGCATGTTCCGACAGATACCCGCGTACAAACCGCCGATCTAATGCATGATCCAACGCCTGCCCCTGTCCTTCCAGTTGCGCCTGGATCGCGTTTTGCAGCATCAGCCGCTGGGTTTCTAACAGGCGGCGTTTTTCTCGTCCCAGTTGAAAATTCTGCCACCCTGCTGCCAATGCTGCCGCCGTTTCGGTTGCCGTCCGCGCCAGTTCCACCACCTGCTGGACTCGTGCCAATCGTTCGGCGGTTTTGCTTCGGGCGGGCAGGCGTGGCGCAGGCGTCGGGGCGTGGATCGTCGGCGCACGTATCGGTTCGACAGCCAGCCCGCGTTCCGCCGCGTATTTCTGCCACCACAACTCCCGCCCCCCCAATTCCCTGAACGGGTCGCTTGCATCGAGCAGCGTTTGTAATCGCGGCAGCACCGTCGCCCGTACCATCTCCGCCCCCTCGCGCGGATCGTAAGCATAGGCATCGTCCAGCCCCTGGCCGGACAGCGGCACGAAACTGTACCGCAGCGTTTCGATCCGAATCCGCAGCACCGTAAAATCCGCCAGTGTGGGATACTCAATCCGGTGCAGCGTATACAGCCGCACATATCGCCCAAACGGAATCAACAGTTCCTCATCCATTACGACACCCTCCTACCAACCGTTTGAAAACATAGGTGAATCCCACCGCCCGTAGGGGCAATTCATGAATTGCCCCTGCCAAAGAGCCAACGCGATCATCGCTTGGGTTGTAGCCAACAGCGCCATCCGATCCTACGGCGCTGCGCCTCCTATTTTTAAGTATACGGGAAAATTTACGGTATTTGGGGGAGTTCGACGTTTTGCAGCACGCCCAGCACATAATGGAATGTGTCCATCTGTTCCGGCGTCACCAGCGTATCCAGCAGATGCTCAATCACCTGGACCGACTCGCAGATTCGCGCCTGATAGGATCGCCCGGTGTCGGTCAGAAACACACGCACGCTGCGCCGGTCATCCGCGTCGATCTGGCGGCTCAGCAGCCCGCGTTCTGCCATCCGGTCCAGCAGCGCCGTCATCGACGACGGGTGGCGGCACACCGTTTGCGCCAGTTGCGAGGCCATCACCCCATCTTCGGCATACAGCGCCCGCAGCGTGTACCACTCCATCAGATTCAGTCCCAGCGGTGTGATCAGCCGCTCATAGACCTTTTCCAGATGGTGAAAAGCCTGTTCGATATTGGTTGCCATGCAACCGTCAAACCGCAGTTTGTTATCCATACGCCCTATTCTACTCACAATAACTGTGAGGCGGCAAACCTTACGCTTTTCCCGCGTTTCCCTGACATCTTCCCCCCATCCGCCGTTCCCTCGTTATACTAAAATCGTTCAGTGCAGTTCAGTTCATGGTTCGGGAGGGTTGTATGCAGATCAAAATGGGCGCGGACTGCGTGGTTCGCAATGAACACGGCGACATCCTGTTGATCAAACGTGAAGATTTCCGCTTTTGGACCATTCCCGGCGGCGCTGCCGAAGCAGGCGAGAGTCCCGCCCAGGCTGCCGCGCGCGAAGCCTATGAAGAATCCGGCGTCGAAGTAGCGGTTGATGATCTGGTGGGCATCTACACCCCCCGCAACGGCAGCACCCTCATGTTTGTCTACGCCGCCCATCCCGTCGATGGTCTGCCCCATCCTACCGACGAATCGCTGGACAGCCGTTACTTCGCGCCCCACTCGATCCCGCGCCGCATGTTGGGCGTCCATCGCCAGCGCCTCTTTGACGCGCTGAGCAGCGAGCGCTGCCTGTACCGCTGCCAGCCCAAACCCTTCTGGATGAACGTGGTTTTTCCGCCGCTGCTCCGCGTCCGCAAATGGCGTAACCAGCGGCAGGGCCGCCCCGAACCCCCGGTGATCCGCCATTCGGTGATTGTTCGCGGCGAATTGAACAACAACGGCTCCGGCGCGTTAACCTTTGAAGTCGAACCGCAGTTCGGCGCGCCCATCTGGGACACCTTGCGCGCCAGCGCCGAACAGCTTACCGGGGAGCCGCTCGCCGTTACCCGCCTGATCGGTGTGGACGATACCGCCAACCCCATCGTCATCCGCTTCGCCTTGCAGCACCGCTAACCCCATGTCCGTCTATACCGTAACGGACCTGACTCTTCGTTATCCCCGGCAGACCGCTCCGGCCAACGATCACCTCACCTTCACCGTCGAAGAAGGCGAAATTTTCGGCCTGTTAGGGGATAACGGCGCGGGCAAAACGACTCTGGTTCGCCAGCTTGCCCATTTGCTCGCCCCCACCGGCGGCACCATCGCGTTATGTGGCCGTCCGCTCGATCACACCGCCCTCTACGCGCCCGGTATTATCGGCTATATGCCCCAGAGCGGCCTCGCCCTCAACAATTTAACCATCGGTGAAACGCTCTATTTCACCGCCCATTTACGCGGCCTCTCCCGCCGTGATGCCCGCGCCGAGCGGGATCGCCTGCTCGATCTGCTGGACTTAGGAGCCTGCCGCCACCAGCATCCCGCCCGTTTGAGTGGCGGTCAAAAACGGCTGGCGCTGCTTGCCACCACCATCGCCGCGACTCCGCCCGTCCTCCTGCTCGATGAACCCACCAACGATCTCGATCCCCAGCACCGCCGTTTAGTCTGGGATGTCGTGCGCGATCTCAATCGGGAGCGCGGTGTAACCGTTATCCTCGTCACGCATAATGTGATCGAAGCCGAGCGTGTGATCCAGCGGGTCGCCATTATGCGCCTGGGGAAATTGGTAGCGCTGGGCCGTCCGAGCGCGCTCAAGGTCGGGCTGAACGATCAGCTTCGCCTGGAAATGGTCTTCCCGCCCGATGCGCCGCCGTCGCTCCCCAACGGAAGCGCCCCGCGCGAAATCGCACCGGGGCGCTGGTCACTGCTCATTGATCGGGCTTCCGCGCCGCTCTATCTCGCCGCGCTGAACACTGTCGAAGATTTCACCCTGAGCACCGCCTCGTTGGAAGATTTGGTGCTCGCGCTGACATGAAGCCCTATCCGCGTTTGAGCTTCTCTATCGCCCCGGTGTCAACGGGCTGGTGGAAGAACAGGGCATCCTCTGTCCCTTCCAGCGACTTCTGTATCTTTTGCAGCGCGTCTACCAGGTCCGCGTCGATCAGCCCCACAAACGCCGAATTTTCCGCTTTCATCCGGGCGTTGACGCCGCTTAGCACGCCTTCCGAAATCCCGATGTCGATCCCTTCCGCCGCAGCGCTTCCGGCGGCGGCTCCGGCTGCTGCGCCAATCAGCACCCCCAGCGGCCCGCCCAGCAGCCCCACCAGTGCGCCCGTCAGCGCCCCCAGTCGTGCCCCTTGGCCGCCTTGTGGGTCTTCTGTTTGTTCGATTTCAGTATCTCCAAATGAATTCTTTTTGATCAGCACGGCGTCTTGCCAGTCGAGTTTGCCATCCCGCTTAAATTGTTGCAGCACGTCAAAATACAGGTTGGCTCCCCCAACCGCGCCAAACACGACGATCACCAGTTCAGTTGAAGCCATTTCACGCTCCTTGCTCTTGACCTAAACACCATTCATTATATGCGAGTCTGCCTATGTTTGCTGAACGCGCCCAACCCTTTCACATCCAGCTTTTCAATCTGACGCTCATCCAGCTTGCCAACTGGCGCTGGTCGTGGCGTTCCACCCTGCTCACGGCGATTGTCGCCCCGCTCATGACCACCGCCGCGCTGGGGGTGTTTGCCGTCGGGACCGAATCCACCGCCTATGTCCTGACCGGCAATCTGGTGATGTCCCTGTTGTTCGGCACCTTCCATAATGTCGCGGGCCACTTTGCCTATATGCGTCTTGTGGGTCGCCTGGACTATTTCGCCACCCTTCCCATCTACCGCGTCGGCCTGATTTTGGCGAGTGTTTTTGCTTTTATGGTCCTTTCGCTGCCTGCCGTCGTGCTGACGCTGTTCACCGGAGCGCTGATCATCGGTGCGCACCTGACGTTAAGCCCCTGGCTGCTGTTAGTGCTTCCCCTCATCGCCACGTCCCTCTGTGGCCTGGGCACCTTGTTGGGCATCATCGTCAAATCGCCGCAGGAAGTCAGCAACCTCAGCTCGCTGATCACGTTTGTTCTGGTGGGCTTCGGCCCGGTGGTGATTCCCCCCTCCCGTCTGCCCGGTTTCGTGGAATACGTGAGTTATATTTCCCCCGCCACCTATGCCGCCTCCGCCCTGCGCCAGACCGTCTTTGACATGTCGGATCGTATCCCCCTCGCCATCGACCTTCTGGTGCTGTTCCTGATTCTGTTCTCCACGCTCTGGCTGGTCAGCCGCAAAATGTCCTGGCGCATGAGCGCCCTTTAGATGCCCCGGTTGCCGCGCCCTATCTTCCCCCCTTCCTGCTTGCGGGAAGGGGAGGGGGTAGGGTCTACGCGCGCGATACCGTTGGCGAACAGGGTGGATCGAATGTGTAGGCATTTGTAGGGGCAGGTTTGCAAACCTGCCCCATTGGTATCAACTTAAGCCGTTTTT
>CAYYNB010000268.1:0-1594 GCA_964472565.1 uncultured Anaerolineaceae bacterium
CGCTGGCCTTCCAGTTTACGCGGCCCTTCGGCGGCAAGACCGTCGCCGTGTGGCGTGTCGAACGCACGAATGCGCGTTTTCAGCTCCAACCCGTGGAAAAAGTCAGAATCCTGGAGCGCTCGACGAGTTGAACGAGGCAAAGACCCGAACTAAAAAGCGATTACGACAGTAATCACTGCTTCTCTAGGATCTCACTCAGCACGTCATCGAAATTGTACTCTGGCCTAACATAAATCAGTCTGACACCAAACTCATGGCACAGTTGGCGCTTTCGCGCATCCCTTTGCTGAATTTCCTCGAAAGCAGCCGTGCCGCCAAAATATTCGACTGGCTGATCGTGTTGGATTCCTTGATATTCAACAGCAACACGTAAATGAGGGATATAGATATCGAGATGCTGTCTACCAAGCCAATCTGGAGATGCATGTTGCCACACCTCATAATCAGGGAGAGCCGCTTGGATACTCTTGAATAGATGGGTCTCGGAAACCCACCCTTCTCCAACCCGAGGAATCAAGTTTTGTTCTCTGAAATCATTCTCCGCCTGACGAACAATATTATTGAGGATCTCTTTGTACTTCAGGGCAACGATCCCATTATTGATTGTGTCTGTAAACCGATATGCACGTAACCCAAGCTCACGAAAATGAGGAAACGGAAAAACAATCGGCTGCTGGAAAATTCTGTACATGATACTATCACTGCTGGCTGCCCACTCTGCAAGAAGGTTTTCGCCTACTTCTTCCTCACGAATCCGAAGCGCGCGTTCTATAAACGGCTCAATAGCCTTAACCCTTGCTCTGCCGAAATCAGTCAGCGCTCCCATCAGCCCCAATAGCTGGAGGACTTCCGATCCGGTGAGGAGTTCCTTCATAAGCAGTTTCAAGCTGAGATAGTCATCTAAAGGTAGTTTACAAGTTTTGATAGCTTTCTGATATTCCCCCAGAAAGATATAGAAATCTGATGCCCACCGAAGACATTTATATCTAAGCTGGGTCATGCCCAAGCTGGACCCGTTTGCGGCCTGCGCTAGTCTCGTCAAATGCGGGATCGCTTTGAGGGGAGGCATGAAAAGCACCTTCTCAACAACATACTTGAATGCATAGTTCGCCTGCTCATATAACTCGAGGTAATCTCCTGTTTCCCAAGCAGACACCCATCCCACATAAAACTCTCTTTGCTCGGGAGACATTCGCCTTGTTCGAATATCATTGCTGGGGAACGGGGGAATTTGAACGGCTTGCTCAATAACACGACGTCGTTCTAGCAATTTGGTTCTGAAGCGAGAGATGATTTCATCGCAGTAACAAGGATCAGTTGGTGACGGTGCAAGATGCCCTTCCCAACCTTCTTCAGTCGCCTTTTTCAGACGCTCGGCGCGTCCCAGATACCCGCTTTTGGTGCCATCTTTAAGCCCCCACTTGTGTGCCTCCTCACAGACCTGGATAGCACGACTAGAATGTCCTCTCGCAGCTAGTAGCTGTGCGAGTGTGACAAAAGTGTCTTGAATTAGGGTAGCATCCCTAGGCTTTCGGGCAAAAAGCTGCGAGTATTCCTCAAATGCGCGCCATGCCACACATAAGCAAAAATCAAG
>CAYYNB010000268.1:1604-5471 GCA_964472565.1 uncultured Anaerolineaceae bacterium
GATCTTCGTCGTCCTTGCGATACCTGTAAGCGTTGTAGACAAGATATTGATAGTGTCCTTGGCGTTGGTCTGGATCTGTCAGTTTGTCGAGGCTTTCGAGATTATAAAGTAGTGCGGTGATTGCCTGTATGTTGAGCATTGATTCTCCAACTCAACTCAGAGGTCACTGAATCTCCTTAAGATT
The DNA here is from genome assembly GCA_964472565.1 of uncultured Anaerolineaceae bacterium. Lineage (GTDB taxonomy): Bacteria > Chloroflexota > Anaerolineae > Aggregatilineales > Aggregatilineaceae > DATAMF01. The sequence continues at coordinate 1,789 of CAYYNB010000268.1, forward strand.
ACACCTGAACCGGTCTAATCGCACTTATGGAGGCTTGGATTTTCGGCTAGTATCTGCTTCCTAACCAATTTCTCAACAGGCTGAGACTGAGTTGGCCCCGCTAATCGAGACTTCTCCAGCCACGCCGGGCCGCTTCTCGTCGGCTTCTATAGTGTCCAAGCGCTCCCGCCGACCCACAGCGATTTAACCGGAATCCTCGCCCATTTAGCCTACTTTTCGCCCCATTTAGGTTACTTTATCCCGCGTTTTTTCCCAAAGTAGCCTACTTTTATCCCAAAGCAGGTTAAAAAAGTAACCTACTTTTACCCTATTCTAACCTACAGCCCGTTAGAAAAAGGTTGTTTCCCCGATTCGGCTTTTTGTCTAAAACTCGTCTGTTAGCATAGCCTATACAAAAAGCGCCCCGACGGATCGAGGCGCTCTGTTTTTTCGCATAGGCCGCGTTACTGCTTGACCATCACCTGCGCGAGTGTATCGGCCTCAACATCCAGCACATAGGCCGTGCCGTTGATCATCTCGATCAGCGCCTTGCTGCCCCCGCCAAAAGACCGCACCCGCAGCGGCGCGACTCCCGTCGATCCGAGCTGGCTGTTGAGCTTGGTCCATTCGCCCGTGTTGACATTCTGGACGACGAAGTCCCCGCGTATCGTCGTCCACAGGATGGACTTTTCGCCCTTGATCAGGGTGATCGCGAGGCGGTTCAGTTCGCTGGCGACGTCCGGCACCAGCACCGGCGACGAGAAGCTGCGATCCGCGAGGTTGAACAGCATGGCTTCCAGCACGCCCGCATTGCCGACCATCACCCGCGATCCGCCATCATTCCAGGGGAAGTCGAGCGCTTTCTGCTGCGTGGAGAGGTAGACCGCGCCGCCGGGCAGGCCCAGTTCCTGGCGATCCGTGCCATCGGGCCGCATGCTGTACAGGTGCGCGACCTGCTTGTTTTCCGCCTCGGTGATCAGGCGGAAGTAGTTGATCCGCGCGCTGCCCTGCGTCCAGCTTACATGGCGGCCTTCGCCCACGACATAAAGCTGGCCCGTCTCCAGGTTCTGGATGTAGATGTGGAAGCGGTAGCACCCGCCGATGCTGCCGCACTGATCCAGGTAGGCGGCGACGAAAGCGATATATTTGCTGTCCGGCGACCAGGCGACCTCATCCAGGTAGACATTGGGCTTTTCGGGTGCATTGAGCGTGTAAGTGTCCACTGATGCGGGTACGGTGCCATGCTGCGGGTAGGGGAACAGCACGGTTTCCGTGCCGTCCGCGCTGAGCACGCTCACCTGACTCATGCCGATCTTCTCCGGTACAACGGTGGTGCAGCGCGGCATGTCCAGCAGGAAATGGCGCACCAGCACCAGCTTGTCACCGTCCGGGGAAGGGTAGCTGTCATAGGTGAGCGGCGGCACGGCGACGGTGAGCGCCTCGTCAAGCGTGGCGGTGGTTTCCCAGGGTGTGCCGGTCAGTTTGTCGGGGCAGTTGGCCTGAATTTCTGCTAAGGCCGCGCCCAGTCGGTCCACTTCGACCTGCTGCCACACCGATCCGACGCTGTTGTTGACAGGCGGAATAGTGAAGACGGTGCCCTGGCTGGCGAAGGCATCCGGCGTGACGAAATAGCGGGTGAGCTGTGCCCCGTCCGCGCTGGGGATGTAGACGTACAGCCCGATCTGCGTTGGCTCCATAAAATATTCGGCGTTGTTGCCTTCCGCCGCCCATCCGGTGGTGCCGTCGCTCAGTTGAAGCTGCCACCAGATATAGCCATAATTACACTTGGGGCCATCGAGTACGGTTGCCATCGAGCCATAGGCCAGCAGCGCGACTTCAGTTGATCCGGCGTTCCCTGTGGCGGGTTGGTTTTTGAGGCTGAGTCCGTACTGCGAAATCACTTTAGACCCGCCGCCAATGCTCAAGCGCCGCTCGACCAGCCCGGCGCACGGGTCCTGGGCGCGGGTGGTGTGGGCGGGTAATGCCGAAACCGCGAGAATAAAAAACAGGATTAAAATAAGCGCACGTCGAAACATGATGGTTCCTCCGGGGGGTGAAGCGGCTAACTGACGCCAACTATACCATGCTCTACGCCAGGGAGTAGTACGTTTGGGATATGTCTATCTGACGGAATAATGACGGATACCGTACAAGGAGAGAAAAAGATGAAATGGGGCGCTCCAATCGTCGCCGTCGTGATGCTGGTCGCGGCAGTGTTGGCATGCAGTTTTAGCACGGCGAAAATTGATAGTATCAAAATGACGCAGGATAAGGACGGCAAACAGGCTGCCTCCGTGTATGGGCCGGGCGACACGTTTTACTGCGTGGTGGAGGTGGTCAACGCGCCGGACGATACGAAAGTGAAAGCGGTGTGGAAAACGGTGGATGTGCCGGGCGCGGAAGCGGATACGGTGCTGGACGAGGCCGAACTCGAAAGCGGCAGCGCGCGGCTGACGTTTAATCTGGTCAGCGTGTCGCCCTGGCCCGCCGGCAGCTATAAAGTTGAGATTTATCTGAACGGTGAAAAGAAAAAGACAGCCGAATTTGAGGTCCAGGAATAAATATCATGCGAGCAGCACTGATTCATGAACATGGTCCGGTTGAAAAAATTCAGTTTGTGACCGATTATCCCGTGCCCGAACCGGGGTCGGGGCAGGTGCGGGTGAGGGTTCACGCGGCGGCGCTGAATCAACTCGATCTTTGGGTACGCAACGGCTGGCCGGGGATCAAGCTGAAATATCCGCATATTCTCGGCGCGGATGCGGCAGGTGTGATCGATGCGGTGGGGGCGGATGTGAACGCTTGGCGGGCCGGGGATCGCGTGGCGATTGATCCGACGGAAAGCTGCGAAAAATGCGCGTACTGCCGGGCGGGGATGCAAAACCGCTGTGTGAATTTTGAACTGCGCGGGGAGCATATCAGCGGGACGTATGCCGATTATATCGTGGTGTCGGCGCGCAATCTGGTGCAGTTGCCGGAGCATATTTCGTTTCAGGAAGCAGCGGCGGCGGCGCTGGTGTATGTGACCGCGTGGCACAGCCTGATCACGCGCGGTAATCTGCGCCCCGGCGAATCGGTGCTGATCGTGGGGGCTGGGGGCGGGGTGAATACCGCCAGCATCCAGATCGCCAGGCTGTTGAACTGCACGGTCTATGTGATTGGCAGCACAGACGAAAAACTGGAGCGGGCGCGCGTTCTGGGCGCGGATGTGCTGATCCGGCGCGATATGGAGGGCGGCTGGTCGCGAACGATCTACCAGTTCACGGCGAAGCGCGGTGTGGATGTGGTGGTGGATAATGTCGGCGCGGCGACGCTGAATGACAGCCTGCGGGCGGCGGCGCGCGGCGGGCGGATTCTGACGGTGGGCAATACCAGCGGCGCGAAAGTGGAGATCGACAACCGCCTGATCTTTGGCAAGCATCTGAGTCTGATCGGGAGTACGATGGGGCCGCACCAGGATTTTGTCACGGTGATGAATCTGATCTTCAAGGGCAAATTGAAAGCGGTGATCGACTCGATGTATCCGTTCGAACAGGTGCATGATGCGATCCGGCACCTGGAGCAGGGGGATGTGTTTGGGAAAGTCGTGCTGGAGATGGCCTAAGCCAAAAGGGAAGGGATGAGTGGTGAAGCTCGTCCCAGTTGGTGTAAAAAAGAAGAAGCGGGAGAGAGAAATTGGCAAGGACCTAGTCTCCCAGAGGCCT
>CAYYNB010000269.1:0-5469 GCA_964472565.1 uncultured Anaerolineaceae bacterium
GAAAAAGAAACGTGACCACCCTCGACTTCACTGGCCCACGCTTGACGGAGGCTCTTCAGGAGCAGCCGAGTCTCACCCTTGAGTTCTATTCGTATGGCGTACTACTGCGGAAACGTGACGGCGACGCCATAGCGGAATATGCGGTCGATCCGGGACAGATCGCCCTGGCGCTGGCCGCGAAAGTCACCTTCGATACTGGCCTGCTGGGCGAAGAAACGCTGCTGGTCCGGCAGGATGGGGTCAAACGGCTGGTGGTGGAGTACCGCTCGCCGCGTAAGACGGGCCTCTTCCTGGATGGCTCGGACGTGGCGCTGCGTGTACCTCTGCCGCCGCTGCTGCTGATCCGCACTACCACTGAGGACAAGAATCCGCAGTACCAGGTCTATGCGGTCAAAGGGCGTCCCACGACACTGGATACGCCCCTGTTTCACGCGCCGCTGCCGAACGTCTTCGGCTCCGGCAGCATCTGCTGGGGCAGTGTCCAGCGGGGGACGGAGGCTGTCTTACACGGCAGTTCGCTGGCGGCGGATTGGGGCGCGTTATTAGGTTCTCCTTTTGGCGACCACGCCTGTTCGGGGAAGTCGAAAGTGTTTCCGCACGATATCCGGGAGCATCTGATCCACCTGGAACGCCGTAAGGCGCGGGTCTACCCCAAATCCGATCTGATCCCCGTGAAACGCACACTGGCCCAGGTTTTAGGAGGTGAGCAATGACCAACGTCTTCGATCCGCACATCAATATCAAGCAGATCGTGATCGTCGGTGTAGGCGGCACAGGCGGACAGGTGGCACGGATTGCCGCCCGTATGTTGTACGACATGCGCCGCAGCCGGATGCACACCCCACAAATGGTGCTGATCGATCCTGACCGCATCGAAGAGAAAAACGTCGGTCGGCAGGGCATGTTTGTCCCCGCAGAAGTTGGAGAGTACAAGGCAACGGCCATCGGACGGCGGCTGAACCTGGCGTTAGGGTTGGACATCGCGTGGATTACCGAGCTGGTGAGTGCTGACAGGCATTTTGATCGCTCCGGCTCCCTGGTGATTAGTTGCGTAGATAACCACCTGGCACGACGCGAACTCAGCCGGGTCCCTGGCTGCCATATCTCAGCCGGGAACGACCGCTTCGATTCTCAGGTCTGTATAGGCAACTGTATGGATCGGGATGAGATGCGGCGGCACATTGACGGGCGTGAGGGTAAGTATGCCTACCTGCCGCACGAAAGCCTGCTGTTTCCCCAGCTGCTCGAACCGGAACCGGAGATTTCTGCACCCATGCCTGCCCTTTCCTGTGCTGATCTGACGCTTCTTGGTGAGCAGTCCATGCTGATCAACGATTGGTCGGCCAGTCTCGTGGGGAACTATCTTTACGCCCTTTTGTACCGCCGCCCTATCACCTCTTTTTTGAGCTTCGTCCACAACGATGGGATGGTCGTCACCCGCAATATCCCCATCGAACGCGATGAGCTGTTGGCCTACCTGGAGGCGTTGTGATTTCCAAAATTAGCGTAGAAAAACAGGAAGTTCCAGAAATAAAGTAGAAAAAGTATGATCCCGGTCTCGCCTGTTGAGGTCATTTCACGCCGAGAATTTTAGCTTACATTTTCTACGATAAAGTTGGAAACCTCTACTTTTTCTACGATAGCGCTGGACTTTTCTACGCCATCCGACGTTGTAAAGCCAATGGGCTTCCCTCACTCGCCGTTTTTCTATTCTACGATAGCGTTGGAAGTCACAGGCGTAAGATGCTGAAAGGAGAACGCCAGAACACCCATCACTCGAAACTGCCCAGGCCGGGTGAGATAGGACACCTGGTCGGTCTTTGCACGGTAGACCCTCACCGCCGCTGCATGGTGAGCCACTATCCACTGTGTGACAACGTCCTGCCTTACAGCCGGGGAATTCATACGGTCTGGATCAGATTCCTGGACAACGGTGAACTCCGGCAAGTCAGCGGCAATTGGTTCCAAACCGATGACTGAGACGGCTCCGAAAAGGGGCCGTTCTTTATATCATTAAGGAGAAATACTCATGACAATCCCTCAGAAGGACAGCCAGCAGGCTGCCGCACGTTATCACGCGCATTACTCCAACAGCGCCTACGTTACCATCCAGCGAGCCGTGATTTCTGACCTGTTTGGATCCCCCGGCCTGCCGGAATGGGAAAACCTGTTTGATACCCGACTGGGGGAGGAAATCCCCAACCGGCTGATGAACCTGGTCATCGATGCGGCCAGTGAGCTTTGCGGCTGGCCGGGTTTTGAAGGACGGCTGCTGCGCCTGACGCGCGAAGCCGCTGCCCATCGCCTGAGCGAAAATACACTGAACGCGATCCGGGACCACCTCAAGCGGTTCGAGGAAGCCGGAGATACCCGTGCCGACGATTTCCGATCTGTAGCGATGGCCTTGCAGCGTGCCGGATCTGTACAGCCGGACATCCTAAAAGCGGCACGTTGTGCCAGTGAGATTCATTCCTGGCGGGGGCGGGCTGCTCACGACCTGCTGGTGGCGGCGGAAGGGCTGGTACGGGCGGCTGAAATCCTGCTGTTGGAGGATGATGCCTTCTACGCCCGCGAAAAGGTGCAGGGAGCGGTGGAGCGAGTGGTTTCCGCGCTGAAGGAAGGGGAACACGGCGCTGGATCGCGTGCCGCTTTTGCCGGGCTGGTTGTGCGGTGGCTGCCGCGTAAGGTCGGCTCATAGGGCAGTATTCGGGGGCAGAGGTAGTGCGAGCCTCTGCCTTTGTCGGTTCAGGTTGTGTTGGTGGCAGGGGCGTAAGACACCATGTATACCGGTGTGGTTTCTGGGCTTGTGTGCGTGATTGGACGCGCCTCGCAGCGCGTCCCAGTGGCCGCGCGCGGCCACCGACCCATCCAAATGGAGGCTGGCAGCGTAAGACGACGGCCTGCGGTGCAGGTGTCTTACGCGGCAGCACCCATGATTGGGTTTTTGGATGGGTCGCCAGGTAAAGACCTGGCTCCTCACACGCCGGAGAGGCTTGCTGCCCCGTGCCCGCACGGTGCACCCCTGACGCCGCCCAGGGTGCGCGTCAGGGGGTCGTCCCGGTATGCCGGGACGAGATGTCGCACCCCGCAGCGTGCCCACAGGTCGCGCTGCTTTTCCGGGTGCGACGGTCGCTTACGCGACCTGCTCACGATGCACGCTCGTGAGCCAGTACAGCCTTCACTGCTTCTGTAAATCTGCTCCGTCTTCCCGCAAGTCTGCTCGCCAAAAACCGTAATCCTACAGCCTTTCCAGCACCCCTATTTGAGACAATAAAGGAGATCGTCCAACTCGGAGAGGATTCCCATGCCAGCCACCAAAACGGTAAGACGCAGTATCGCCATGACCCCCCAACTGCGGGCGCGCCTCCAGCAGTTACTCGACAAGCAGGGCAAAGAAGTCACCGAAGCGGACCTCATCCGCCAGGCGATCCGCGAATTCCTGGACCAGCAGGAAGACATCGCAGGCAGCAAAGCGCACTTCCGTAAGACGTTCCAGGAGCGGATCGACGTGTTGGAAACGGCGCTGAGTTTTCGCCTGGACATCCTGCTGGCGCTGGTGGCGCATGGATTGGCCGTCATGCTGCCCGCGTTTACCGAACAGCCCATCACGCCGGAGGAACTGATTCAGGCGGCCATTGTCGCGGCAGCGCATGATTCCCGGACGCTTCAGAAACAGATCAGGACCGTGCGTGAGAAATGACGAAGTTCATTATCATCCCTGACTTCAAGTACAAATCCCCGAAGCGGCGCGGGCGTGGAACCGGGCATCAGGGGCTGCGAGCCACTTTGAAGTACCTTCAATATCGCGAGGATCGCGATACCAGGGCCAACCAGGAGAAACTGCGCGATCGCTGGCAGGACCGGGGATTGGGCAGCCACTACCGCGAAATCTTCGGAAACTGCGACCGCCTGCAGAGCCAGCACGTGCTGGCCTGGACTTGGGTGATCTCACCCGCGCCCGACCTGATGGCGCTCGTGCCGGAAGCGCAGCGGCGCGACCTGGTGATGGACGTGACGGAGCGCATTGTCGAGGCGTATTACGAAGCCCGCGGCTTTCAGATGCCTCCCTACGCCTACGTTTTGCATGACCGGCTGACCAAAGAAGGGGAGCAGCAGCTGCACACCCACGTCATCCTGCCAGGTCTGGCTCCAACGGTCGAAGGCTGGGAGCCAATCTACAACCACAAGCGCAAAGGGCACGAGCAGTTATTCAATACCATCGCGCACGACGAATTCGAGGCGGCGTTGGACCGAACCATTGGCCAGGAGTGGCGCAGGGAGATCGAAGAGCCGGCTGTCGAAGCCCAGGACGTGCCGGAAGACATTGATTCACTCGATGCCTGGTTTCCACGCTAGAGGAAGGGAAAAAAGTGTTTCGAGGAACTTATCCATCCGCGTTAGGGGGTGCAGCCGTGTTGGTCGTCATCCTGGCCGCAGCGGCGGTGCTGTGTTGGTTGGGAGCCAGCTTCGGTGAGGCGTTGTACGTGTCGGTGTCAGGGCTGATCGTTCTCAGTTATGCCGTGACGTCCTGGCAGCTGCGAAGGGAGAAGTAGCTTATGTTTTACTGGTTGTTTACCGAAGGACGCGCAGCCCCGGGCGGCTGTCTTATGCCGCTGGTGTGCCTGATCCCCCTGGCTCCGGTTTTCGCTGCCGCGCTGCTGGGGGTATCTATTCGCCGCACCGATGAAGAGAAACAAAACACCCGGCGTGATCTTGTCTTACACCTGCTGACCCACCTGATTGTTTCGTTGGGAATCGTGGCCCTCTATCTCTCGATGATGGGTGACTTCGCCATCCACCGTGCAACGGTTCCGCAGGTGGATAATGGATTCATCACGTTAATGGCCGGAGGACCACCCACCATCAACCGGATGCGGTTGTTCATGGCCGGGCTGCTGGGGTGTATGGCACTGGGCATGGCAAACGTCGTCTTACATGAAGGGTTGCGGCAGGGCGGCTGGCTGCGCGAGCGCGTGGACCGGCTGCGTCGCCCGGCAGTTCGGCGTGGTTCGCTGGGTTCATCCCATTTCTGCACCATGCGGGAGTACCGGCGCTACCGCCGATCTGACCGTGAAGGGATAACCATCTTCGGCGCGTTTTGGGGGGAGAACCGCTGGCGGCTGGATTACGGGGCAGGCACATTTCAACTGAGCGGAGAAGATGCGGCGCGTGGTATCCTGACCCTCGGTTCAGCAGGTTCTGGTAAGACACAGGGTGTGATCCTGCCCGTGATTGGCGACCGGATGCTGGCCGGACACAGCCTGATCGTGGCTGACCCCCAGGGTGAACTGAAAGAACACGTCACCCGTTTTGCCCAGGTCACCGGCCATCTGGTTGCAGTACACGACCCCACCAGCAGCGCCGGGCCGCGTTACAACCTGGCTGCCGGCATCGCCAACGTTTCGGATGCTCGTGCCATTGCCGACGTGTTGGTCCCCAGCGCCCAGGGCGACAACCGCTTCTGGACCG
>CAYYNB010000270.1:0-5435 GCA_964472565.1 uncultured Anaerolineaceae bacterium
GCTGTCTGCCCGGAGGGGGTCGCCAGGTAAAACCTGGCTCCTCACACGCCGGAGAAGCTTGATGCCCCGCGCCCGCGCGGGTCACCCCGGCGCGGGTGCCTTTTCCCGCGCCGCCGATGATCCCGGCAATCCGGTCCCACCAAACGCACCCGGCAGCGTACCGAGCGGCAGAGCTGCTTTTCGGGTGCGACGGTCGCTAACGCGACCAGAAAAAGCGTTTGCGCCTATGCTCCCACTTTGTGCGTCATAGGCCAGTCGCTGATTGTCTCTGCCTCCAGAATCTTCTACCATAAGATATGAGTTACCACTGAGCAGAACCAATGGTGGGGGTGAATCAACAGGGAAAGAGGAGACGCTATGACACAACAAACAATCCTTGGTGTATTGGCAACAATCTTGCTGGTAGTGACGCTTGTATTCCTGGGGCGGATCGGTGGTGGGGTAAGCGCTCAAGGTAACCCTACACCGTCCCCTGACCTTGAAGAGGCGCTGGAACTTGCCCGCAACTTCTCTGGCAGCAACGCCGACTGGACGCCTGTGATCCAGGAATTCGATGGGATAGCGATGGTGCTGGTCCCGGCGGGATGTTTCATGATGGGGAGCACGGACGAGCAGATTGAAGCGTCATTCCAGCTGTGTGAAACTCGATTTGGCGAAGAATGTAAGAGAAGCTGGTTTGAAGATGAAGCCCCGCTGCATACCGTGTGCTTTGAGGAACCGTTCTGGATCGACCGGTATGAAGTGACCAATGCTCAGTTTGAAACGTTTAAGGGTGTGGCAGAAAATTCTAGTTTTGAGACAGACCGCGACCGTCCCCGCGAGCGGATCAACTGGTCTGAAGCGAGCAATTTTTGCGAGAGCCGCGGCGGGCGACTGCCGACTGAAGCAGAGTGGGAATATGCAGCGCGTGGATCGGATGGCTGGCTGTATCCCTGGGGAAACGATTTTGCAGCGGAGCAGGTTGTACGCGATGCACAAACGGCGCATGTGGGTAGCAAACCGGGTGGTGCATCATGGGTTGGGGCATTGGATCTGAGCGGGAATGTGTGGGAGTGGGTAGCTGACTGGTATGGTCCCTATTCGGTAGAACCGCAGAAGAACCCTACGGGACCTCTTTTGGGTGATCTTCGCGTGCTGCGTGGCGGTGCATTGAGCAGCCTTGAGTATGGCATGCGCTCGACCATGCGCGCTGCGGATGATCCCAATTATGGGGGAAATAGCGCGGCGGGGTTTCGATGCGCCCGATCCATGGATGCAACTAGCGCATTATCAGCCGCTACTGCCGAGCCGACGCCAGAACCGACGCTGGTTGATCCTGAAACGGTTTCTCTTCCTGCCGGAGCACATAACGCCGATTGGACGCCGGTGATCCAAGAATTCGATGGCGTGGAGATGGTCCTGGTTCCGGCAGGCAGTTTTGAGATGGGCAGCACAGAGGATGAGATAGATTATGCGCTAGAACTGTGCCAGCAGGCGGCAGCGAGTGGGGCAGCATGTGAGCGAAGTTGGTATACGGATGAAGCCCCAACCAGTATGCAGAACTTTGCCACGCCGTTCTGGATTGACAAATATGAGGTGAGCCGTGCCCAATACCAGCAGTGTGTGGATGCGGGAAAATGCGATGCTGTACCCGCCTCCGATTATTCGACTGAACCAAACCAACCGATTAACCTTATGAATTGGTTCCTGGCGCAGGCCTATTGTGAATGGCGTGGGGCGCGGTTGCCCACCGAAGCAGAATGGGAATACGCCGCGCGGGGGCCGGATCGTTTGTGGTTTCCGTGGGGAAATGAATTTGCCGACACACTGGCGAACCATTGTGATCGCAACTGTGGCGAGTCGGATTCGGGTTCAGGCTACAGTTATGTGAATGAAGAAAATGATGATGGGTATGCCATCACGGCCCCAGCAGATAGCTATCCAGGTGGAGCTTCCTGGGTTGGTGCGCTGAACATGAGTGGAAATGTGTGGGAGTGGACTTATTCCTTGTATCAAGACTACCCTTATGATATTGGAGATGGACGGGAGCAGGATACCGGTGACAGAACAAATGTCGCGCGTGTGCTGCGGGGCGGCTCGTTTGATGTTACTACGGTCTACCTGCGCGCCGCCAATCGCGACTGGCTCATTCCCGTTCCCGGCCCCTCGCGCCGCAGTGTCGGTTTCCGCTGTGCCCGCTCAATGGATACAACTAGCGCACTGCCAGCCGTTACTGCCGAGCCTACGCCAGAACCGACACCGGTTGAGCCTGAAACGGCTGCTCTTCCTGCCGGAGCACATAACACCGACTGGACGCCGGTGATCCAGGAGTTCGACGGCGTGGAGATGGTGTTGGTACCCGCCGGGTGCTTTATGATGGGTAGCACGGAAGATGAGATCGCCGCCCTGATCGAACAAGAAGACTCGGAGTGGGCAGCGTGGTACTGGAGCGAAAGTCCACAGCACCGCGTGTGTTTCGAGGCGTCGTTCTGGATGGGTCGAACTGAGGTGACTAACGCACAGTACAGGCGATGTGTTGAAGCGGGCGGCTGTACGCCTCCGGATCCCAGGTACTACGATGATCCACAGTACGCTGATCATCCAGTGGTTTCGATATTCTGGCGCGAAGCCAACGCTTACGCCGCGTGGCTGGGCGAAACCACCGGTGCTGATGTGCGGCTGTTGACCGAAGCACAGTGGGAGTACGCGGCACGTGGACCGGATGGAGTGACGTACCCTTGGGGAAATGATGCTCCGACCTGTGAATTGGCAAATATTTCCGTTAATGGAGAAAGGTGCGCGAGTGCTACTTCGCCTGTGACTCGCTATCCGGCTGGTATGTCGTGGGTGGGCGCGCTGAACATGAGTGGCAATGTCTGGGAATGGATCGCGGATTGGTATGGTGAATATCCGGCAGACCAGCAGGTGAACCCGGATGGTCCAGCATACGGTACCCGCCGGATGCTGCGCGGCGGCGGCTGGTTCAGCTCTGAGAGTTCTGCGCGGACGGCTACTCGCAACGCGGACGATCCGCTCTATTGGAATGCGGTTGGGTTCCGGATCATGGTTGTTGGCTCGCTCAATGTCGATGCTTCGCTGCCTGCCATCCCCCCTGCACCTATGCCAACCCCAACGCCGGTCAGTCCTGAGCAGGTTTTTCTCCCCGATGGATCGCAGAACACCGACTGGACGCCGGTGATCCAGGAGTTCGATGGGGTGGAGATGGTATTAGTTCCAGCGGGATGTTTCCAGATGGGAAGTACGGATGAACAGATCGAAGCGGCATTTCAGCAGTGTGAGGCTGAGTATGGGACTGGAAATTGTGACCGAGGTTGGTATGAAGCCGAGAGACCGGCGCACGAAGTGTGCTTAGATGCCTATTGGATCGACCGGACAGAAGTGAGCAACGGGCAGTTTGAGGCATTCAACGGGCAGGCAGCAAACCCAAGCAGGTGGACAGAAGCCGAACGCCCGCGCGAGAAAATTACGTGGAGGGAAGCGCGTGATTTTTGTGAAAGTCGCGGAGCGCGTTTGCCAACCGAAGCGGAGTGGGAATACGCGGCGCGCGGACCGGAAGGCTGGATGTATCCGTGGGGGAACGAATGGGACGGCGCGCGGTTGAATTATTGTGATGTGAACTGTGACTACAATTGGCGCGATTCAAATGTGAATGATGGTTACGCGGAAACGGCCCCGGTAGGCAGCTATCCAGGCGGTGCGTCGTGGGTCGGCGCGCTGGACCTGAGCGGCAATGTGAGAGAGTTTGTGAGCAGCCTGTACCAGTCCTATCCGTATGATGCAGCAGACGGGCGCGAGAGTAATACAGATATCAGTAAGGCGCGCGTGATGCGGGGCGGTTCGTGGTACGATGCCAATTACGACTACTTCCGTGCGTCCTACCGCAATTGGAACCTTCCGTACAATTGGTTCCACTTTGACGGTTTCCGGTGTGTTCGTTCTTGGTGAGTACAGGTTTGCGAACTAGTGGAGTGAAAAATGCCAGAAATGAAAGATATTCTGCCACCTCCATTTGAATGGATCGGGATTCCGGCAGGCCGGGTGGTGCTGACGCGAAAACAAGAGACCTTTGATGTTCCAGCGTTTGCTATCGCTAAATACCCCGTGACTAATGCTCAATACCAGGTCTTTGTGGATTCGATCGACGGCTACCAGGATCCGAGTTGGTGGGATTATTCAAAAGATGCACACACCTGGCGCGAACAGAACTCGCAGCCTGTTCCTAGCAAATTTGCGGGAGATAATTGCCCTCGCGAAAGTGTGACTTGGTATGACGCGGTAGCGTTCTGCCGCTGGCTTACAGCTCGCCTGAAAGGTGCTAGTCCCCTTCTTCCTGAAACTTTACCTTATACATCAGAGCCAAACGAATGGTGGGTTATGCTCCCTACCGAGCAGCAGTAGCAGCGCGCAGCGCAAGGGGCTGATGGGCGTATCTATCCCTGGGGGAACAAGTTTGACCCGGAAAAGTGTAATACTTCTGAGGGCAGAATTTTGCACACTACCGATGTAGACCACTATCCTCAAGGTGCATCGCCGTTTGGAGTCATGGATATGAGCGGGAATGTCCAGGAATGGTGTTTGACTGTCTACAAAAACCCAATGAACACCAGCCTGACTATTGTGGCAAGGCGAGTGCGACGCGGGGGGTCATGGGGCCAGCCTAAGAACTCTGCACGGGTTATCGCTCGCGACGAGTCCCATCCAATGATAGCATATATCGATACTGGTTTTTGGGTGGTGATTATTTCCCCTCCTGTTAAATAAGGTGTTTTTGTTCTGCAGACCAGCCGTTTTCTGGGATTTCATTGAACCGGGCTGCCCTGCTCAGAATGCCTACATCGAGCGGTTCAATCGTACCTATCGCGAAGATGTCTTAGACGCTTATTTGTTCGATACCGTCTCGGAGGTGCGCGAGATCACAGAACCTTGGCGGTATGACTACAATCATGAACGGCCTCATGCAGCTTTAGCCGGGTTGTCACCCATTGCTTTTGCCGCTGCTGCCCTTATGCCCCGACTCTCCTTTTGATCGGTCCTAACTTTGGGGTCTTTACAGTAAGACTTAAGACGAAATTTGTAGGCGCAAAAAGAGTTATCCTCACGTCGCTGCAAGTTTAACCGATGCCTCCTACCCCGAACTGACTGTCCAAGTTGCCCGCGCAGTCTTGCGCAAAAATATATACATGCAGATGCGCGACCTGCTGGGCATGTTCTTCACCGATAACCAGTTCATTGATCGGTATCCCGCCACCGATTTCCGCTTGCTGTATTTCGGAATCGATGCACTTCCGAAATTCCACATGGCTTTTGCAGAAGCTGTGTTACGCTGGTTGCACTCGCGTTCACAGTCTGAGGAATAAAGCCGATGTACGCCGATACACCTGCATGCGCTGGCATGGCAATTCAAGAGAGGATGGTGTGTGGTGAACCATCCGTCC
>CAYYNB010000271.1:0-1788 GCA_964472565.1 uncultured Anaerolineaceae bacterium
ACCCGGTTGCGGATTCTTTAGCATAACCCTACAACGGGTGACACAAGCAGCGCCCGTTTTTCTCCCCTTTCTCCGCGCGCGGGGAAAGGGGTCGGGGGATAGGGGTTCATCGCCTGTTTTCCCTCAGATCGCCTTATGGATAATGTAACAAAATCAGGTATCGGCTGTTGGAATTCTTATATTTTTTCTATTTTTCTATTTTTTCAACGATAAGCAGGTGCGAAAGTGCAAAGAATCGGAACGGGGTGTGTTCCAGCGCATATAACATCCGCCGCATCAACCCGCCCACGCGCGGATACCGCCGCACGATGTTGTCATACCCGCCGAATATCCGCGTATGGTGAACAATTCGCACCGGCAGCCCATCAAACAAATGCCGCACCTGCCGCGCGGTATACGCCCGTACATGCGGCGCAAGTTGGTTACGCCAGCGGTCCGGCAGATAGTTAATCAGCGGCGTGTTCCCAAAATGATACTCGCCCTTCCAGTAATGCCCGTGCTGCTCCACCGGATACCATCGATTCGGGCAGAATAACACGATTCGCCCGCCCGGTTTGAGCGTCCGCACCATTTCCTCAACCGCCAGTCGGTCATCGGTTACATGTTCAATCACTTCATTCGACAGAATCGTATCGAACAGGCCGTCCCGGTACGGAATCGCCTCTGCTGCCGACACCAGCGCGTGTGGAGTATCTTCCTGCGCGCTTTTCACCCGTTCAAATTCAAGATCGAACGCTTCAACCGCCATCGAAAATCGCCGTCGAAACTGGCTGCTGTACATCCCGTTCCCACAGCCCGCTTCCAGAATCACCGCATCTTTCAGCGTCGCCCAGCGTTCGATCATGTGTAGCCGTCGTTCCTGCCCCTCCCGCCAGACATAACTCGGTTCGCCGCGCAGCGCTGCCAGTTCAGAAGGATGGTGAATGTCCATAGTTTAGAACCAGTCTAACCCCGCCAGTCCGTTGACCTGGGGTGGAAATAAGTGCTCTAAAATGTCCCGTTCCGCCGTCTTGTACAGGTACGGCGTTTCTCCGAACATCAATTGCAGCAGTTCACTTTCCGTAACGTGTAGCTCGTGTTTCCCGGCTCGTATGACGATGCAATTATGTTGTGCCTCAAACACGACATCACGATATTCGCTCTGCAAAATCTCTAGCGCGCGTTCTCGGTCCACGAATCGCCCGCGCCATCCGCCGCGCTGAATGGCATTTGTGTGGAATTGCATGGTGCATACCTGTTGGCCATAGGTCGCCGCGTTTGTATTCGGCAAATCCAACCACCAGCCCGCTGTATCCGGCTGATCCGCTAGCAGTTGCGCGGTATGTCGCAGCAAGGCCACCGTCGCCGCCAGATTCGCGACGATCACTTCCATCCGTTCTTGGATTTGCCACCCGCACGAATACCCTTGTATGCTCCCGGTTTTGTCTTCAACGACATACGTGTATGGGTTTCCCTCAGCCGACACGAGTCGGACCTTGCTTTCCATCCACTCGGCGGTTCGGGGGATAAAACACGGCCTGTTTCCCCATTCCGCCTCATACAACGCCAGCAGCGCCGGGAGATCATCCGGGCGGTAGGCTCTCACGCAGTAGCCCGCTCCATCATCTTCCACCCGCAGCAGGTCCTTGATCGTGAATTTGGTCGTGCGCGTCGGCCAGATCGTGACATACCCAAACTGATCATAATACCGCGCAATGCCATCCAGCAGCGTGAGGTGATATTTCTCCCCTTCGCTCGCCCGCCGCGCGGCGTTCAGGGCCGACGCCGCAGGGGCCCGGGCCCGGGGGG
>CAYYNB010000271.1:1798-5253 GCA_964472565.1 uncultured Anaerolineaceae bacterium
ATATTTCTCCCCTTCGATCCCCCGCAGTGCGGCTTTCATGACCTCGGCAGCATATCCCCGCCCTCGGTATTCCGGATGTGTAATCACCCCTGAGATGCCGCCAAACCGGAATTCCGCCTGCCGCCCATACCGCAGCGCCCGGTCCATATAACTGACATGTGACACAATCTGTCCGTCAACCAACCCGATGTACGTTTGTTCCCACCGGAATCGGGGATCGCTCAGGTTGTTCATCCATGCTTTGTAATGGTTATCGTACCCTTCCCCCCGTGCGAAAATTTGAGCGCCCAGGTCCGCCACTTTCGGCCAGTCATCAACCGTAGCATGCCGAATCGTTAGTGTACTCATTGGGTTGTACCTTTGATCCGCGCCATCGTATATGTATCAACATACTTGCCATCCCGAAACGCGAAATCCTTCAGCGTTCCTTCGATTTCAAACCCAAATTTTTGATACAGTTTCAGCGCGGGTTCATTATCAACAAAGACTTCCAGTTCGATCCGGCTCAGGTTGAGCCAGTTGTCCGCCAGATCAACCGCTGCCATCATCAGCGCCGTTCCAATTCCCTGCCCCTGGAAATCATCATGCACCATCATCCCCAGGTGTGCGCTGTGTGCCCGCCGCCCGGTTCCCACTTGCATTCCCAGTTGTCCCACGATCTGCTCATCCACCACCGCCACGATCATATATCGTCCCGGCGGCACGTTTTCGACCTTTTCGCGCACCATATCCCGCGATTGGTGTGGCAGTTGCAGCGTCCCGCGAATCACGCCGGGGCAGCTTCGTAGCGCCGCGATCCCTTCCCAGTCATCCGCTTCTTGGCCTCGAATCGTCACATCGATGATTTTGCGGCTCATTTTTCCTCCGTACTAATCCGTATCTGGGCGTATCCGCGCCAGCAGCGTCGCATCATGCAGCGATCCGTTCCGCACGGCATACCGTCGCAGTATCGCTTCCTGCTCAAATCCATGCTGCTTGTACAATTCAATCGCCGCTGTTTGATCCGCGTACACCAACACATCGACCCGGTGCAGTCCCAGCCATTGATCCGCCAGTTCCAGCGCCGCTTGCACCAGCAGACGTTCGACCTCTGGATAATCAGGATACGCCACCACCGTTAGTTCCCCACAGTGCCGCCGCCGCAGTTCCAGTTGAGACAGCCACGCCGTCCCGACGATCCGTTTCCGTCCGCTCGGTTGCCCCGTCTCAGCGATCAAGGTGTGCAGCGTCGCGGGCGGATTATTAAACCGTTCCCGAAACGTATCTTCCGGTGCATAGGGTAGTTCAATCGAGTTGCGCAGCACCTCATCATGATGCAGCAGCGGATACAGGTTTTCCCAGTCATCCGTGTGCAGCCCACGAATCGTCAGTGATCCTGAATCTATCATCCGTCTTATCTCCTCCAGACTGTCCTAGCTTACCGCCGATAAACTGCAAGGTCAATGTAGGATAATCGTGGTTTGCCGCTCCACTGACCCTTAGCTATAATGTCCCGCCGCTGGGCATTGCACAAAGGAAATTACCTTGAAACTTTCTGTAATTATTCCATGCTACAACGAAAAAAGTACCATCGAAGAAATTATTCGACGGGTACGTGCCGTTGAACTGGCGGACGAAATTTTGATCGTAGACGATGGCTCTACCGATGGCACCCGTGATATTCTCGCCGCCATCGACAAAAGTGACGACCTGAAAATCGTGCTCCATGAGCGCAATCAGGGCAAAGGCGCTGCCGTCCGCACCGGTTTTCAAAACGCCACGGGCGACATCTTTTTGATCCAGGACGCCGACTTAGAATACGACCCGCGCGATTACCCCGTGCTTCTCAAACCCATCGAAGAAGGCATCACCAAAGTGGTTTATGGATCGCGTTTTTTGGGTGGTCCGCGTAAAGCCATGTTTTTCTGGCACATGATCGGCAATCATTTTTTGACCTTCACCACCAATGTGCTCTACGACTCCATTCTCAGCGACATGGAAACCTGCTACAAGGTCTTTCGCGCCGAAGTCGTCCGCGACATGAATTTACGGTCCCGCCGTTTTGAATTCGAGCCGGAGATCACCGCCAAAGTTCTCAAACGCGGCCACCGTATTTACGAAGTCCCCATCTCCTACGCGGGGCGCGAGCGCTGGGAAGGCAAAAAGATCACCTGGAAAGACGGCTTCACCGCCCTATGGACCCTGATCCGTTACCGCTTCACCAACTAGCTGACCGGCGGGCGTCGGTGTATCTACCGGCGCTCGTTTTGTTGATCGGCCTGTCGCTCCGCCTCATCATGCTGGGCCGCGATGTCCGCCTCTCCCCCGATGAAGCCCTTTTTGCGACCCAATCCCGCTTGATCAGCCACCGGGGCGACATCCTGCTCCAAACCACCGATCTCGATAAACCCCCGCTCACCTTTTTTACCACCGCGCTTTCATTTCGTTTATTAGGGCCATCCGAGTTCGCCGCCCGCCTCTCGAACACCTTCTTCAGCGCCCTCAGTCTCGCCGTGCTCTATCAACTCGCCCGCGCGCTTCACCCCAGCCGGACTCTGGCCCTGGTCGCCCTGCTGTTATGGTCGCTCTCCCCCTACGATCTATCCTTCTCTGCCACCGTCTTTACCGATGTCCAGGCCACGTTCTGGGTTTTAGTATCCTGTTGGTTGGCCGTCCGCGCTCGCTGGGAACTCGCCGGAATCACTGCCGCCTTGCTGTTCGCCAGCAAAACGAATGCCATCCTGTTTCTGCCCCTGATTCTCGCGCTCGGTTTTGCCTACAATACCCCCGATCTGCGCACAGCCCGCCGTTTCCTCTGGCGTTTCGCCTATCCCTTTCTGTTCGGTGTAGCCCTGCTGTTTGTCTGGGATGGACTTCGCCCTGCCCAGAGTTTTTTTGAACTCAGCTACCAGCGCAACAATCCCCGCCGCTTCATCCGTTCTGCCGAACTCTGGCCCCGCCTTAAACAGTGGCTTCACTGGCTCGCCACCATCACCGGATCGCAAATTCTCACCGGGGCCTTTTTACTCGCCCTTCCACTCTGGTTGATCCGCCGTGACCGCTCGTATTCCGCCCTGTCCACGTGGCTGATCGCCGCTTTTTCTTTGGCCTTTTTATCCTGGCATTGGCTGATCGCCTTTAACACTTATGATCGCTACATTCACACTCTCGTCCCCTTCCTCCTGATCCTCGCCGCCCACGTCCTGACCCGTCACCCTATCTTGCTGCTGCTCCTGCTCCTGCTTCTTCCCTCGACCCTGCACACCCTCCGCGCTCCTGCCGATGACTCCGCCGGAATCGACCACCTCGCTGCCTACCTGAATACTGAACTGAGCGGTGAGATCATTTACGATCACTGGCTTGGCTGGCAGTTGTCCTACTATCTGGGCAACAAGCCGGATGTCATCGTCCTCTACATGCCCCTCCCTGATGACCTCGCCGCGGATATGACCGCCCAATCCTACCCCCGCTATTTT
>CAYYNB010000272.1:0-5248 GCA_964472565.1 uncultured Anaerolineaceae bacterium
GATAGCCGCTTATTCTACCGGTTTCAGAAGATTTTTAAACACGGGCTGGCCTTATCATTTTGACGTTTTTGTAGACCGTCATGGAACTGAGCCGCTCGTTTTCGACCGGACGAAGGGGATGCCCTTCGTACTTGGCCGTCCGATAACTCATCTCGTAGATGTACGCGTTCAGATCCTCCTCACGAATGAGTTCCAGTGGCCTATCCGGACCGATCGAGTCGACGAATTTACAAAGAAATTTGGCATAGGTGTTGCGGGTTGAATCGACGGGATAGGTATTTAGGAAATATTCGAGAGTCTCTTTTAGTTTCATGTGTCCTCCTATTCCCTGAATAGTAGCACTAATCGAAAGGGGCCTAGGAGTCGAAGAGCAAACGCTCTTCTGACATTTACCAAACAAATAGACAACGCAACCGGCGGAAGTGGATTCAAGCACTTCCGCCGGCAAAGCCCTGGACCCACACGGACCGCCGTGTGAAGGGTAAAACGAAGTATAAACGCGACCTCGGGCTAACACAAAACTTCGCTTTTACTCCTCACCCCGTCCGCTGTTGCGTGCCAGCGCTTCACCTGAACAAAGGGAAAAAGCCGATGTCTAGCGCTGACAAACCAAACAATTTAGTTCCCAATTCATTCTCTACGCCCAACATCATTGTGGATCGGCTGATGCCACTACTTTCAGATCCCGAACTGCGCGTGATCCTGTTTGCCGTCCGGCATATTCTCGGCTGGAACAATAACTTCAATCGCACCGCGCATCTGAGTCTGTCCGCATTCGAAGAAGGTCATCGCGGATCCAAGGGGTGCGGTCTTGGACGTGCCGCCATCATCAAAGCACTGGACAGCCTGGTGAAACTGCGCGTACTGCGCAAACTGGGGAGTCCAACTCCAGCCGGCCAGCTTTGGGGACTGCCTGAAAGCGACAGTGAGATCAATTGGGATGCACTGGAACAGCGCGCTGCCGATCGGGTGGAGCGCGCGCAGAAGCGCACACAAAAAGCGACTCTGGCCAAAAAACAAAAACAGGCCGATGGCGATCCCCCCCTGGTACGTGCGACGA
Organism: uncultured Anaerolineaceae bacterium; assembly: GCA_964472565.1. Lineage (GTDB taxonomy): Bacteria > Chloroflexota > Anaerolineae > Aggregatilineales > Aggregatilineaceae > DATAMF01. Next base: position 1,061 of record CAYYNB010000272.1, read on the forward strand.
ACCAATCTACCAGTCCGTGCGACGAACCCCCATCTGGTACGTGCCACGAACCGGGAAATGGTACGTGCCACGAACCCCCGGCTGGTCCGTGCGACGAACCCATTGAAACCCAAAGACTCATCGCAGCCGCCTACCGGCGCTGCGACAGGCGACCAATCCACCGGTCAAGAAAAAATTTCAGGCCCTATCCCTGCCGAACGCGATGCGCTGTTTGATGCCATCGCTCAATTCGTGTTTGCTTTGACACCACGAACGCCCGCCGCCTCGGCTGCCGGAGGACGGATTGGGCCGATCACGGCCTGGGCCTTCGGCAGCACGATCACGATAGGGAAAGGAAGGACGAAGCGGGTGATTCCGGGCTGCGATCTGCCGGTGACCCCGGCGCGGATCCAACAATTCGTCGCTGCCTGGCACAAGGATCATCCGGCTACCGATACCCCACAAGGCATCGAAAAATTCATCCAGCATTTTTACCCCTGGCTTGAAAAGCAGCTGCGCAGCATGAAAACCACACAGGAGGATAGATTACCCAATGGCATCTTTACGCGAGCACCTTTTGGCAACCGGCGAAACAATCCAGCGCCCACGCCGGGCCGTCCGTCACGGATACGAACGGGAAGTCACGGATGAAGGACGCGCCTACTGGTCACGCATCCAGGCGCATGCGGCTCAGCAGCGCCTCCCGGCCAAGACAGATCCGCCCTGCGAAATCTGCGGTGATATGGGTTGGGTAACCAAAAACGTGCCGGTGGGGCATCCGGATTTCGGGAAGGCGTTTCCCTGCACCTGTCGTACCGCCCAGTGTATGCAGCAGCAGCGCTTCGAGCGGTTGTTCAAAGCATCCGGACTGATGCGCCCGCAGTACCAGCGTTTTTCGATGGCGGACTATGAGTCGGAGTCAACGGTGCTGGACGCCGATGAGCTGGAACTGATGGCTATCCCCATCCTGGCGGCTCAGCGCTGGGCCGCTGGAACTTTTAACACCTACACTGATTTAGGGCTGATGCCGCCGCATGATATGCCGGATGGTCCGCGCTGCAGTCTGGTTTTTTATGGCCCACCGGGCTATGGAAAAACCAGCCTCGCGAGCGCGGCCTTCCGGTCAAGAATGGAGCGCACAAGCAAGGCTGGTTTGGTGGTGGAGTACTACCGTTTGATCAGTGAAATTCAATCTCACTACGGCAGTGACGAAGATCAATCCTATCAAATGGTCCAGGAGCTGGCAAGTATGCCGCTGCTGATGCTGGATGACCTGGGCAATGAGGATTTGGGAGCGCGGCGGGGGGTGCAGCATGGCCGGATGGCCGAAACGGATGACCGGCAGCAGAAAGTCTACAGCATCATTGATGGGCGGTATGTCGATGATCTGCCAACGCTCATCACGACCAATCTGGGATTAGAGGATATGGCCGAGCAGTTCGGTGACCGGGTGCTGCAGCGCCTGTTCGAACGCGCGGTATGGGTCCCGATGGACCAGACCTGGCTGCGGGGCAAAGTTCCCCCACTGGCGCAGGATTAGTTCTAAAAGGGGGGACATTTATGAACGAACTGATCCAAATCCGTATCACCGCCGCCACCGCCGATATGGGCGATGCGGTGTGCGCCATCGCCCACGGCTTACGGCAGCAGGGTTTTCGAGTGTTGGTCATCAGCAATGACTATCCGAATCGACGCGGTGCAGGTGTGCGCCGCTACATCAGCGCTCTGAAAGAGCAGAAGGATCAATCAGGCAATGGCTAAACCACGACGTGATGGACGGAATGAATGGGATGTGGAGCGCGAGGCAGGTGAGGAATTCAAACGCCTCAACCCGCCGCCGGAAAAAGCACCCAGGACGGAGAAGATCGACCCCCTGCCCGCCGGATTGGTGCAGCACCTGGGACAAGGCGGTATCTGGCTGATCCTGAGTGAGCGCGGACATCGTTCGGATCAACCGGTGACGGAAATGACGATTGTCCTGGGCGAACACGTCACGCAGGTTCTGCTGCCGCTGCGCCACCTGGAAGTGCTCCAGATGGAAGTCACACGGGCGCTGGATGACCACCGGCTCGCGTTGCAGCGCTGGCAGGCAGGCGTGGACATCGACGCGGCGCACGAAGATGCACTGCGGTATTGGAACGCAGCGAAGGAAACGTTCCAGAAGCAGGCGGTTCACACCTGGAAACACGGCTCAGCGGAGAAGGTGGAGCCGGAACAGGCCACCATCACTGGCGAAGCTGCGCCGCCAGTGGGTGAGGGAAATCAAGGTGATGCGCTTCATTTCTGACGAGCCGGTTGGTTTTTACGACAGCCACACGGGGGCGCGAGCCTGGGCACGCTGGATGCTCTTCCAGCCGGATCTGGTGATTCTCGACACCGAGACTACCGGGCTGGATGGGCGGAGCGAAGCGGTCAGTATCGCGGCAGTGGATCGGGAAGGCAACGCACTGCTCAATACGCGCGTTAAACCCACCTGCCCTATCCCCGGTGATGCTACTGCTATTCACGGCATCATGAATCGAGATGTGGCCACCGCGCCCACTTTTCTGGAACTGTACCCCCAGGTGAAAGCACTCTTCCAGCGCCCGGTGGTGATCTACAACGCGGCGTATGACACCGGAATTCTCCACCGGTGCTGTGCGGTGTGGGGCCTACCGCCGATTCCGGTCAAGAGTCCGCCCTGCGCGATGCTGGCCTATGCCGCGTACTATGGCGACTGGTCGGATTACTTTGACAGCTTCAAGTGGCAGAAACTGAGCAGCGCAGCGGCGCACTTTGGCGACCACTACCCGGCACATGATGCGCTGGCGGATTGTTTAGCGACCCTGCGGGTGCTGTGCGGCATGGCCGGGATAACGCGGGATGGGGAAAAACCTTAACTCATTAAAAATCGAGCTTAATGCAAAGGGCTGGCATCACCTGGCGGCGATGTCAGCCCTCTAGACAACGTCAAGGAGTGTAAAGTCATTACCAGTTTGAATGAAAAAGGCGGTGTTGGGAAAACCACCATTGCCGTGAATCTCGCCGCCGGTCTCGCCGCGCGCGGCCACCGCGTGCTGCTGGTGGATGCTGAAGAACAGGGGCATGCCACCCTGTCGGTCGGAGTTGCCAAGTATCCGGGAATTTACGATTTACTCGTCCGCGATGCGCCCTTCAAAACAGTGCTCAAAGCGATAGATCCCAGCAAGTACGGAGGCGAGGGGTCAACCCGGCTGTACCTACTGGGATCGAATGTGGAAACGCGCAACATCGCCAACTCCATCTCCAACGCCTGGGCGTTGGATGAGCGGTTGAAACAGCTCAACAGCCGTTTTGAGTATGTGGTGATTGACACCGCACCGACGCCCTCGCTGCTGCACGGTGCGATCTATCTGGCCACCGATTACATTCTTTATCCGACCGAATGCGAGCGGCTCAGCTTTGATGGCCTGATGGAGAGTTTCACCCGCCTGCAGGCTACTCGCCGCACCCACGGCGTCGAGGTAAAAATCGCAGGCATTGTGCCGAATAAATTCCGTGCCAGCACCCTGGAACATCAGGAGAACCTGGCGGACCTAAAGCGTGAGTTTGGGGATTTGGTCTGGCCGCCGATTCCGCTGTCGATAGTCTGGTCCGAAGCCGCCGCGTATGAACTGCCGGTTTTTACGCATGCGCCGACGCACGACGCCGCCAGCAGTGTCTGGAAAATGGTAGATCGCGTCGAGGGGGCAGCCCATGGCTAGTCGACGCAGTGGCAAGGATCGGGCGGCGGCCTTCCGTCGCCCGGATTACATGCTCAAGGAAGCGGCGGATCTCATCTTTGGCGATCCAAATCTGCTGGACGAGATTGACAGCAAACAGGTCCTTACTCGGCCTATCAGTCTGGACGAAATCCTGGTGGATCAGGACGTCCAGGTGCGCGTGGCAGGTCTCGACGAGGAGACGGTGGAGAATTCTGCTCAATGGCGGTCAGTTCGATGAACCGATTGTGTTGTATCGGGATGAGGAGACCGGCAAGTTCATTCTCTCCAGCGGCTTTCATCGTACCGAAGCCACACGGCGGGCAATTGAACGCGCCGTTGAAGAGCAGACGATTGCACCGCTGGTGGGCGAGATTCGCCCTGATGGACGTGCAGCAGCCATTGAATACGCTGAAGATGCTAATCTGAAACATGGATTAGACTCTATCGGAAATAAAGTCCATTGAGTTATGATCGAGCAAAAGTCGGC
>CAYYNB010000273.1:0-5214 GCA_964472565.1 uncultured Anaerolineaceae bacterium
ACATTAGAAACGGAATGCATAGAAATCTCCCTTGACGAACGTGCCCCAGCAGATTACAGCGGCGATGGGAGGTCGTTAGAGCTACGTTTTACCCCATCCCCCCTTACCCCTTCCCTCAGGGAAGGGGAGTCAAACCAGATGAATGGGATCATTATTTTCCTGGGACGGCCTAAATGTTAAATAGTATTTTAATCTAATTAATCTTAAATATCCAGGGAAACTGTGAAAGACTACACAAATTCTTATCTTGGTGTGATCCGCCACAGGGACACGCGCCGCGCGCTGGTGGGGGAGTCGTAGACGGCGATCCGCGCGGCGTGCGCCACTGTCTGATCAGACTCTAATAGTTCTGATGCAAAAATGGCATACGCGGATTCACCCGGCGCGAGATCGTCCAAAATGCGGGCCAGGACATCACCTGCAACGCAGGTGACGGGGTGCGGGGTATAAAAATAGAGCAGGTGGCAGAGATCCCAATCGGCGTAAAAACGGCCCGCGCGCGTGTTGATCATCTCCGCCGCCGCCCATACCGTGTCGGAGGCGGATAATTCGCCGCTGAGATATTCGTAGGCGTTCACATCGTCGCCGCGAAAGGGCAGATTGATGGGCGAATTGTGGGCGGCGAGGGTAAAGGGGCGGATAAAGGCGATCAGGTAGAGGGCGGCGGCAGCCAGCAGCGCGGCACGGGTGAGCCGCTGGAACCGGAATGGGTGCGCCCAGAGGTTGTAGGCAGCAGACGCGAAGATCAGGGCGAGCGGCGCGGCGAGGATCATAAAATAGCGGGCGGTGACGACTCCGGCGGCGAGTACCGGGACGATACCGAGCAGCAGCAGCCAGAGGAGCAGGATCGCGGCGGCGCGGCGGTTGAAGGCGAAGACGATCAGCAGGGCAGGCAGTAATGCGATCAGAAGCGGTGGGGTGGTGAATTCCGCGATCAGGCGCAGGGCGTGGGTGAGATAAGCGGTGGGGGACGTCAGCGCGCGAACGTTGTCCGTGTTGACCAGGATAAACGATCCGGGGGCGAACAGCGCCGGAATGACCAGCGGCGACCACAGCAGCGCGACGGTCAGCCCGGCAGTGATCAGGGAGCGGCGATAGTCCTGGGTACGCAGGGCACAAGGCACGAGAAGCGCGGGCAGGAGGGCGGTGGTCAGCTTGGCCAGCGTCATGAGAGCGATCAACAGGCCGAGGCGCAAGCCCTGAGTCGGGCGACGCATCCAGACGAGGACACGCCAGACGAATAAACAGGCGAACAGCGAGGCGAAGGGATCGGCAAGGGCCATCCGCTCGAAAAAAAAGGCCAGCGGCAGCACGGCATAAATTGCCAGGGCGAGGAGTCCGGTGGTGGGGCTGTCCAGCATGCGGCCTAACCGGACCAGGGCGGCGGCAGTGATCAGCGAGCTGAGAGCAATCGCCAGACGGCCCGCCGGAAGCGCGCTGAGCGGATTGTCTTCAAACAGACCGAGCCAGAAATACAGCAGCACTTTGCCATGCGAAAAACGCCCTGGATTCTGATCAAAGGACCAGACCAGGGCGGCACGTTTGAGGTGATAACCCTCATCGACATACGGCGGGAGGGTCAGAAGATGATGGGTCCGAACGTAAAAATGAAGCAGCAGCAGGCCGATCAGGACCGGCCAATACCAGCGCGATTTCACGCCGTCTGCTTCTGGTCATAAAACAGGCTGTTATAGGTGGTCTGGAAACGCTCGGAGGGCACAATCAGACCGACCAGGCTGAACATCACCGCCAGGGCTGCGAAAACTTTGTGGAGGGTGGTAGCGTACACCTGCCCGGCGAAATCTTCCACCGCCTGCACCGAGGCGCGGTTGATCTGGTTGTCAGCGGACTGATCCTCCACGGCGGCGTGCCAGTTGGCGGTGCTGGCCTGTTCCCAGAGGAAAGGCAGCGCCAGCAGCACAAACGCGATGATGACCATACCCAACAGCGCGGAGTCGGGCGCAATCCAGCCAAGGGTATAGGAGAGCGCCAACAAGCCGAGAATAATCGCGCCCAGCGGCACGAGCAGCAACAGACGGTCTACGCGGCGGGTGTCGTTGGGGCCGCGATCCAGCGTGGCAGTCGTGAATACATTTTTCCCGCGATCATTCTGGATTTCCAGCGCGGCTGTTCCCAGGCTGTCACGCGTCGGCTTCAACGCGGCATCCAGGGAATAGTCATCGCCCAGGCCGTTGGCGGTGATCCAGGTCTGGCCCGCGTCGTCCCAGGTGATGCTGTTTACCGTGAGCGCGATGGTTTTGCTCTGCTGCAAATCAAGCGCGGTATAACCATCGATCCAATCGAAGGCCACAAACCCGACGAGGATCAAAATCGCCGCCACTACCACTACCAGTCCTATTCCAAGTCTCATGTTTGTCTCCGCTCTAGGCTGCGCCAATATTTTCTTTACCCCGTCCCCCCTTCCCTAAGGGAAGGGGAGTCAAACTCACAGAATGTGGGGCGGCCCTACCGTACTGATCAGGCAAAAGAAGGGCGTTGGGTGTTCTTGCCAACGGCCTCTAGAATGACTCCTCCGAGACAAACTGCCAAAATGATGCCCGCCATCCAGACCTGTTCGGTGGTGCTGAACGCCTGCTCAAAAATGCTGACATACATCGAACTCAGCCCTTCGCCCAGGCCCCAATCATCCATTTCGCCGGTATCGGCGGTCATATTGTCTTCAACCGCATTTTCCCAGTCATTTTGCGTGAGTTCCTGCCAGGCATAGGGGAAGATGAGCAGCAGCAGGGCCAGAATGGACATGCAGGTCAGGGCGGTGAAGGATTTCATGGCCTGGGAGAGATACATCCAGGCGAACCAGAGCAGGATAATTGCGCCGATGGGCACGAGAATCAGCAGGCGATCCAGCGGGCGCACATCGCCGAAACCGCCGGGCGTGTCCTCTGGTACCAGGTCGGAAGTGGAGTCGGAACTGGATTCATCACCAAGTGCCTGTTCCATGGAGTCGAAGCTCAGCGAAAACGGATCGCCGTTGTTGTTGCCGATCCAGATTTCGAGCGGGGTGAGTTTGAGCTGGCCTTCGTTGAAGTCGGCGTCCAGTTCATCGGATAATTCGTTCAGATCGTTGAGTTTGAAGCCAAAAATTTCGATTTCACCCAGATCGAGCCAGGGGAAAACAAAAAAGCCGACCAGCATAAAAAGGGAGACGACGATCACAATCGCGCCGATGCCATACCGCGCATAGGCCAGCACCGGCACCTGATTGGTTATGGCCGGCAAGGCTGTCGCGGGGCGGGGACCGACGAAAGGTGAAGCGGGCGCGGCAGGACGGCTGCTGGCGAAGGGGTCCGCGCTGGCAAACGGATCGGAACTGGCAAACGGATCGGGGATCGGCGGCGCGATCTCGTTGAGTTTGGCGAGCCAGGTTCGGGCGGTGTCATTGTGGGGCAGGGTGTTCAGAATGGTTCGGGCGGCGTCGAACTGCTTCTGGACGATCAGTTCGCGGGCCTTCAGAAGTTGCTCGCGGTCATTATTCACTGCCAGTATCCTTTCGGTGAGCCATTTATTTATCCAGATACCGCTGGACCAGGGCTAAAATGGGCTTGATTCCGGCCTGTTTTTGCTCGTAGTCGGTACACCCGGCGTCCAGATAAAGTTGGCGCGAATAACGTTCGGCATGGGCGGTCAGGGCGACGATGGGCGTGGCGGCGCATTCGGGAATCTCGCGCAGGCAGCGGGCGGTGGCGAGGCCATCCAGCCCTGGCATCTGGACATCAACCAGGATGAGATCGGGCTGAATCTGCCGGGCAAGATCGAGACCGCGCGGGCCATCTTCCGCGATCACGATGTCGTAGCCGTGCGTATTCAGTACCTTTTTGACCAGGCGTTGGTCGTTCGGATTGTCTTCGATGTAGAGAATGCGCTTAACCAATTTTTCCCCCATGCTGCTATCTTCCACTCATCATACCCGCAATTGGAGACTTGCGGCAAGCGAATAAGCGGTTAGCGGTACGCCTGCGGCGGTTAGGTTTTGGTTGGAAATCAGCGACGGACCGCAGATAATAGAGTAAGTGGAGGAGTGAGAAACAAATGTCTGCGATCACAGTGGAAGTTCTGATTCTGGTGGTACTGATTATGCTGAACGGCGTGTTTGCACTGTCGGAGATGGCGGTGGTTTCGGCGCGGCGTGCCCGGCTTTTGGAGCGGGCGAACAAGGGTGAAAAAGGTGCCCAGGCGGCGCTCGAACTGGTGGAAGCACCGGACCAGTTTCTTTCGACGGTGCAGGTCGGGATCACGCTGGTGGGGATTCTGGCCGGGGCGTTCGGCGGGGCGACGCTGAGCGAAGTGGTCGGCCAGCAGTTGAATGCATGGATCGCGCCGTATGGTGAAACGGCGGCTTTCGTGCTGGTGGTGATGCTGATCACGTACTGTTCGCTGGTGATGGGCGAACTGGTCCCGAAGCGGCTGGCGCTGCAAAACCCGGAAGGGATTGCCAGCCGGGTTGCCAGACCGATGCAGCGGCTGTCGCGCCTCACTTTTCCGCTGGTCCGGCTGTTGAGCGCTTCGACGAACGGGGTGGTGCGGCTGCTCGGTGTGGGCGCGAGCGCGGCGCAGGCGGTGACGGAAGAGGAAATCCGGCTGATGATCGAAGAGGGGACCGAAGCGGGCGTGTTTGAAGAAGCCGAACAGGATATGGTGGAAAGTATTCTGCGGCTGGATATGCGGCGGGCGGCGGGGCTGATGACGCCGCATACAGAAATTGTGTGGCTGGATGTGGATGATGCCGTGGAAGCGGTGGGGCGCAAGATCGCGGAGTCGGGGCATTCGACTTTTCCGGTAGGTCGGGGCAGCCTGGATAAGCTGGTGGGCGTGATCGAAAGTAAGGATTTGCTGAGTCCGGTGATTGCCGGGCAGGGGTTGGACCTGGAACGGCGCGCCCGCCCGCCGGTTTATGTGCCGGAATCGGCTCCGGCGTCGGCGATTGTGGAACTGCTGAAACAATGCCGGATGGTGATGGTGATCGATGAACACGGCGGCATTCAGGGGCTGATTACGGAACATGATCTGCTGGAAGCAATTGTGGGCGAGATACCGGAACCCGGCGATCTGCCGCAGGTGGTGCAGCGGGAAGATGGATCGTGGCTGGTGGATGGCCTGTTGGGGATTGATGACCTGCTGGAACAGATTGGAGTCGAGCGGCAGGCCGATGAGGACTGGGGCGGGTATCAGACGGTGGGCGGGCTGGTGATGCAG
>CAYYNB010000274.1:0-5157 GCA_964472565.1 uncultured Anaerolineaceae bacterium
AAACTTTCCAGGTTCAAAATGCCAAAAGTGGGGGGGGGGGATCACTCAGAAGTTTGACAAACAGCTTTACCGCGTCATATGCAGCGCATCGAGCAACTTGCCCTCGCGGATCACACTGATCATCGCGTCCAGGTACGGCTGCATGGCGACATCTCGTGTCAGCGGTCCGATCCGCTGTCCCGGCGCGATCTCGATGGTGCGCAGATAGTCCATCACCAGTTTCGCCCCGCGTCCCCATTGCAGCGTTGCGTCCTGCTTCGCCCGCAGTTCGAGCGCCTGATAAGCGCACAGCAGTTCAATCGCGATCACAGCTTGCGCATTTTTGACCACCTGCCCCGCGTGCCGGGCCGCAATCGTGCTCATACTGACATGATCTTCCCGGTTGGCGCTGCTGGGAATGCTGTCCACGCTGGCCGGATGCGCCAGAATCTTGTTTTCGCTGACCAGTGACGCCGCCGTATACTGCGGCATCATCAGGCCGTTATTCAGCCCTTCTTCTCCTGCCGGATCGGTGATCAGGAACGACGGCAGCCCGCGATTCAGCCGCCCATCCGTCATCAAAAAAGTTCGCCGTTCGGACATGCTGGCGAGATCGGCAATGGCGATCTTCAAAAAGTCCATCGCGTAGCCCACCGGCGCGCCGTGAAAATTCCCGCCCGATACGGCTTTGATCTGGCGCGGCAGATGCATCGGTCCCTCGTCCGCCAAAAAGATCAGCGGGTTGTCCGTTGCGGCGTTCAGTTCGCGTGACAGCACATCGCGCACATAGTTCACCGTGTCGAACACCGCGCCCATCACCACCGGAGCCGCCCGCAGGCAGTACGGGTCTTGCGGCGGTCCCTGCGACGGATCAAGATCGACGTTCGCATCCCCGCGCACCAGCGTGCTGCCTTGCAGCAGTTTATAGACAAACGCCGCCACCCGCGCCTGTCCATCGTGCCCGCGTACGGCGTGAATGTGCGGCAGGAACGCATCCCGAAAGCCGCGCAGCGCTTCCAGCGTCAGCACCAGCACAATCTGCGACGCCACCAGAAGCTGCATGGCATCCTGCCACACCAGCGCGCCCAGCGCCGTGCTGACCGTCGTGCCGTTGATCAGCGCGACCCCTTCCTTTGCGCCGAGTAACACGCGCGGAATCCCCGCCGATGACATCGCTTCCGCGCCATCCATCAACTGCCCTTCATAAAACGCCTGCCCGTTCGCGCCCGGATGCGCCATTTCACCGGGAACAGGTTCACTCAGCACCAGCGCGAGATGCGCCAGCGGAGCCAGATCGCCGGACGCGCCCAGCGACCCCTGCGACGGCATCGCCGGTAGCACATTATGGTTCAGCATTTCGACCAGCGTATTGATCACATCACGCCGCACGCCGCTGTAGCCCTGCGCCAGCGTATTCGCCCGAATCAGCATCGACGCGCGCACCACATCGGCGGGCAGCAGTTCCCCCGCCCCAACCGTATGACTCAGCAGCAGATTACGGCTCAGCCGCGCGGCCTCGTCCTTATGGCGAAAAATCGCGCGCCCCGCATTATCCCCAAACCCCGTATTGATCCCATAAATCACACGCGGCTCACGTCCTTCAGCCGCCGCCTGTTCGATCTCATCCATCGTGCGCCGCACCCAGGCCGCGCTGCGTTCCACCCGCTCGATCCGCGCGCCCAGTTCGGTATCAGGCCGGGCAAGGTTCGGCATCGGCTGGACATGGCGGTTCTTGCGAGCAACTTCAACGACATGAGCGATGGTCAGTGGCGCGCCGCCAAGTAACAGCGGCCCTGCGTGGGAATGTTCAGAAGACATTTTTTGAGCCTCACTTAAACAAAAATTTATAACTCTATTTTAACGCGTGGGTGGCAAGTGCGCGATCCGGGCAGCCAGGACGAACCACCTATTCAGGCGGCAGGTTGCCGATCACATTGCCGTGCTCATCCGTTGCCAGCAGCCCTTTACTGACATCCAGCAGCACATAGGTGTTCCCCCAGGGATCGCGCACGACGACCCCGCGCCCGATCTGAATATCGAAGGGCGGCACCACGATGCTGCCGCCCACCGCCTCGAAACGCCGGGCCGCTTCGTCCGCCGAAGCGACTTTAAAGCAGATTTCCGGCGGATGTGATTCCAGGTGCAGGACAATTTCGGCCTCGCTGTTCGGGATGCGCAGCCCAACCGCATAATCGGTGCGCCAGATGAGATCATGCCCCAACTGGTCCCGATAAAAGCGCAAACCTGCTTCCAGGTCGGACACAGACAAACGCATGCAGTCAATCATCTGAAACATGCCGAACCGTTCCCTTTCCTCTTTGGATACGGACACAAATTTATTCTAGCACGCTGCGCCGCAGCATATCCAACGCATCCAGCGCCAACAGGTTACGCACGGTATAGCCGTACTGCAAATGCTCATCGTCAAAATCGGCGCTGCGGCCATCCGGCGGATTATTTGGATGCACCCCATCGGCGCTGATCCCGTAACCGGGAACGGCTTGCAGCGCGCCCCAATAATCGATCAGCGGAATATCAAAATCTTTAGCGGTCTCGCGCACCACCTGGTTAAACGCATCGATCCGCGCCGTGTTCGAGGGCGTCAACGGCATTGGCGGAATCGTGCTCAGCACCGGAATCACACCCTGATCAATGGAAATCTGCACGATCTGGCGCAGATTGGCGCGATACGACTCCAGGGTGCGGCTGGCCGCGACATCGTTCGTCCCCAGCATGATCAGCGCCACCGCCGGACGGCGCACCCGGTATTCACACCGCAGCGGCGATTCATCCGGCTGGCAGACCTGCCACGTATTGTTGGCCGGATCGAGCACATTTTCGGTGGTCCAGCCGACATGCACCGCCAGCGACTCGACAGCAAACGACTCGCCGAAAAAGTCGATTGTGTCCGCGAATGCGCCGTACTCGCCCAGATCATAATTGCCCTGTGCAATCGGTTTGAGGAAAAAGCCGGAAGCACTGATACTGTCACCGACAACAGCAAACACCTGCTTCTGATTGCCCTGCGCCAGAATATCCTGCACATGACCCGACACACCGCTGACGTGGCCTGTGCGGCTGTCCGGCGCATGGAAAGAAAGAAGATACACGGCGAAGGCTCCCAGTGCGACCAGCAGTACACCCGCGCCAAGCGCAGCGATAACCAACCAACGGCGCGGCACCCTTGTTAAACGTTTCATCATTTGTCCTGAAAAGGCTGATAAACGAGAGCGCTAACGAAATTTCACCCGCAGCGCTCTCAGCGACAACTACCCCAGCGTGCTGTCCGGCGGCATATCCCCGCTCCAGAACGCAAAGAGATCACCTACTGATTTGCCTTCGTGGTTGCAGCGAATCGCTTCGCCAAAAATAGACGCCACCGACTCAATGCGCAGTTTGCTCATCTTGGCTTCGGCTTCAGGCGAATACACCGTATCCGTGCAAACAATTTCGCGCACGCATTCGAGTTCGTTCAGTCGTTCGCAGGCATCGAGCGTGAAGAGGCCGTGCGTGCAAGCCAGCGAAAATTCCCGCGTACCGGCGCGGCTCATCACTTCGACGATCTCCACCATCGTGCTGCCGGTAGCGACCTCGTCATCGATCACAATCGCTTTACGCGGCGGCGGTCCACCGGCCCCCAGAACGGTCTTAATTTCAACTTCCTTGTCACCCAGGCGGATTTTGCTGCCCACCGCCAGCGGGACGCCCAAAGCGTGGGCCAACTTGGTCGCCTGTTTCGCAAAGCCCACATCGGGCGATACCACAACGGTATCCGTCAAATCCTGCCGCCGGAAATGATCGACCATCACGCGCATGGCCGTGAGGTGATCGAGCGGAATATCAAAAAAGCCGTGCGTTTGAGCCGAGTGCAGGGTCATCGCAATCGCCCGATCCGCGCCTGCGGTTTTGATCAGCTTCGCCAGCAGCTTGGCCGTGATGCTGATGCGCGGCGCGTCCTTTTTGTCAGAACGGCCATACGCATAATATGGCGTCACGGCAGTCACACGCGCCGCGTCTCCGGTCCGGGCGATGTCCAACATCATCAACATTTGCATGATATGGCGGTGAACCGGATCGGTGAGCGATTGGATGATATAAACGTCTTTGTTGCGGACACTTTCGCCGAGTTGGACACGCAAGGTGCCGTTGCTGTAACGCTCGATATGCGTCTCACGTAGGGGCACGTGGAGATAATCACAAATGCGCTGCGCTAAACGCTCATTCGAGGGACCACTAAAGATAAAAGGGCCTTCGTCAGTCAAGCTGATACTCCTTGAATCCAGAGCCTTTCCGCCACTACTTTAACGCTTGTAGCGCAACTCGCCAAGAAACATTAACACTTCAACAAGTCCCACCCCATTATCCCCTCTTACCTGCCTTGACAGGGCCGTGTATACTGATAACGATAGGCACAGCTTTTGCATTCACAGGAGTAGTCAATGGGCCGCATCATCGTTCGTCAGGCTATGCTGGCTGATGCTGCGAGTATCACAGCGCTGAATATGAGTAATATGGCCGAATGGACCCGCCGCACAGCTTATGGGGAAACCGTCCCGGCGGCGTATGAAGACCTTTCCCTGTTTGAACGCTGGCTCAACGGCGGTCCCTGGGCCAGCGTGGAAATGTGCGCGGTTCACCTGGCGAATCTGCTGCGCGGCGGTGATGGCATTCCGCTGGTGGCCGAGATCGAAGGGCAGGTCGGCGCAGAAGCCGAAGTGTTCATCGGGCGCGAACCGGAACCTTTTGGACACCATATCAACCTGTGTAAACTCGCCGTGCATCCCGACGCGGATGGTGTCGGCCTGGGCAGCGCGCTCGTCACCTACATCAACCAGATTGCCGAGGCGATCCGCTGTAAACGGGTCACGGTGGCCGATGCCGATACCGACGCGGCCCTGTACGAGCATCACCGTTTTTACCGCGCGCATATCGGCCAACGTCTCCTGATCAAAGCGCAGGAAGGGCGCGTGTTTTATAAAGCGGGCGAACTGGCAAATTTCGACCCCACGCAAATCGACAACTGGCACATGCCGCTGGGCCGCTACCAGAATTCGCGCCAGGAATGGGATCGCATGCTGCCTGGCTTCTGGAACAGCGTGCCGGAGATCGTGGAGCCGGAGACAGCACGCCTGCATGTCACCGTTACCGGGCAGGAAGCCTACGCCATGATGAAGCAGG
>CAYYNB010000275.1:0-5081 GCA_964472565.1 uncultured Anaerolineaceae bacterium
TAACATGCGGCCCTGTCAAGGCCGAGATCGCGGGTTCGAATCCCGTCGCTCCCGTATCAGACATCATAATACTTCCGTCTGGCGTCAAACTAAGTGAGTTTGACGCTTTTCGTTTTTCTCCCCCTGCGTCTGACGAAAACAATCCCATAAACGACGACACCCCACCGGGATTAGGCCCCCGATGAGGTGTCTAGCCACAGCGCTGGTCTGAACAGCGCAAGGCTTGAGGTCGATTCTAATCACGTCCTCCCTTGCGCGCTACCAAAGCTGGGGAGGACGTGCTGCTTTCAGTCAGGGATGGGCACCCTACCCAATCAGACGCGATGTATTAGGATGGAGAAACAACGGTGATTGACTCGTTACGGCCCCTTACTCAGGAGCAGCGCCAGGAAGCGCGACAGGCTGCCCAAAATGCGGTGCTTCGTGCCATTGGAGCACGCCCTTCGCGTGAGCAGTTTACGCATCATGCTACCAGTACGTATCCTCCTTCGGTGACCCGGCTGATCAGTGGTCTGTGTATTGTGCTGCTGCTGGCCGCGTTTACCCCTTCCGCTATCCGTCTCTATGTCATTGGTTCTCACACCTTCGGCCAAGCGGTATCCAACTCAGCTGCGAAAACCTCAGTCGGACTGGCTACTGTTCTTTCTGCCGAAGTCGGTCAGGTGGTCTTCTCCCTGGCCTTAGCTACGCTCGGTACTTCCAGATCGGCCCGCCGCTTGCTCTATGGCTCGATGGGCATTGCCACGATCATCGCGCTCACGGGAAATGTGCAACTCGCCTTGCCCGGTCACGAAAAAAGCCCCTTTGCCTGGCTGGAAGCGGTAGCCCCTCCCCTGCTCGTCCTCTCGACAGCTTATGTTCTTAAGGAGCAACTGCTCGATTCCATCCAGCAGCGCCACGCCAACGAGCGTGCATTCCAGGAAGCGCTGCACGACTGGCAGCTTACCACTCAAGAACCGGAAGCCCACCCGCGCTGGTCGCAGTTCTATGCGAACGCCTTGCGGGATGCCTTGCGGAAGATGAATGCTCGCCGTCAGGAAGCCCTGCAAGACATGACCATTGCCGACTGGCGAGCAGCAGTCTATCGAGAATTACAGGCAGAAGAATGGTATGTCACTCCCAAACAAGGCGAACCACAGGCAACCAATGTGGCCGAAGTGCAGCCAGGAGTAGAACTCGTCCCTTTAGCCATCAACACGAATGGCAACGGACACATTCACCCCAACGGGAACGGCAGCGCCGGGAAAGGCGGTGTGTAGTGTGTGAGACGATCATTCCATCCCCTGCTGTCCGGGTAGGCAGACGCCGCCTGTATTGTAGCGATGGGTGCAGACAGAAAGCACACCGCATGCGTCATTCTGAGGAAGCTTCCCTCATTTCGTTACGGTCTCGGTCAAAAACTGGCTAAACAACAAAGGGTGTGCAGATGAGTAAACCGGTAGTCATTCCGAATTGGAAGTATCAGAAACCGAGCAAAGGTGGATATCGCGGATTGAAGAAGCTGCTGAAGTACGTGTCGTATCGCGAGTGTCCAGATCATCGCTCGCTGGAACTTGACGAGCGCTGGACTAACTGCGGTTTGGGAGAGAATTGGCGCGAAGTCTACGACAACTGCGCGGTACTTGCCAACCAGTATGTGCTGGCGCATCACCTGGTGATTGCTCCAGACCCGGCCCTAATGGCGCTTGTACCGGAAGACCAGCGACACGAGCTCGTCCGGGAACTGACAGAACGAGTGGTGGATGGTTGGCATGACGGGCGAGGCCTGCCGGTCGCTGAGTATTCCTATGTGCTGCACGACCGAGATACGACCGACTACGGTTTACAGAATCTGCACACCCACGTTTTCATCGCGGGGACCTTCGAGAACGAAGCAGGCGAACGCGACTCACGCCGTGTCTTGCGTGAGCAGGTCTGCGCCGATCGCGGTGGTCCGGAACGGGAAGATAACCTGCATCACGTTGCCAGGCAGAAATTCGAACTGCTGTTAGATCGCACGCTGGGTCCTGCCTGGCGCATCGAACGCGAACGACAGCTTCAACTGGAGGCAGAACAGGAGACAACACTAGACAATGATTTGGAAGTTTCCGTCCGTAAGACAACTGATTGGGAGATTGACCTGTGACCGGCGATCAGGTTGTCTTACATCTCCCTGATAACGACCGCTCGCGGTGTAGTGCGAGCGCCATCGAGGCGCTCGCGAGTGTCCCGGCCCATTGTCTTGCGCTGCAAGAAGGGCCTCGGCGGGTGGCCGGGACACTCCACCCACTGTTCGCAGGGGTGGCGAGTTTAATGAACTCGCCCTTCACACGCCAGGGGGGCTTAGCGCGACGCGCCGTAACGCGTCGCACCGGAGTCTGCGCGGCTCACGCCGCTTGCTCCGGCAGCCGTGTCGCTGCTCAGCGCACGGCCAAACGACCGTCCATTTCCATCACACAGGAGTGATTTTCAATGTCCGGCAGAACACCACCGTCTTACGACCACCGGCTCAGCGTGAATATCACACGCCAGATGTACGACCGGTTGGCCCAGATCGCCAGTACGCGCGACGAAGCGATCTCGGAAATTGCGCGCGAAGCGTTCCGAGCTTTTCTCGATGATCAGGAAGACCTGATCGCCAGCCGTAAGCATTTCACCAGATCGTTCCAGCGCAGACTGGATCACACCGACTGGCAGTTGTCTGTCTTGCTGCAACTGGTCAGCTTTCTGACATCGCAGGTGATGACCGTATTCAACGAACAGGCCATCGCACCCGAGAGCGTCTTTCAGTTCATGCTCGAAAAGGTTGCAGAAAACGACTGGCAAGACGCACTGCACAATGCCCGCAGCAAAGAAAGGAGAAAAGTGGCGGAAAAACCAACCGCCAGTTGAGGTAACCGGCGGCAGGGGCGGGATGGTGTATTCCCAAAAGCGTGACAACTTCAGGATACACCATCTTCGCTGCTCCGTCCACATTTATCGAACCCGCGATCTCGCGATTCATAACATAAGGAGCAAAACCCGGTGTATACCGAGAGTATCCCGATCGTTTTGGCTGCGCAGGCGAAAAACAGCCTGACCGCCGCTTTGCAATACGCTGAAATCGGCTTCAGTGTCTTACCGCTGAAGGGCAAAATTCCGTCGCTGAACGCCTGGTCCCAGTATCAGGTCGAACCCGCGACCTTTGATGAAATTCACAGTTGGCACCGCGCTGGCTTGCTCAATAACGTGGGCATTGTGTGTGGTGCAGTGTCCAACAACCTGGTTGTGCTGGACCTGGATGGTCCGGCAGGTTATCCGGCGTTCGCGGCCATGTTCCCGCACCTGGCCGAAACCTTCACCGTCGCGACCGGCGGGGGTGTGGGGCAGCACGTCTACCTGTTCGCCGATGAACTGCCCGACACCGTGCGGGCGATGAAGACACCTATTGGTCATCTGGAACTGCGCGCTGGTGGTTGTCAGATCGTCGCGCCGCCCAGCATCCACCCCGATACCGGTCAGCCGTACACGGTGCAAAATGTGTTTGATATTCTGCGTGTGCCTGACCTGGCTGATCTGGTCGCATGGATCGAGGCATTCAAGCCTCAACAACCGGTGCAGCAGGCTGAGTGGCGGCCACCGGCAAATCTACCGACTGGCGATAACAACCTCAACCCGCGTGTGGTGCAGGCACTCGCGCAGCACTTCCACACCAAGGGCTTCAAGCAGTACGGCGAGTGGTTGCATGGTCCGTGCATCTACCCGGAACGTCATAAACACGGCGACCGGCATCCGTCTTTTGGCTATCAC
The DNA here is from genome assembly GCA_964472565.1 of uncultured Anaerolineaceae bacterium. Taxonomy (GTDB): domain Bacteria; phylum Chloroflexota; class Anaerolineae; order Aggregatilineales; family Aggregatilineaceae; genus DATAMF01. Next base: position 3,769 of record CAYYNB010000275.1, read on the forward strand.
ACCGGCAGCGGCTTTGGTCACTGTTTCGTGTGTGGCACCATGCTCGCTAAGGACATCTGCGCTCAGGTGGGCATCAATCCGGCTGATCTGGGTGGTCTGCTCGACGTACCAGAGCATGTTGCCCCAGTCCGAAGTGTTGACTTGTCCGCAGCGCCGCCAGATGAACCGAACGACGAACTTGATCCGCCTGACCTGAAGCTGCCCGCCTGGTTGGAACAGTATCTCGATTGGGCAGGCACCACTGGCAACCAGACACCCATGATCTTCCACCAAGCGGCTGGTTTGTGGCTACTGTCGGTCGCTATTGGGCGAAGGCTGTATGGTGAAGCGCCTTGGGGTGTGCGCCTGTATCCAAACATGTACGCCATGCTGATCGCCAGCACGACGTTCTACCGGAAATCGACCGCTTTTAAGCTAGCCGAGCAAGTAGCACGGCAGGCAATCCCGCACATGCTCATGCCCACGCCGGGATCGCCGGAACGGTTCCAGGAAGCGCTGGCCGGTCAGCCGCCCAGTAATTTCGATAAGCTGTCCAAAGCCCAGAAGGAACGTCTGACCAAAGCGCAGCCGTTCGCCGCTCAACGTGGCCTGCTCAAGGATGAGGTGGCCGGATTGTTCGGGACCATCAACAAGAAGGATTACATGACGGGCATGAAAGACCTGCTCATGGAACTCTACGACTGTCCCGACTTTTCGGACAAGGACACTCAATCCGGTCTGACCTCGGTCGAAAACGCTGCGCTCTCGATCCTGGGTGTCACCACTCCGGCGGGACTGTCCGCCGCAGTCAGTGACGCGGATTGGGATAACGGTCTGCTGATTCGCTTCGCGCTGCTCACGCCGGAACCGGACTACCGCGAACGTCCACCGGCTGAGGTTTTCCAGGAAGTGCCGGAGACATTGGTCGAAGGTCTGCGCACCTTGCATGAGAAACTGCCCGGTCCTCAGGCAACCGAAACCGGATTGTCTGCACCGCAAGCGCTGCGGCTGGATGTACGCTGCTGGCCCGCCTGTCAGGCGTATGGCGACCGGCTGCGCCGCATGTGTGATCCCAGAAAAGACACCGAACTCGATGAACGGCTGAAAGGAGTGTACGGGCGCTTGCACGTCCACGCCTTCAAACTGGCGACACTCTTCGCGGCCCTGGACTGGCTCAATACCGACGATGCGACGCCGGTGGTGGAGGATGATCACTGGCGCAATGCTGAGATCGTCGCGGAATCCTGGCGCAGCAGCGCCCACCGGTTACTCGACCAGTTGGACAACACGGGCGAAGCCATTCAGGAACGTCGCCAGCAGGACAAGCTGTTGAA
>CAYYNB010000276.1:0-5055 GCA_964472565.1 uncultured Anaerolineaceae bacterium
GCATGCGCTGGCATGGCAATTCAAGAGAGGATGGTGTGTGGTGAACCATCCGTCCCATAACCCCTTTTCCGAACCGGATACTTATGGTCTAGCGCGTGTGCTGGAAGGTGAGATAAGTATTGCACCGGGCATGAAGGTTCGTCACATGGAACCGCCGGATGACGATCCCCCGTCCATGAGTTGGCAGGTGTCAGCCCGCCAGGTGGTGGATCTGGCCGAAGAAATCTTGTGGTCCGAATGGGGCGAGCAGGCCTTAGCTTACCTGGTCGGGCGTGTCAGTGACCGCCGCGAAGGCTATCAACGGCTGCTGCACGACGCACGCACAGGCAAGTTCTCCCATGTCGCGGTTGAGAACGCGGAACGCTTCGGGAGAAATGACGCCGAAGCCCTATCCGCCATTGATGAACTGCACGCCTTTTCCGTAGCGGTGCGTTTTGCCGATTATCCTGATCTCGACCCCATCGACCCGGATGACCGGATCATGGTCAGCCTGTCGTTCGCGCTGGCACGCCGCGAATCGATGAAGACTTCCCAGCGAGTGCGCGGGGGAATGTTCACCAAGTTGGAACATGGGGGACATGTCGGGCTGGCTCCGGATGGCTATCGCAATATGGAGCGGCGCACACCCAGCACCGAGAAGTTGGACTATGGGCGCTATGATCGTGGATTGAACCTGATCCAGATCGTAGAGTGATCTGGCGTTTCGCCTGGGATCTACTACTTACCAATCGCTACACCCTGGAAGAGATTTGCGAAGAGTTGCACGGGCGTGGCTACCGGCTGCGCAGCGGACGCCCCTTTGTCCGCATTAACGAGAAAGGCAACCGGCTCCATGCCACCAATACGCTCTCCAATATCTTCCACAACTGGACTTATGCCGGATGGGTCGTGAGCGAAGAAGCTGATATCCTGCCCAAGACGATTCGCGGTACCTGGGAACCTCTGATCGGCACTGATGAGTTTGAACATGGATTGGCCATTCTCCAGGAGCGAAACAATAAGCCCAATCCGCAGCACAAACATGTGTATCTCCTGACCGGGATGCTCTACCTGCAACCTCCCGGCGAGTCCCGGCTCATCCGGCTCACTGGCTCCACTCCCAATTCCAGCCGCGAGAGCGGGGGAACTTCTTATTATTGTGTCAAAAGCAGCAGTATCAACCTGCAATGCCAACCGATTGATGCCTATGTCGCGGCGGCGATGCAGGCCATCCAGGTGGACCCTGCCCTGATCCCGGCTATTCAAAAATACTACATGGACGAAGTAGCGCACCAGATGGGACATTCGACGTCCACCGAACGCCAGGGGTTGGATGCTGCGCTCAAAGCGATTGATGAGGAGGAAGCCCGTGCGCTCCGGTTGTTCGTGGCAGGCAAGATTACCGAATCAGTTTGGGATGGCTTGTGGCGCGAGTGGCAGGATCGGCGGCAAACGCTGCGTGAGAATAGGGAAGCCGCCGAGCGTGACAGTGAGTATCATATTGACAATCTGGATGCTGCATTACACATCATTTCGAGAATTGGTGTACTATATCATCAGTTAGAGCGTCCGCAGCAGAAGAAGTTGCTGCGCGAAATGATTGACCGAATCGTGGTGAACGCTGAAGGAACGGTTTTGAGGATTGATTTACTGCCCCCTTTTGCTTATCTGCACAACCTCGCGTGCAGAACGCAATCAGCGGCGGAGGGTGAGGCGGAAACAAAAACCAGCCTCCGGGCTGGTTTAAGTTTGACTTCTACCTTACGAGGTGGACCTGAGGAGAACCGGAACCCTACTATATCTGGTTGCTTGTTTCTTATCCTCTGCTTGTAGCAGAAACAGATTAAGAAAAAACGCTCATGTCTGAGAACAACTCCGATAATCGTTACCTGCACCTCATCCGCCTGGACTGCCCGCTGCCGCCGCTCTTACCAGATGCCCGGTAGCAAACGATAGCGCACCCGCCGGGCATAGTCTTCGTAGCCCTCTAATTCGCGTTGCAGCGTGCGATCTTCAAGCGCCGTGCGGAGAATGAAACACACTACCGCCAGCAGACTGGGCACCAGCGCCCACCATGACATAAGCACCAGCGGCGTGGCCGATTGATATAGGATGGCGCCTGCGTAGCCCGGATGCCGAACCAACCGGTAGGGACCATGCGAGGCGACCGTGTGATTGCGCTCGTCCTGGATGCGGACGGTTGACGAGAAAAACCGGTTGGCCAGCATGGCCCAGAGGACGATCATGGATCCAACCACAAACAAGATAATGGCGGCGATCCAGAGGGGAGTGGGGACTTCACCGGACCACCCGAACCGTTCATCGAGGCCTGCGGTCAGCCAGGTCAACAGCGGAAAGATCAGCACCGCTGGGATCACCAACCATAGGTCCCACGACTTGGTTCCCTCGCGTCGTTCCGACCGCTCGGCGATCAGTTCCGGATTGGTCGGGATGAGCACCGCGGCGTCGATCAGGATAATCGCCACCATCAGTCCCAGGCAGACCCATCCTTCCACCCAGCGCAATGTCCCCGCTGAGAGAAACATAAGGGCGGCCACCACGACCAGGAAAACGATCTGTTTGCGTATCCAGAGCTGTACCCCTTGCTTGATCTCAGGTGAGAGTGGGCGAGTGCTCATGGGAACCTCCTGTTAAGCTCAGCATAGTTCGCGCTTCTTCACTATACGCTCGAATGGTTTGTGCGGATCCCCCCTAAATTTGGGGGGTAGCAGGAACTCGTGTGAATGCACCTCATCCGCCAGGACCGCTCACTGTTGTCCCCAATGCACAAGCGAGACGACCTGACATTTGAGAGCGAAATCTGTCACTGAGCCAAAGAGTGCTGTAAAATAGATTAAGCGTTCTAGTGGAGAACTAAAATGAGCGGTTACACAATTTCCATTCCCGACACTGTATATGAAAAGGCCAGGCTGGTTGCCCAGCTAACATCCCGGCAAGTCGATGATGTCATCCGCTCACGACTGGAAGATGCATTCGATGAACCCTTTTTGGGGTTGCCAGCCGATGAACAGTCCGAACTGAAAGCAATGGCGTTTTTGTCTGATGATGCGTTGTTTACTATGATGCGTGAACAGATGCCACGTGCTAAACAGGATCGCATGTCCCTTCTCATGGATAAGAATACACATGGGACGATCACCGAGGAAGAAAGCACGGAACTCGCGGTCCTGGTTGAGGATGGACAGCGCCTTACACTTCGAAAAGCAACCGCGATGGATATTTTGATGGATCGGGGCTATGAATTGAGTCTCGATGACATGAAACCTGCCAATGAATGAGCTATCCTGGGCCGAAACAGTGCGGCGTGTTCACGAACGCGCCGCTTTTCATTGTGAATACTGTCAAACTGGGCAGCGTGTCACAGGGCAGGCCATGCATGTGGAACACATCAATCCGGCTGGTGACAATGACCTTGACAATCTTTGTCTTGCCTGTCCAACATGTAATCAAAGTAAATCCCAGGCAACCTCTGCCCCCGATCCTGAAACAAACGAAATCGTTCCGCTGTTCAATCCCAGAACACAGGTATGGTCAGAGCATTTCGAATGGATCCAAGATGGAACAATGCTTCGCGGGTTAACGCCTGTCGGTCGTGCAACGATTGTCCGTCTGCGAATGAACATGCTTCGAATAGTGAATGCTGGCAAAGTCTGGGTACGGGCAGGTGAGCATCCACCAGATTAAGCAAAGTTACAAAGGAAAAGCGCATGTCCTCAAGTGACAACGCCCACTACCTGCATCTCATCCGCCAGGACTGCCCGCTTCCACCGGGAACGCACGTAAGAGGGATAAATGCCAGCCCTAGATCTGAATGATTATTATTCTGCGGGATACTTCCTTATCCGCGAAAATATCATCCCGGCATGGCTCAATGAACCAGAAGAGCTTGTCCCTGATGAAATCATTAGCCTTGAGTCTGAATTCTGCCCCAAATTCAATATTAGTTGGGGATGGGATACGACTAAGCCTACACAAGCCCTGGACTTTGGAGTAAATGAGTCAAAATGGGATGAATTTGAGCGTTGGTGCATAGAGGCTCATACGAAAGAGATTGATGTAGGGTGTATGTTTCACTCGACGGATGCCATTCGACGCTTCATCAAACAGTTTATTTTTGAATCGAGATGGGAGAAGCTGATAGTTGTGGGGGTCGGTCTACACCATTCCTGTGAAGCTGATTGGAAAGAGCCTCATGGAACTGAAGGGGTTGAACTGCGCATCTTGAAGCACCTTCCGATAGAAACCGGCGGCCAAGTATTAGGTTTCGATGTTGCAAGTTATGCACACCACAATTTTGACCATACATGGTTGAGTCATGGACACCATCGAGGTGTATTCCATGAGTTGGGCATTCGTCCAGGTAATCATGGCTTACTCCAAACACGGGCGGAAGCAGTTCTTGCACAAGAGTATGCTAACGCGCATGATGGATTTATCTACGAATATTGGCTCTTAGTCTCTTATCCTCTAGCGATTGTTCAGAATGGCGGAAATGGCATAGAATAGACCGAACGTTCTCATCTGATAGGAAAATTTTCATGTCCTCAAGTGACAACGCCCACTACCTGCACCTCATCCGTCAGGACTGCCCGCTGCCGCCGGGAACGCATGTCGTCGGTTACTGCCGCGACTCCGGCGGCGAGGAGCAGGATCGCTCTGTCTCACAGCAGGTCGATACCATCCGCGAGTACTGCGCGTTTCACAATCTCGTCCTGGATAAGATCTATCTTGATGAGGCACGGAAGTCATCGAACACGGACAAGCGCGAAGCCCTGCAAGAGATGCTCTACGATCTGCGCGCCAACTTCAAGCGCATCAACGACCGCTACCGGCGCGAGAAGGCCATCACGGAGCATCCGTATGGCGTCATCTTCTGGAAATCCAACCGGCTGGGGCGTGACAGCATCGAAGCCACCAACATCAAAACTGACATCCGGCTGCGCGGCATCACGATCATCGACCTGTTGACCTCGGCCAACACGGGCAATCCCGGCATCGATGCGCTGATCGAAGCCTTCCAAAGCTGGCAGGATGAGCAGCTTCTCGACGAAATCT
>CAYYNB010000277.1:0-5024 GCA_964472565.1 uncultured Anaerolineaceae bacterium
TTGCCGTCGCGGTGGGCGGCGGCGGCTCGGTGGGCGGCAGAGTCGGCGTGGCGTTGGGATCAGGCGTGCGCAGCAGCAGCGTATCGCCGGGTTTGATCACATCCGCGCGGGTGAGGCCGTTGATTTCCAGCAGTTGATCGACGGTCAGATCGTGCTGCACGGCAATCAGCCAGATTGTTTCACCGTCCTGCACGACATAGGACGTGGGGGGTGTCGGCGGCGGTGGTGTCGGCTGGCCCGGTCCCAACTTGATCAGCACTTCGTCGCCGGGATGCAGGGCATCACTCCGTTCCAGGTAATTGAGCGCCAGCAGTTCATCGAGCGTAATGCCGTAACTCGCGGCGATGTCCCAGGCGGTCTGGCCCATCTGCACGACATGCACAACCGCTCCGTCTTCGCGGGGGGCGGCCTGGATGATAGGGACCATCACAATGGCGGGTGGGCCTTCGTCGGTGGGGGTGGCGGCTGTGCCCGGTTTGTTGGGTTGTACAGGGGTCGGCGGCGAAGGGCTGCCGACCACCAGGACGTAATAGCGTTCGTCCTCGTTTTCGGCTACGCCTGCCCCCACATCGGCACTATCGGACAGCATCGCCATGCGGTGAACGCTGCTGTTGTGCCACATATCATTGACGGCCCAATCCATCGTTACATAATTGAGCGTGCCTGCCGCGTAATTTTCCATCACGAGGCCCGTATATCCCGCCGCATAAGCGCGATCCTGCGGGGTGGAGCCGCCCGCGCCGCTGTGACCATGTGCATGATTGGCGGCTAACCAGTTTGCCTGGCTCTGCGCCGCCGCCATCAGGCTGGCGTTGGCGGTGAAGGCGGACCGGCCATTGGCCGCACGATAGGCGTTGACCATGTTGATCAGCGCGTCCGGCGTTTCGCTCTGCGCGTGAACGGGCTGCAAGAGCGCTAAATTGATGAGACACAGGATCAGGATACGGCGTATCATTCGACTCTCACCGATAAACATACAATACATTTATACACAGCCGGGGGAAAATGTTGGCGGAGTGCCAAAAACAGGAGGGCGTCAGCCCTCCAATCAGGAGTCGGCTTCGTTGTCCTGGTGAAGTTCCAGCGCCAGATTACGAACTTCGGTATAGGTAATGGGTTTAACCAATACCTTATCGGCTTCTTCCAGTGTTTTGTTCGCAAGATACGGGTCGGCACTCGTCACTATCAGATACACAGCAGCGAAACGTTCATCGCCCCGAATATACCGCAAAACTTCAAGACCGGACACCTGGGGGAGGTGCAGGTCTAAAACCACAATCTCAGGTACATATTTTTCCAGCCATTCGAAGGCTGACGCGCCATTCCAAACGACTTCGACGGCATACTGTGCTTTTTCAAAAGCGACACGGAAGATTTCGGCAATGTCCGGCGTATCTTCAACCACTAAAACCCAACGTTTCGTCATTTCTTTCACCTCACTTCCTTTATTTTACTATGGAACCCTACTGAACAGTGTAAAGATTTAACGAAAAAGGGGCGAAGGAAAGTGATAACCCCACATGGGGAGGGCACGCTGAAGCACAAGCCGCCGTGGGATGCGCGAAAGTATCCGCAACATAAAGCGACTGCTGTCCTTGCGATTCGATATGCAGCGCGATCTGGCCGGGGGCGAGCTATGGTTGGAGACGCTGCAAATCGGCTTGAATGGCGGCGGTCTGCGGCTGAGGGGGATCGGAAAACCAGAAGGCCCATTCTTCCTCAGAAAGCACATAGCACGCGTGGGGGAAGGCGCAGCGCCCGTTCTCGTCCAGCGCACCGCCCATGTGATCGCGGTGGGCGTCCGGCTGGCCCCATGCCGGTATCGATCAGGACCTGTTGATTATCCAGGCGCAGCAGCAAACCGTTAAAAGGCGTGTCGGGCGCGTTGCAGAAAAAACTGCGCACCCGAAAGGGCAGCATCCCATCGCTGATCGACCAGCATTCGCTATTCCCCAGTGAAAAGTGTAATGGTTTTATCCTGGCGGGTTCGTGGCTTTGATCCAGTTCACAATGGTGTCCAGCGTGGCCGGTTCAGCCGTGAACATGGCCATACCGTGCCCGGCGGCGGGATACAGGATAAGCTGGTGGGCACCCGTCGCCATCCCATCGAGCGCCACGCTGTCACCCGGATTATTTTCGTCGTTCTGGCTGGCGATGATCAGCACGGGGCGCGCACCGAGCCGGGCCATCGCGTCCGCTGCCGTCAGCCCGCGATAGTCCAGGCCGGGACTGAGCAGCACCACACTGTGACAATAGGACACGTCCGCGCAGCCGCGTAGGGCTAAATTGGCGCTGATGCTGGACCCGACCAGCGTTAACCGGGCGGGATCAATGCCTGATAGCTGCTTGATTAACTCTAAAACGGCCTGGATGTCAGCGGGCGCAAGCGACCAATCCACCCTGCCGCCCGTTTCACCATAGCCGCGCAGATCGACGGTTAACACGGCGTAACCGTCGGCTTGCAAGCGGGCGGCTAAGGCGTCCCAACTGGACCGATCCAGGCGTTCTTCGGGCAGCAGCACGACAATAGGCGCGGGGCGATAGGCCGGATTAAACAGGGTTCCGCGCAGCGCCAGACCGTCCGCGACGGTGATCACCACCGGCAGCGTGGCCTGCGGCTGTCCCGGTGTGCGGGTGGGCAGCGGAATCTCCGGTTCGCCTTCCGCCGCCAGCCCTGCCTGAGTCGGATTGCTCAGACCCACTGCCGCGCCGGAATAGGGATCGTTGGTGGGCAGGATGGGATCGACGGTGGGGCTGGCAGCCAGAATCGGCGGGGTGGGGGTGCGCGTGGGATCGGCGGGCGTGTCGTCCTGCTGGCAGGCGGCCAGCAGCGCCGCGATAATCCCCAGACTCACGACACGGCGCAGGTTCATGCTTTTTCCGCCAGGACAATCATACGCGGGCAGCCCTCTTCGAACGGCATCTGATCATCGTCGCCATACGTGGTCAGACGGTGGAATCCGGTTAATTCCAGCATCAGATCCATTTCGGCGGTGAACACATAACGCAGCGTCAGGGGGGCCAGCGTGCGGTAAACCAGACCGTCGGGGCCGATTTCGTCATAAATCCAGGTCACGTGTAACTGCTGCGCAATCCGTTCGAGCGAACTCACGGAATGCTGCATCACAAAACGCCCGGTTTCCGGCTCGTTAAAAGTGCGTTCCAGCACCACGCTGCCCACGTCGTCGGAACCGAACGCTTCGGCGGCATTCGGCAGATCGATCACGAGCAAGCCGTCCGCGTCTAACAGATCATGGAACCGGCGCAGCGCGGCGATTTGGGTCGCCTGGTCTTCAAAATGCATAAAGGTGTTGTAGGGCACGATGATCAGCTTAAACGGACCGGGCAGGGGCGTCGTCAGGGCATCCCCCTTCACAAATGTGACCAGCGGCTTAAGCTGCGGCATGTTAGCCAGGTGGCGCTGGCCCCGGTCGAGCATCGCCTGGGCATTATCGATGCCCACCACACGATGGCCTTCCTGGGCCAGGGCGAGCATCACCCGCCCGCTGCCGCAGCCGACATCCAGAATCGGGCCGCCGGTTTCGTCGGCCAGTTCGCTGTACAGGGCTAAATCTTCCACCTTCGTGGCATGTTCGGCGTCATAAATCCGCGCGAGTTTTTCGTAAAATTCCACATTCAGCATATAACGATTTTCCTACGGTGAATCAAAGAACCGCCCGCAGTGTAGCCCACAACGGGGTATATCTCCAAAAAATTCAGTCACCTGTTTTTTATAAATCAGCGTATAACAAGTTAGCGGTTAAGGCTGCGCCAAGATTTTCCTTACCCCATCCCCCCTTACCCCTTCCCTCAGGGAAGGGGAGTCAAACCGGATGAATAGGATGATTATTTTCTTGGATCGGCCTAACTTGACGCTGACTCTGTTTCATGCTAAAATATTCTTTAGTTGCGCAATTATGCAATCAAGCAATGAAACAAGTGAGGGCAACCATGCAGCGTCAAACATCCGAACTACTGCTCGTTGAAGAACTAACCGCTTGTTATGCGGCGACCCGCTGCCCGGTTCAGGTACTCGTGGTTGATCGCGTCAACGGCCCGGCCAACATCCTGATCGATACCATCGGCCTGCTGATGGATCACGAAATTTCGGTGTTGTCGGTTGAAAATACGAACGATGCGATCCGCGCGATGGACTATTATTACTTTGATCTCGTGGTGGTTGGCCTGGATGGACACCATCCGCGCCAGATGACGGTGCTGCCTGTCATGCACGCGCACCAGCCGGACACCTCGATTCTGGTGGTGGGGCGCGATCTTTCGCGCGAGCAGCGCAACTATGCCCGCTATTACGGCGCGCGCGACGTGTGGACGGTTCCCGAACGCGCCGCCGATTTAAAAAAACTCATTTCAAGTATGGCTGAACGCTACTTCGTCAGCGCTCAGGCATCCTAACTCCTCCTGATCCCCCTTTCCGTCGGCGCGGAAAGGGGGAGGAGTGGGGGAGCCGCGTTGTAGTCCCCCAAACACTCAAAAGATCACTTAGTGAGCAGGAGAACCACCTATGCAACCCGAAGAGCTACAGGCTTTATTCCCCGAAGTACGGCGTGCTATCGGTGCGCCGGTTGGCCCCGCCATGCAAGAGAAAATTACGGCGGCGAATCTGCAAGACGGTTTGTGGGGGGTGCTGGCCATCGCGCTCGACTTTGAACCCGAACCTGTTACCGTCGAAAAGTTTTTAGCCCACAACCCGTATACTAATCCTCAAAATTTTGTTGAACGATTCCAAACATTGACCGAACAAGGATTATTTGAAGAAAGCAGACCAGGGGAATACGAGATTACGGCGCAGGGACACGCGGCGGCGAACGGCGTGTTGGATGCGATGACCGGCAAACTGCGCGAGATGAATCCACTGCCCGCCGCCGACATGCACCGGATCGCGGATTTGCTGCTGCGGCTGATTAACGCGGCCTTAGATGCGCCCGAACCTGCTGATAAATCCGGACTGGTATACAACCGCCATTCCGATCTGGGCGAAGCCGCGCCGCCCGCGCTGCGCGTGC
>CAYYNB010000278.1:0-4958 GCA_964472565.1 uncultured Anaerolineaceae bacterium
TCGTTCTTAGGGGGCTGGGGGGCAGCAATGTCCCCTGGCTACCCGACCCCCCACATCTTTCTCGCTGCCCCATTTTGATCAGGGAATGATAGATGTTTCTGCCAAATCACGGGAAGATGAACTAACTGACCCACACAGGTGGAAATGAGGGGAAACAACCCCTCGAAGTTTGCTACGCCTAGCCATTTTTGTGCCCTTGTTTTGGCGTGAGTCCGCCAATATGTGTGGTCTCTTGGCACTTTGTCGTGCTCACTTTGAATTAACTTACATTCCCGAATGAAGCACCCTCCAGATCCCCTTTGTGTGAAGTTTTTTGAGACTATGGGCTCGTACCCTCTTGGTGAATCTCGAACACTCCGCCCAAACGCGTATATAATGGAAGTAGGGGGAACACCCTTGCGGCCACTCCACCCCGACAGCCAGATAGTTATAAAGGTGGTGAACCATGGCTGACACACTTACTCTAAGCGTCATCAAGGCTGACGTAGGGGGCTATGTAGGGCATTCGCGGATGCACCCCGACCTCATAGAAAAAGCCAACGAATGCCTGGTAACGGCCAAATCTCACAACCAGGTCATTGACTTCCATGTGACTGCTTGCGGCGATGATCTGGGCCTCATTATGACCCACGGCCAGGGCAACGACAGCACCGAGATTCACCAACTGGCGTGGAATGTCTTTGAAGAATGCACGCTTGTCGCCAAGCAATTGAAGCTCTACGGGGCCGGGCAGGATTTGCTCGCGGATGCCTTTTCCGGCAATGTGCGCGGGATGGGTCCGGGCGTGGCCGAGATGACGTTCACCGAACGGCAGGCCGAGCCTGTTCTGATCTTCTTTGCTGACAAAACCAGTGCCGGAGCCTGGAACCTTCCGCTCTTTCGGATGTTCGCTGATCCCTTCAACACGATTGGGCTGGTCATTTCGACCGCGATGCACGATGGCTTCCGTTTCGAAGTCTATGATGTCAAGGGTAGCCGCAAAATCATCCTGGATACGCCCGATCAGATGTATGACTTGTTGGTGTTCATCGGGGCCACCGGGCGCTATATCGTTCGCAACATCTACTGCAAGAACAGTGGCGATATTGCCGCCGTCTCTTCGACCGAACGGCTGGCGTTGATCGCCGGAAAGTACGTGGGCAAGGACGATCCGGTGTGTGTGGTGCGCTCGCAAGGCACGTTTCCAGCCGTCGGGGAAGTACTGGAACCGTTCACCATGCCCCATATCGTGGCGGGGTGGATGCGCGGTTCGCACTATGGGCCGCTGATGCCCTGCCGGGTAACGGAAGCGCATCCGAGCCGCTTCGATGGTCCACCGCGGGTGATCTCGTTGGGATTCCAATTGGCCAATGGTCATCTGGTGGGGCCGCAGGATATGTTCGATGATCCCTCTTTCGACGAAGCTCGCCACCTATGCAACATCATCGCCGATCACCTGCGCCACCACGGCCCATTCGAGCCGCACCGCTTGCCGATGGAGGAGATGGAATACACCACCTTGTCAGAAGTCATGGCCAAGTTGGAAAACAAATGGCATTCCCTCCACGAGTCCAAACGGACGCAATAGCAGGACGTGCCGATCCTTGCACAACTCGTGGACGGCTGCCTGGGGTAACTCAATACTGGCCCTGATCACAACAGCGCCCTGGATCGCGCAGTCCGGGGCGCTGCTTGGTTTAGGACATAGTCCTGTGGGGGTCGGATAATTCATCCGCTGCCAGATTTCGCCTCGCAATAGGTATAATCGCCTCCTCGATTTGAACCAATCACCGTTCCCCGCAAAGGATTCTGTCATGCGGTTGAACAAGATACTGCGCCAAGTCATTGCCCTTGTTGAACCGCTCGTGAAGCAGCTGGAAACCCAGGTGAAAGCCTGGACTAAGCCCTGTGGGGGTTACTTTAGACATCCGTTCGAATACAAGGGAAGAATCTAGTGCGGATGAAATAAGTGAGTGCGACGTGAAAGTCGTTTCGGTAATTGTTCGACAGGAGTAGTCGCTCCTGAAAAGAACCTGCTGTTCCATCAGCAGTACCCTAGTACACCTCAGCAGAAAAAGATAACCAGTCTGACTAAGCCCTAAGCGGACGCCCGGTATAAGTCCACTTGAAGGGTTTAGCGGTGCGGTTGAAATAGTCGATAAAAGCCAGGATACGCTGACGCAACTCCTCAGTGGAGGAAAAGCTGGCACGTTTGAGTAAGCGGCGGATGAGAATACTGAACCAGATTTCGATCTGATTGAGCCAGGAGCTATGCTTGGGGGTGTAAACAAAGCGAATGCGGTGCGTGGGGTCACTCAAAAAGGCGGCACGCGAAGGCATGGATTGGAGAATGCCGGCTTTGTCCTTAACGCCTAGTTCAGCGGAGAGGTGACAGCGGTCAGCGACCAGGCGAGCCAGACTTTCGGATTGATGGGTGTTCAACTGGTCAAGGACAAAGGTCCACTGGGCATCGGGGTCCGTGGCAATGGTTTGAGCGATGTGGCGGGCGAAATCCACCTCAGTGCGAGTTGGACCCAGCGACGGTTGGATGACCTGCCCGGTCGCCACCTCAAAATTGGCGATGAGGCTGAGGGTTCCATGCCGAACATACTCGAATTCACGCCGCTCCACCCGACCGGGTTGCATGGGCTGAGTTGGCTGGGCACGTTCCAGGGCTTGAATGCCTGTCATTTCATCGGTACTCACCGTATGTTCTCCATGCTGATAGCGGGCTGGAGCAGCCGCATAGCGCGCGCATACCGTTTCGCTTTGTTGCTGAAACACCAGCGGGTCGTTCTCGGTGGTGTTCAGCCAATAGCGGCTCAGGTGCGGCTTCAGGTCCGCCTCGTTTTAAAAAACGCCCGACCTGTCGCTCGGAGATCGTGGCGACGATCCCACGTCGGATCGCTTCCGCTGCTACTTCTTGGGGTGTCCAATGGCTGACCGGAATGCCGCTCGCCCGCGGCGCTTCACAACTAATCGCCACGATCTGGACAATCTGTTCCGCCGTGAAGGTCGCCGGTGCCCCGCTGCGATACTCATCGTGCAGGGTCGCTTCAATGACAACCCTCAATCTGGGCGCGGCTTCCTCTTCCGACGCTGCGACAATCCGTTGTTCTGCGCTGGTTTCCCACCTTTCTCGCCATAAGCGCACGGTGTTGCGCGTTAGCTTCATCTCGGCAGCTATCCGGCGATTACTCTGTCCTTCTGCCGCCCTCACAATGATCTTGGCGCGGGTCACTAACCACTGTGGGTTGTTCGCTTGTCGGACCAGATGTTCCAAGATCGCTTGTGCTTGGGGGCTGACTTCGATAGGTTTTGCCTCGGGGAGGGGCATCGGACTTCCTCGTGTTTCTTTGGCCTCGTTCGTGCCCGTTTATCCATCCCTGTCCTGGTTAGCCACTTCTGCTATGCTGTACTAGGTTAGTTCGCCAACGGTATCCACGGTCTTCGGAAAGCAGAGCTCGGCCATGGCACACCTGGACAAGGGCGACCTGGTGGAAGCACACAGTTCCCGCTTCCAGGTGGCAGTATGGAGCGCGCAAGACAAGACGCCGATGGGTCAGCTGGAAGTGACTGCCCACCGCGTCGATTTCATCATCACCAAGCGCGATCAGGCTGCCGACACCGGCACGGATGCGGCGAACTAGCTCGCACGACATCACCCACACAGAGCGGCACGCGAGAGCGTGTCGTTTCTGTTTTTCAGCCCGTCGCGCTACACCCTATCATTTTTCGAGCATAACCTTGACCGATCATGGGCAAGATCTACTTCCCAACAATCAAGGCATCTGCCGGGACTTCCGCCCAGGAAACAGGCTGCAAAACAGCCATCTCTCGGAAGCAGGGCGTTTCATCTGCGTTGTCAGAACAATACAGGCGTTCAACAGCCTGCCCATCGGTGGCAAATAACGGGCCATCGATCACGATCAGCAGGTAACGACTGGGCCGCGATTCGAACGCCTCCTCAATCTCCACCGGTCCACTGCCATTGAATTCGTGGTAGTAGTCTACAACCTGTCCAGGTTTCACAGTGGTCAGCGTGGTGTGAAAATCCGCGATCAGATTGGCGGTCCGTTCTTCATCCAACTCAGCAGGGATTAAGCGCATTTCGCTGACTTCAAATCGATGATCATAATCGGACACCGCCCATTGGTTTGGGTAAACGACAGTCCATGGATTGCGCAGGTCTACCCCAATATCGTGATCGGTGAGATTGGACAGGCGCACATGAATCCAGAAGTAAGGGGAGTTGTCGATGGTGTACATCGTTTTTTCGACGGAAACCTGAACCAACTCGCCAGACATGACTACATGCCATTCGTCGTCTTCATGATCCGGAGTGGGCGCGATGTTTCTGTCTTGCGAAAGAGGGTCATAGTTCCAGGGACCAAATTCCTGGTCGTCATAACCACCATAGACCACGATCTGGGGATAATCCTGATAGATTTCAACTTGAACGATATAGTCTCCTCGCCCGCCGCCTAACCAGCGGTACGAGGTAACGGAGCGCCCATCATGATCCAGGGAAACGGGAGCAGAGATGGGCGGGCCATCCAGGTCGCTGATCTTTTCGGCGGGGAACTCGAACTCGCGACAAAACGCCTGGGCGGCAGACCGGGCCAGATCCAATTCATCGGTAGATGGCTGCATAAGACATCCTTGTGTCACAACGAGCAGCATGAGACTAAGGAGTGCATGCATCATTTTTTCACCTCACGGATATCCGTGTATTTGTCTTTCGATATTGTACTGGAGTTTCGGGGTCGTGCTTGGAGTTGTTGTCGTGCATGTGCGCGTTTCGGGCTGGCCTCGCAGCCAGCCCAGTCAACGCCGTGCGGCGTTGACCGCCCCCCCATCCGGGCGTGTTATGCGATGTGCACGACTGCGGTGTGCGCGCCGGTATGGGCGATGCACGACTGCCGCTGTCTGCCCGGAGGGGGTCGCCAGGTAAAACCTGGCTCCTCACACGCCGGAGA
>CAYYNB010000279.1:0-4914 GCA_964472565.1 uncultured Anaerolineaceae bacterium
CCAAGATTTTCTTGACCCCATCCCTGAGGGAAGGAGAGTCAAACCAGATGAATGGAAGCATTATTTTCTTGGAATGGCCTAAGATTCCATGACTGCGCTGGAATCTAACTCGCGGCATTGACCTCCTTCCGAATATGTAATTCGGAATGTTCGTGCCTGAAAATCTACATCCAGTTCTGCCCATTCTGGTCCCGCCGACCAACGAATGCATAATGTTGTATCGGCAGAAGAATCCAGGATGCGGAATTCACCATTAAACGCCGGATGAGAATTCCGAAACCGGATCAGACGGCATAATCCTTGTACCACAGCGCGCTGCATTTGCTGGGGAATTTCCTCCTCGGAAAATGCATGACGATTGATGTCACGCCCTACGCCGGTCTTTTCCAACAGAGAAACATCGTTATGACCCGCCAGCAGGCCGACGTAATACACTTGCGGTATTCCTGGGGCAAAGAATTGCAGTGCGCGTGCCAGCAAATAGTCACCGTCTTGTCTCCCCAGCGCATCATAAAAGGTGCAGTTGACCTGATACAAATCCAGGTTGCTGGCTGCATTCCCGGTCGCCTTGAGGCTTTCACCCTGACTTCGCTGGTGAATGGTGTTCACCAATTCGTCGATTTCACTCTCAGGAAGGATACCATCGGTATAGAGGCCATTCACGATGCCCGGTCCCACATCAATTACGCCGATGCCATCATGAGTATCCAGCACAGTGACCGCGTTTCGTGGGCTGACTTCGAGCCAGCGCTTCAAATACCGGGCTGTCCCTCGGTAGATAGCATGTAACAGCAAAGGCGGCAAGGCGAAATCATAAACACGGTCCACTTGTGTCGCTATATCGATCTGACTTTGGTAGTGTGAGTGAATTTCCACTAACACTTCCATTCCGCGTGCCTTTGCCTCGCGAGAAAGTCTTTGAATAAACTGATATGTCTCCGGTATCATGAAGCAATTCGTGCCTTGCTTTTTGCAGGCATACCCTACCGCATCTAATCGCACCGTTCGCACGTTATGCTTCGCGAATGTATCCATGATGGATTGCAGGTATTGCCATCCTGCCCCGGAATTCACATTAACATCTACCTGCTCACTGGTAAATGTTGTCCACAACATGCGGGGTTGTCCGTTAATCAGGTACTTCGTGAAAGGCAAACCCGGACGTGGCCGATAGATGCTGACTAAATCCTGTTCTGTCCCGCCTTGTGGGAACACGTCGCTGTACGTCAGAAATATTTCCTTGTCCAGAGCAGATTCCCCCTGTTGAAGAAAATTCTTGAATTGTGGGGAATGGATGGAAATATGATTTACGATCAAATCGGCAGTAATATCGATCTGCTCTCCCAAGTCTTGAATATCCTGCCAGGTACCCACAGCCGGATCGACCAGCTTATGATCGATTGGATCAAAACCTGCATCTGCCCCGTTGACAGGCAGGAAAAACGGCAGAATATGCACCCCAGCAAACAATCCTTCAAAGGGACCAGCCAGGGTCTTACGCAGATTGTTCAGTGTGGAACCACCCAGGCGATTCGAGTACGTGATCAAATGGACTTGGTTTTTCATCGGCATCCCGCTACTCTAACCCTTGACGGATCCCTGGAGCAGCGCCGTGATCATCTGGCGTTGGAACAGCACAAATAACACCAGAGTCGGCAGTACAATCAGAATTGTTCCAGCGCACAACAAGGGGACATCAGTCGCATAGTGGCCCTGGAATGCGCCCAGTGAACCGGCCATCGTTCGCTGTGTCGGGTCTTCCACCAGCACGAGCGCGATCAGAAACTGGTTCCACGTCCAGACGGACATCAGGATTCCGAGCGATGCCATTGGCGCACGGGCAAGCGGAAGATGGATGCGCCAGAAGACGCCCCATGTGCTTGCGCCATCGACACGCGCCGCTTCCGTGATTTCGGCAGGCATGTTGACAAAATGTGTGCGCATCCAGAACACCGCGAACGGCATATATAAGCCGATCAACGGCAGCACGATTGCGAACCGGGTGTTGTAGATCCCCAAATCACGCTCAAGGTAGTAGAGAGGAACGATGATTCCCGTAAAAGGAAGGGTCAACCCGAATACAAACAGAAACAGGAGGAGACGCGAGCCGGGGATCCGCAGATGTCCAATAGCAAAACCCGCCATTGTCGAGATGGCAAGCGAGATAGGCACAACGGCCAGAACAATATATGTGCTTGAAGCGAGGAGCTTGGGCATATCTGCAACCCTGAATGCTTCCGCAAAATTGCCCCACTGCGGATCATCGGGCCATTCGAGGCCGCCGGGTACCGTGCCCGACGGATGCAGCGCCGTCATGAAAATACTAATGAAAGGCAGAATCGTGATCGTCATCAGCCCAATGAGGAGCGTCCGGCCTGCCCAGAGTTCACCGCGACTAATCTTCATTACCTGTTCTCCCGGCTCAGACGTTGGATGGGTATGACAACGATCAAGACCAACGCCATAAGCATCACAGCCAGTGCAGACGCCAGGCCAATCCGTTGCTGAGTGAAGGCAAGGATATAGATCTGGATTCCGGGAACCGCCGTCGAGTTGCCGGGGCCGCCAGCCGTCGAAACGTAGACGATATCGAAGGCCGCCAGCGCGGCGATGACTGTGACGGTGAGGCACACACCGATCTCTTGCCTGAGAAGCGGGACGGTAATCCTGACGAACTCTGTGAACCAGCCAGCGCCATCGATTCGTGCGGACTCATAGAGGGATGGGTCGAGTTTTGTCATGCCAGTCCAGAGCAGAACGGTGCAGAAGCCCAACAGAACCCAGATACCGATGAAACCGACCGCCGGAAGTGCCCAATCGAAATCACCGAGCCAGGCGCGTGTGTATTCGCCGAGACCAATAAACTTAAGGATTTGATTGAGCAGACCAGGAAGAGCCAACAGCCAGCCCCAAATGATCCCGGCGGCAACGAGCGGAATGACCTGGGGCAGGAACAGCACAGTCCGGGCTACTTCTCCAAACCGTCCAGTCGTCACGCGGTGCATGATGCTCGCGACAACAAGCCCAAGCGCCACCGGAATGAAGCTGAAATATACGACCAGATTAAATGCATTGGAGATCGTCCCCACCAGATTGGGAACATCCATCACGATTTCGTAATTATCAAGCCCTACCCATTTCATAGGGCCGATGCCGTTCCAGCGATAGAACGAGTACCGGATACTTAACGCAAAAGGATATAACACAAATATCGCATACATCGCCAGCGCGGGCAGAACGAACAACCAACCGATAATGGTCTCCCGGCGGACCACTTTGCTAAGGAACGTGGCGCGGGAAAGCGCGAGAGACGCGGAGCGGTTATCAGATTTCATCATCATTGTCACCGTCGATTTGGCAGGCGCAGGAGATAGCCCCTGCGCCTGCCACAACTACTAATAAGAGAGTTCCATCTCGTATTCTGCCTGCACAGCCTCGAGCAGACCGGCGGCATCCTGCCGACCACCGACCATCTTCTGGAGTTCGGGCGTCCATCCCTGAGCGAAGATTGCACTCGTCGCATTGGCGATGAAGTCCATCGACGTACCAGCCTCGCCAACAACCACACCCGCAGCGAGCGTCTCTTCAGTGACTGAACCTTCAGCGACTGACGGCATCTCAAGACCCGACGGACCGCCGGGATTGGACCCGCCGATATCGACATTGATCTGGCGTGCCACTTCGTTGGTCGCAACCCAGTTGAAGAAAAATGCCGCGCAGTCCGCGTGTTTAGCCTTGGCGGCGATGCCGTATGTCAGCGGAGCGGACATGGCAGCAGGCGATCCACCGGCCTCAGCGGGCGGCATCAGGAAGAATCCGATGTTTCCCGGCATATCCTTATCGTATCCCGGATTCTGCCAGTCACCGTTGAAGATGAAGACACCCTCACCCTGGGTGAAGCGGGCATTCGCATCGGTGTACTCGATCGCGTTGATGTCTTCGGGGAAGTAACCGTTCTTGATCCACTGCTCCAGGTGCTGAGCAGCGACTAAATTTGACTCCGTGTCGATTGTGGCATCAGGTTTCTGGAAAATCCAGTCATTGATCGGCTCGACTGGGCCGACGGACGCCATGAGCGCCTGAAGTGGGAAGGCAAGTCCCATACCACTCTTGGCACTGCCCCACTGCATGATTGGGAGCAGTCCGGCATCCTTCGCCTTAGCGAGCAGGTCTTCGAACTCGGCCAGCGTCGCGGGTGGTTCGGTCATCCCGATCTGAGCCGCCAACTCTTTGTTGTAGAAGATGCCGGTCAGGCTGTAGTTGAGGCCCATAGCAAAGAGTTCGCCGGAGCCACGAGTGCCATCTTCCGCGACACGGTTCTGATTGAGCTGAGGCACAGGCCACTCATTCCAGCCGAAAGCAGCAGCATAATCGTCAAGGTTCATGAGCAATCCCTGCTCGGCAAACGAAACCATTGTTGGCAGCCGGATGAGGTCTGGGGGATTGTCGCCAGAGAGCAGGCGCGGCGTTGAGTTGATGAGATTTGTGAACTGGTCCTGCTTGATGTCCCAGGTCACATTGGGGTACTGATTGGTGAACTCTTCAGCAAGTTTGAATGGGATGTCAAATCCTGTCTCGAAGTAGGCGTTGAGCGTTATCGGGTCGGTCCCGCAATCGGGGACAGACTGGGCCAAAGCGGCCGTTGGTGCTGGCGCGGTCATGAAGGCGTTTGGTATTTGCACGGCAATCAAAAGAACCGTCAGTATGGTGATTGTAGAAAAGAACGTACGTTTTTTAAACATCATCATCCTCCATCGGAAGGAAACCATAAGGATTGGCTGGTTTCTACACCTGTCAAAAAGAAAAAGTAGCCGCAAAAACGAATACAGCCTATCTGGAATATGTCAGTATGGATGATATAATAGACTTTATCGGCAATAACGAAATAGCGAAGGGTAGACGCGCATCCCCTAC
>CAYYNB010000280.1:0-4873 GCA_964472565.1 uncultured Anaerolineaceae bacterium
CCTTCGCCCGGGGGGCGTGGCTGGAGCAGGCCTCTCTACCCGCGGTCCAGCGCCTCACGGACCTGCTGCTGGAGACGCTGGATATGGACGCGCTGACCTACCGCCATGCCGTCCTTTTGGGCATCATCGCCGGTTTTCCTGAAGAGATTCTGTTCCGGGGGGCGCTGCAACCGACCTGCGGCCTGCTGATCACGTCGGTGTTGTTTGGGGCGCTGCACAGCCTGACGCGCGCCTATTTTATTTATGCGACGGTGGCCGGGCTGGTTCTGGGCGGGCTGGCCCAATGGCGGGCCGGATTATGGGCACCTATCGCGGCGCACGTGGTGATCGATATGGTGTTGTTCGCGCTGCTGCTCCGGCTGTGGCGGCGCGATTCGGCGGGGGCGGTGCATCGTTTGTTGGACGGTGGGGTTAAATAATTTGAGATTCAAGCGGACTCGCGGTAAACTGGCCCGGTTCCCTCAAATGTGTATGAACCTATGGAGGTCTTTGTGTCAGATAAAGTACGTGTCGCCATTATTGGCGTCGGCAACTGTGCGAATTCGTTCGTGCAGGGTGTCGAATATTATAAAAATGCCGACCCCGAAACCCGTATTCCGGGCCTGATGCACACCGTTCTCGGCGGGTATCATGTTCGGGATATTGAGTTCAGTGCCGCATTTGATATTGATATTGAAAAGGTCGGCAAAGACCTGAGCGAAGCGATCTGGGCCAGCCAGAACAACACCATCAAGTTCACCGATGTGCCGCACCTGAACGTGCCCGTGCATCGCGGCATGACGCACGATGGGCTGGGGAAGTACCTGCTCAAGAAGATCACCAAAGCGCCGGGTGCTACCGCCGACATCGTGAATATCCTCAAGGAAACCAAAACCGATGTGGTGGTCAACTATCTGCCCGTCGGCAGCGAGCAGGCCACCAAGTGGTATGTCGAGCAGATTCTGAACGCGGGCTGCGCCTTCGTGAACTGCATCCCGGTTTTCATCGGGCGCGAACCCTACTGGCAGAATCGTTTTGCCGAGCGCGGCCTGCCGATCATTGGCGACGACATCAAATCGCAGGTCGGGGCGACGATTGTTCACCGCGTGCTG
Organism: uncultured Anaerolineaceae bacterium; assembly: GCA_964472565.1. GTDB lineage: Bacteria > Chloroflexota > Anaerolineae > Aggregatilineales > Aggregatilineaceae > DATAMF01. The sequence continues at coordinate 1,092 of CAYYNB010000280.1, forward strand.
GCGAACCTGTTCAAGGATCGCGGCGTGCGGCTGATGCGCACCAGCCAGCTTAACGTCGGCGGCAATATGGACTTCTATAACATGCTGGAACGCGAACGCCTGGAAAGCAAGAAGATCTCCAAGACGAACGCGGTTACGAGCCAGGTGCCCGGCGGCATGACCGAAGAGAATGTCCACATCGGCCCCAGCGACTATGTCGCCTGGCTGACCGACCGCAAATGGGCGTACATCCGGCTCGAAGGCCAGACCTTCGGTGATGTGCCCCTGAACGTCGAACTGAAGCTCGAAGTGTGGGACAGCCCCAACAGCGCCGGTGTGGTCATCGACGCGGTGCGCTGCGCCAAGCTCGGCCTGGATCGCGGCCTGTGCGGGACGCTCGAAGCCCCGGCTTCCTACTTCATGAAGTCGCCGCCCGTCCAGATTCCCGACGACATCGCCAAGAATCGGACCGAAGCCTACATTCGCGGCGAAGATAACGCCGTCGTGCGGCCTGCGCCCGGCTTCCGCGGTTCGGATCGTCCCTCTGTGCCGGATCAGGACTAGACCCTTAGACTATCAACGAAAAAAGGGCGGATGCATCATCCTGCCCTTTTTTTGATCCAGCCGCCGGCATATAAAAGGGGGTGTTCGCCCCCTGTTTTTACCACTGCACGTGGATCACCGTATCCTGCCCGCCCTTGTCGGCGCGCACGCAGTCGGGATCATACCAGACGGTGTAATGCTCCCCATGCGTCAAAAAGCGGCGGCACATGCCGTAGATCGTCCCATACGTGATGTCGTCTACCCAGGGCCAGCGCACCCGCGCCCGGAAATGATGTTCACCCAGCTTTTCGACCTTCACATAGCCGATGTCCGATCCCTTATACAGCATGGGGTGCCGGTCCATCCACACGCCCAGCCATTTTTCCATCGTATCGACTTCGGGCGGCAGCGGGATCGACATGCCGTTGGCGATGCCCAGGCTGACAAAATCGAACGTGCTGTCCATCCCCTGCCGTTCCGCCACAATGTCATTCACCATATGCAGCAGCGGTTCAACCGGGTAATAATGCGTGGGATCGTAGCTTGAGAGGCCGTACTTCTCAAAATAGGGCTTGAGTTCGTCGGCCCGGCTTGTTCCCAGAACTGAAACGGCTACCGCGCCTAAAACTTGTGTGTCTGCACCACAGCGTGCCATGAAATCTCCCTCTCCAGGGTGAAAATATAAATAAATCTAACTATCATATTACTCAGAAATAACGGCCCGTCAATCAAATAGTATTTGTATCCTACTTAGTGCCTATAAATTTACCTGTGAATACCCCTGACACGTTTCTTATTCTCAAAATAATCGAAATGATGGTGGCCTTTGCCCCGCCCTTAGCCGATAATCACTGGCAGGCAACCACACACAGCGAGGACAAATACATGATCAATCTATGGCACAGTCTCCCCACCGGGCCGCAAGTCCCCCATACGGTTTACTGCATTGTGGAAATTCCCAAAGGGAGCCGCAATAAATATGAATACAGCAAAAAAGCCGGGGTGATCAAGCTGGACCGCGTGCTTTACAGCCCGATGCACTATCCCAGCGATTACGGCCTCATCCCCCAGACCTTTGCCGAAGATGGCGACCCGATGGACATTCTGGTGATGGTCAACGAGCCAACGTTTGCGGGCTGCGTGATCGAAGCGCGGCCTATCGCCGTTTTTCATATGCTGGATCGCGGCGATCCGGACGACAAGATATTAGCCGTGCCCGCCACCGATCCCATTTTTGACGAATATCTGGACATCAACCACGTGCCCAAGCATTTCCTCAGCGAAGTGGCGCACTTCTTCCAGACCTACAAACAGCTTCAGGGCATCCAGGTGACGCCCAAAGGCTGGGAAGGGGCCGACGCTGCCCGCCAGATTATTCTGCAATCCATCCAGCGCTATAAAGAAAAGTTCCCGCCCGAAATGGTCTAAGGACAAAATCCTGTTAGCCCATCCGCACGCCCTTCTGGATATTCGCGTAGGCTTCCTCTATGCTGTGTACCACCAACACATCGAGGGAGCCGTACATGCGGCTGGTTAACCCTTGCGCCACTTTTTTGATCACCGCCGACTGGGTGACGAATACGATCCGCTCCACATTCGGATGGTGAAAGTTGCTCTGCGGTTCACGTGTCGCCGCGTTTAAACACGGGATCAATTCCTGGACATTCAGCACGTAATCCCGAAAATCCAGCACATAATACACGGGTTGATCTGACCTGTCTAACAACCGCCGGACTTGTTCGCGCTGAGCGGGAAAATCGTGTTCATACGAAAATTCTTCCCCCCAACGGGCGACAATAACCGGTAAATCCGCGCCCCATTCGACCTGGAAACCCATAGTTACCCATACCTGCTGCCATCTGACCTCTAGATTACAGTATATTAAGTAAGAATAGATTCCGCAAGCATCCTTAATTGTTTGACAGGTATAGCGTTTGGTTGTTAACGGCAAGGGACTGGGCGGATGGGGGTTCACCCACGCGATTTCCGCCTCGCCCTCTGGCCGCGCGCGGCATAAATCCGTACTATACTTACACCAGTGTCGTCATCTACCCCAAGAGGTGCTGTCATGTCTCGCTGGTCGATCTATCGTACACTGGGGCAAGCGGGAGTCATCTTGGCGATCACCCTTCTAGGCGCAGCGCTCCTGTTTGCCGGAGCAATCAGCGGCCCCGCCGCTGCCCAGCCGCCGCTCCCAACTCCCGCGACAGATCAGGCTGCCTTGCTCGCCGCCATCGAACGCGCGCGAACCTTCACCGGCAGCAATACAAATTGGGAGCCATTCGTGTGGGAATTTGACGGGCTGCCGATGGTGCTCGTGCCGGTTGGCTGTTTTCCGATGGGCAGCAATCGGAACCCCTTTGCAAGCCCGATTCACCGCATCTGTTTTAAAGAACCTTTTTGGATCGGCCTTGCCGAAGTCACCAACCTATCTCAGACAGCAACCTGGTACGGAACCCCGCGCGAGGCATCCTGGGATATAGCCACTACCATCTGCCAGCTTTATCACGCGCGCCTGCCCACCGAAGCCGAATGGGAATACGCCGCGCGTGGGCCGCTCAGTTGGGTGTATCCCTGGGGTGACGAATTCAACCCTGATAACGTCGTATATTCGGGTAACTCGAACGGCAGACTGGCCGTACCGGGCAGCCGCCCCGGCGGCGCGTCATGGGTCGGTGCCCAGGATATGAGCGGCAATGCGTGGGAGTGGGTTGCCGACTGGTTCAGCGAATCCTATTACTACCAGCTTGAAGATGGCGTGGTGAATCCGCCCGGTCCGGCGACGGGCACGCAGCGCATCATACGCGGCGGATCAGCCTTCGCCGGGCTGAACCCGCTGTCCACATGGTCTCGCATGGGCGTCAACCCCGATCAGGCTAACAACGTGTCCGGTTTTCGCTGTGCCCGTTCGCTGAACATCGCCATCACGGACGATGTATTACCCTAACGGCCTGATCGATCTATCGATCCGTTGGGGCGTGGGCTTTCCGCGCCCGCTTTTCCCCCTCTTCCAACTCGGTTGGAGAGGGGGACTGAGGGGGTGAGGTTCGCCCTGTAATACAATCATTATTCGCCATCGAAGTTAACCATCGAAGTTAACCAATGAAAGACTATTCGTACCCGAACATTCGTGCTATGCTGTATCTGTGTCTCATCGCACCTTCACAACTTCAAAACATCAAGGGGGGGTAAGTTTTTGACCCAAGTTTTACAAAACCCCCACTTTGTAAAACTTCTCAGGTTCAAAATCCAAAAAGCGG
>CAYYNB010000281.1:0-4866 GCA_964472565.1 uncultured Anaerolineaceae bacterium
CCGCCGCCAACCCAGACTATTGCCGCCTACGACGACACTTTCAGCGGTTGGATGCAAATGCAGTGGGATTCGTTTAAACAGCAGTTAAGTGAGTGGAGCGGCGATGACTAACGACACGGGCCTCCAAAAACGTCTGTCCATTCTCAGCGTGGTGCTGATCGGCATTAGCCTGATTCTGCTGGGACGCATGTTGTCCTTCCAGTTTTACATGGACCCGCAAACCAAATCCATTCTGGAAAACGAAAGCGAAAGCCGCACCACCCAGACCTACGATGTGCTGCCCAATCGCGGCGAAATTTATGACCGTAACGGTTATCTGCTGGCCGTCAATTCGGTGGAATACAAAATCGGCATCAGCCCCAATCAAGTCACCAATGACGAAGAAGTGGCCCGCGAACTCGCCCCACTGGTCGGCATGTCCGAAATCGAACTGTACAATGTGCTCCAGCCCAATGCCGACGGCATCTACACCCCCTGGGTGCTGCTTGCCTCCCAGGTCGGGTTCGATGCCGGACAAAAAATCGCCGAACTGGACATCTCCGGTGTGACGCTCGACCCCATCCCGACCCGCATCTATCCCCAGGGCGCGCTCACCGGGCAGATCGTCGGCATGTATCGCGGCTCCGACGACAGCCTGACCGGGCGCGGTTATTGGGGCGTCGAAGGTTTCTATAACACCCTGCTCGCCGGACAAAGCAAGCGCGTCACCACCAGTGTGATCCCCAACCTCGAAGAAGCCGACATCGAAGCCACCGAAGTTCGCGACGGCATCGACCTCATGCTGACCATTGATCGTGATGTTCAAAATCTGGCCGAAGAAGTGCTGACCAAAGCCGTGAACGAAGACCCCACGACCACCGGCGGCACCATCCTGATCATGAATCCGCGCACAGGCGAAATTCTGGCGATGGCGAACGTCACGCGTGGCATGGAACCCTTTGATCCCACCAATATGTCCGCCGACAATATGAAGATGGCCAAAAATCCGGCCATCAGTGACATTTATGAACCCGGCTCGGTCTTCAAACTGGTGACAATGGCGATTGCCCTTGAAGCCGGGACACATGACCTCAACTGGACCTACCAGGACCCCGGCAACTGGAATATTGCGGGCATCACCATTTCCAACTGGGACCGCATCTCGCACGGCAATCCGATGTTTGCCGATGTCTTTATCAACTCCTGGAACACCGGCACCGCCACCATTTTTTACGAAATGGGACCCTACACCGTCTACCCCCTGCTCGAAGCCTTTGGCATCGGCAGCCGCACTGGGGTTGACCTCGAAGGCGAAGAAGCCGGTCTGCTAACCGATATGAGCAATCCCAACTGGAACGAAGCCCAGTTCCTCACCACCAGTTTCGGCCAGGGAGTCTCGGTCACGCCGCTGCAAATGTTGTGTTTTGTGAACGCTATCGCCAACGACGGCATCATCATGCAGCCGCATATCGTGAAAGCGCGCATCGACGGCGATAAGGTCTACGAGATGCAGCCCGCCGCCGCCCGCCGTCCCATCAGCGCCCAGACCGCCCACACCGCCCGTGATATCATGGTCCAGGTGATCGAAAATCCGAAGAGCGAAGACCTCTTCGAACTGCCCGGTTATACCGTCGCGGGCAAAACAGGTACAGCGGAAATTCCAACCGCCACCGGCTACGATCTGGAACATTCCATCGCCTCATTCGTTGGCTTTTTACCCGCCGATGATCCGGTAGTCTCCATAATCGTCAAGCTGGATCGTCCATCGGGTTATTGGGGCAGCAAAACCGCCGCCCCCGTTTTTCAGGAACTGGTCGAGCGTCTAGTTGTCATAATGGAGATCATGCCCGACAATACGCGGTATGAATTGGTAGCACGGGGTGGCGATCCCCTCAACCGGGAATACTAACTGGACAGGAATCGCGTCACCTGTTACTATCGACATTGAATGTAGAATATTACTAAAATTAAAGATGGGGTTTATCCTGCGACAAGCCTAAGACCGTCTCAGGAAACCATTCTTCCAGTTTGACTCCTCTTCCCTGAGGGAAGGGGTAAGGAAAATATTGGCGCAGCTTAACAAGGGAGATTGTTATGGGCGTTCAGAATACTTCTGAGCGTGGAGCAACCAACCCACACGAGGCCCATATCCTCGTTGTAGAAGATAATGTACCAAACTTCGTGCTCATCGCTCGTTTGCTGGCGCATATGGGGGTCAATCATTGCGAGTGGAAAACCAGTGGCTGGCAGGTTGTCCAGTTTGCCGATACGCTGCCCCGTCTTGATCTGATCTTGATGGACATCCGGCTCCCTTACGAAGATGGCTACCAGGCCCTTCGTAAGATTCGCAGTCATCCGCGTTTGGCTGAAACTCGCGTCGTTGCCGTCACTGCCGAAGCCAGCGAAGACGAAATGAACAAGGCACGTAATGCAGGTTTTGATGGTTTTTTGGGCAAGCCGCTTGATCCGGATCGTTTTCCCGATCAAATCCGGCGTATTCTCAGTAATCAATCGGTTTGGGAATGGCGATGACGCCTGATGTACCTTTTGCGCTCACGCTGGGCGCCATCACCTTCCTGCTGACAGCCATCTGGGGCAGTCCCTTTGTCAAAACGCTGCGGCTTCTGAAAATCGGCAAACAAATCCGAGAAACCGGGCCGAAAAGCCATTTCGTCAAAATGGGCACGCCCACTATGGGCGGCATCCTGATCCTGGTCCCTGTCATCCTGCTCACCTTAGGGCTGAACATCGCCCGTCTGGTGCAGGAATCGCTGACAGGTTCCAGTATTTTGTTACCCCTTTTTGTGCTGGTCGGTTTTGGGCTGCTGGGTGCCATCGATGACATCGAAGGGATTCGCGGCCTGCGTGAGCGTGGCGAAGGCATCCGCGCCCGCACCAAGTTCGCCGGGCAGATCGTGCTGGCCCTGATCGTGGCGGCCACAATGGCCTATGTCCAGGGCGGCTTCCAGAATGCCAATGGTGTCTTTCTCCCGCTCTATCCCGACTTTATCGAACTCCCGCCCCTCATCTGGATTCCCATCGCCATTTTTATCATCGTCGCCGCCAGCAATGCCGTTAATTTTACCGATGGCCTCGATGGGCTTTCCGGCATCATCACCGCCAGCGCGTTTGCCGCCTATGGCGTGATCGCCCACTTACAGGGCCAGACCTTTCTGGTCCAGTTCTGTTTTATCGTTGTGGGTGCCTGTTTCGGTTTCCTCTGGTACAACGCCCATCCCGCTCAGATGTTTATGGGTGATGTCGGATCGCTGGCCCTGGGTGCGGCGCTCGGCACCGTCTCCCTGATGACCGGCCAATGGCTGCTCCTCCCGCTGATCGCCATCATCCCCATGTCCGAGGTGATCAGCGTCATCCTGCAAATCGGCTATGTCCGCCTGACACATGGCAGCCGCCTGTTCCGCATGGCTCCCATCCACCATCATTTTGAACTGCTCGGCTGGAGCGAAACCCAGGTCGTCCAGCGCTTCTGGCTGATAGGCATCCTTGCCTCGATGTTAGGTGTGGCCCTCGCCCTCCTCCGCTGATCGCGCCCATTGACAGTTTTTTCACCGCAGCAGGCCGGGGTTCAATCCCCCACTTCCTGGGGGCCTCGCCCGCCCCTCTCAATGGTATGCTGTCCCCATAGGAACTAATCCTTGATCAGGCGCGTCTTAGATTACGGTTTGACTCTCCTTCCCTGAGGGAAGGGGTAAAGAAAATCTTGGCGCGGCCTTATTGCACAGACGCAAATAAAAGGGGCATTGTATAATGGGCGCAATAGCATCTTCAAATCAAGGCAGGTGCGCGGTGGATCATCTACTCATCGGCCAAAATCTCAGCGGCTATATTGTTGATTCGCTTATCGGTGCCGGGGGCATGGGGCGCGTTTATCAGGCGCATGCAGTCGATTCCCAGCTTCCCGCCGCCATCAAGGTGATGCTGCCCGAATATGCCCTGGACGACAATTTCCGCCAGCGTTTTCAGCGCGAAGCCCAACTGATGATCACGCTGCGCCACCCGCATCTGATTCCGGTCTATACCTTCGGCAGGTGGCAGGACTATATTTATATTGTGATGCAGATTGTACGCGGCCCGTCCCTCGAAACCATCATGCAACACCGCACCTTTACGCCGCTGACCGCGTGGCAGATCATCCGCCCCGTCACCGATGCGCTGGGCTATGGACACGCCAATCAGGTGCTCCACCGTGATCTCAAAACGGGTAATATCCTGATCGAAAAGCGCGGCGAAGGAAACCACGTCTTTTTAGGTGATTTCGGCCTGGGCAAACGTCCCGGCGTTGACATCACCCTGACCGCGACCGGAGTCTCCGTCGGCACGCCTGAATACATGGCTCCCGAAGTCGCGCTGGGTACGCCTCCCGACATCCGCTCTGACCTCTATTCGATGGGCGTCATTATGTATGAACTGCTGCTCGGCCAACTGCCTTTTAAGGGCCGTAATCCCCAGATGACCGCCCTCGCCCACGTCGATCAGCCCGTGCCCCTGCCCCGCACCCTGCATTCACAGTTTCCCCGCCGCTTGCAGGCCGTTCTGTTGCAGGCCCTGGAAAAAGACCCCGCCGCCCGTTACCAATCCGCCGAGGAATTGCAGCTCGCCTATTACGATGCGGTCAAATCTCTCGACGAGGAGGCCCGCCGCCAGTGCTACTGGCTCTCCGACCCCACCCAACCCTGAACTCCACCTTCCCTGGTTTCCCGGTACACCTGATGCGGGCGGCATGATCTTTTGGTAGGGGTACCCAATTGGTATCAACTTAAGCCGTTTTTCGGCAGAAAATATCCGAAATACAGACGGTTTGTAGAGGCGCGGCTTGCTGCGCCCTGCCCCTCCTTTCTCCGCGTGCGGGGAAAGGAGGCCGGGAGG
>CAYYNB010000282.1:0-3150 GCA_964472565.1 uncultured Anaerolineaceae bacterium
AGCGTCGGCGTCAGGGTTGGGGGGCGAGTGGGCGCAGGATCACCAGGGGCGCGGAAGGTGGAACAGGCAAGGGCGGCGAGAATCAGCAGACTGAGGCATAAAACCAGAATACGATGGGTCATGATGGTTCCTTCTAGACGGCGATACGGCGGAATGCTTCGACGACATTCGGCAGGTGTTCGATTTTGGCGAGAATGCGCGAAAGCTGTTTGATGTCCTGAATCTCCATCGTGACTTCGAAGGTGGCGATATTCTGCCGGGTGCTGATGTTGACGTTGGACATATTAATATTTTCGTCGGCAATGACCGCGCCGATGTCGCGCATCAGCCCTTCGCGGTCATAGGCCACAATCAACACCGGAACGGGATAGGTCTGGGAATTGCTGGGCGGCCAGGTGACGTTGATGATCCGTTCGGGTTCGCTGGTGTTGAGGATGTTTTTGCAATCGGAACGATGGACGGTGACGCCTTTGCCGCGCGTGATAAACCCGACGATTTCATCGCCATAGGTGGGATTGCAGCAGCGAGCCAGGGCTACCAGCAAGCCGCCCGTTTCATCGATGCGGAAACCTTCGGGGCGGACCGGTTCGGTGCCGCGCGCGACGGTGGCTTCCAGGCGTTCGAGGCGTTCCGCTTCGGCGGCGCGGCGCTCAACATCCAAGAGGCGGGAACTGATCTGCGCCCCGGTGACATCGCCGTAGCCCACCGCTGCCATAAAATCTTCGGCGTGGGCAAAACCCATCTGGGCGGCTAATTCTTCGCGGTTGAGGGCACCCATGCCGAGCTTGCGCAGTTCGCGATCCAGGACTTCTTTGCCGTCGGCAATACTTTTGTCGCGGTCCCGGCGCTTGAACCACTGCTTGATTTTGGAGCGGGCGCGGGATGTTTTGGTAAAACCGAGATCGGTATTCAGCCAGTCCAGACTGGGGCCGCCGCGATTGGCGGTCAGGATTTCGACGCGATCCCCATTTTTGATCGGATAATCCAGCCCGACCAAGCGCCCGTGAATTTTCGCGCCCCGGCAGCGGTGGCCGACTTCGGTATGGATGTGGTAGGCGAAGTCAATGGGGGTTGCGCCTTCGGGCAGATCGATGATGTCCCCTTTGGGCGTAAAGGCGTAAATGCGCTCACGGCTGATTTGTTCCAGCACGTTCTGGACAAAACCGTTGGCGTCCTGATCGTCGGTGTTGTCTTCGCGGGCATCGTCCATCATGCGGCGGAGACGTTCCAGGCGGCGTTCGAGGGCGTTATCGGTGTGGCTGCTGGCGCGCTGCTCTTTGTAGCGCCAGTGGGCGGCGATACCGTATTCTGCTTCCTCGTCCATTTCACGCGTGCGGATCTGGATTTCGAGGGTTTTGCCTTCTTTGTCGAGAACGGCGGTGTGCAGACTGCGATAGGAATTTTCTTTGGGGGAGGAGATGTAGTCGTCGAATTCGCCGGGGATGGCGTGGAAAATGTTGTGGATGATGCCCAACGCCTGATAACACTCCGGCACGGTGTTGACGATGACGCGCAGCGCCCGGACATCATAAATCTGGTTGAAGGGGAGGTGTTTACGCTCCATCTTCTTAAAAATGCTGTAGATGTGTTTGGGGCGGCCTTTGAGTTCGGCCACAAGGCTTTCTTTGCCGAACTGCTCACGGATGAAGGTGCTGGTTCGCTTGAGATAGGCTTCGCGGTCCGAGCGGCGCTCGTCGAGCATGGTGGCGAGTTCGCGGTAGCGGATGGGATCGATGTAGCGGAAGGCGAGGTCTTCGAGTTCCCATTTGATCTGCCAGATGCCGAGACGGTTGGCGATGGGGGCGAAAATTTCCAGGGTTTCGCGGGATTTTTGGATCTGCTTATGGGGCGGCATATAACCGAGGGTGCGCATGTTGTGCAGGCGGTCCGCCAGCTTGATGAGGATCACACGGAAATCGGACCCCATCGCCAGGAACATCTTACGCAGATATTCCATTTCGCGATCACCGGCTTTGCCGCCGTGCATACCTTCAACGCCCGTCGGGAGCTGTTTCAGTTTGGTGACGCCATCGACCAGTTCGGCGATTTTGGAGCCAAATTCGCGTTCGATGTCGGGCAGCGTGATGCCGGTATCTTCAACGACATCATGGAGCAGGGCGGCGGCGATGGTGGTGGCGTCGAGGCGCATTTCGGCCAGAATTTGGGCGACGGCCACACAGTGGATGATGTAGGGTTGGCCGGATTTGCGGAACATGCCGTCGTGGGCCAAACGCGCCCGATCAAAGGCGCGTTCGATCAACAGCCGATCATTCCGCGACAGGTCCGGCAAGGATTGGTAGATTTGAGTCAGGTCGATGACGCTGGTCTGCACGGTGTAAGCCCCTTCAGACGGCAACTATTCCTAAAGTATAACTATCAAAAATAGGCGCTGCAATGTATTTTGGGGAAAATAATGCTATTTTGAGGTATATTGTACCATTATAAGGTAGAAGATGCGGCACATTTTTTCTAACCAAGTGGAGGAAGACGGTGACTAAGGTTAAAGTAGCGCGACAGGAATACGAAACAAAACCCTGGGAATGGGAACGTGTGGCGATGGTGGTTTTGGCCGTCGTGGGTATTTTTGTAGCGGGCTACCTGTCCTGGGCGGAAGTGACCGGTAATAATACGGCGTGCCTGGATACGGGGTCGATTGACTGTGAGGCGGTGCAAACCAGCGCGTATTCCAAGACGCTCGGCATGCCTGTCGCGGTGTTGGGGCTGCTGGGGTATATCGCTATTCTGGGCACCGTGCTGATGGAAGATCAACTGCCGATTCTGGCGGAGTATGGCAAAACGCTGGCGGTGGTGTTTGGGCTGTTCGGCGTGATGTTTTCGGTGTACCTGTCGTTGATCGAGGGCACGGTACTGGATAAGTGGTGCCAGTGGTGTATGATGTCCGCGGTGCTGATCAGCATTCTGTTCATTCTCGGCAGCATGCGGTGGTGGCGATTTATGGCGCGGCTGCGGCATTAGGTCGGGTTCACCCCTCACGTCAAGAAAAACGTGCCCCGGCCCCTTCCTGATTGCGGGAAGGGGTAGGGGCAGGGGAAACAAAAAACGGGCGAGAAGATCGCCCGTTTCGATTGGTTCTGGAAAAAAACTAATCGCGGCTGTGCTGTTGAAGCGTGCGCAGGAAAATATCTTCGC
>CAYYNB010000282.1:3250-4641 GCA_964472565.1 uncultured Anaerolineaceae bacterium
GAAAAAAACTAATCGCGGCTGTGCTGTTGAAGCGTGCGCAGGAAAATATCTTCGCGTTCCTGGTGACGGCGCTGCTTCTTGCTGCGCTTTTTATCGGTGCCGCGCGGGGGCATCTGGATACCGGCATCGCCCATTGCCTGACGCAGGGCGAGTTCCATAGCGGTCGGCAGGCTTTCGTCTTCTTCTTCGGCTTCGACTTTATCGGGCTGTTCGAGGGCGCGCACGCTGAGGTCGATCTGCTTTTTGCGGCGGTTGACTTCGATCACCTTGACTTCCAGTTCGTCATCGACTTTGACGACTTCGGAAGGATCGCCGATGTAACCCTTAGCCAGTTCGGAGACGTGAACCAAACCGGGGCGTTCCGCGCCGATGTCTACGAAGACACCGAATTTTTCCATGCGGACGACTTTGCCGGTGTACACATTGTTCACGGCGATTTCGTTCCAGCCGAGGGCCGCAGGTTCGATCATGGTCAGGCTGATGCGGCCTTTTTTGCGATCAACTTCCTGCACCCAAACTTCGATAGTCTGGCCTTCTTGCAGTTTATCGCTTACATTTTTGACGTGTTCGTTCGAAATCTGTGAGATATGGAGCAGGCCATTGCGACCAACACCAATATCTACCAGTGCCCCATACAGCTCAATCTTTTTGACAGTGCCTTCGAACTTCATTTTGGGGCGTAGTTCTTCAATGGTGGTTGGTGTGCTGCCGGTCGTCATGGAACGTACTCCTCTTCCTTATCATCTGGGCGGGCTGCCAGGTTGTTTTCTTGTTTGAACGGGCGGATTATACCGCTTCCTTCATGATGGGTCAACGGTCTGTTTGGCCCAATTCCAACTGTTAGCTGGCAGCTTTCTCTAATTCGGCCTGAATGATTTGCTCAAAGACCTCGATCGACTGGGCACCGAAGGCATAAACCACACCGTTGATCACAAAACCAGGGGTGCCCTGAAAACCGTAAGCCACCGCATCTTCAAAGTCTTTGGCGACTTCAGCGGCGTATTTGCCACTGGTCAGACACTGCTGAAAGGCGTCGGTATCGAGGTTGAGATCGCCCGCCAGACTGACGAGGGTTTCTTCACTGAGGGCCGGGGGTTCATCTTGCGCGTTAGATTCAAAGATCGAATTGTGCATTTCCCAGAATTTGCCTTGTTCTTCGGCGCATTCGGTGGCGACAGCAGCCCGTTGGGAGTCTTCGCCAAAGATCACAAAGTCACGGTAGACGAACTACACCTCATCCGGATATTATTCCAGAAGCGGGATCAGGGTGTTGAAATAGAAACGGCCACAGTAGCCACACTGGAAGTCGGAAAACTCAATGATGGTCACGGGGGCATTGGCTGGCCCCTGGAAGGCGTCATCATCGGCGGTCATGGCGATGGGCATGGGGG
>CAYYNB010000283.1:0-4610 GCA_964472565.1 uncultured Anaerolineaceae bacterium
GGCGGGGGTATCAGAGGAACTGCTGCTTTAAAGTGTCGGCCAGCCATGTTTCATAATCATCCGCCGACCAGCCATGCCCAGCGACCAGTTCTTGATATACTTCCGTCCGCGTCAGCGCCAGATAGATCGCACTCGCACATTCTGGACTCAGATCGGCTCGAAAGCGAGGCAGCGCCGCATGAATAAACCGTTCGATATTGGCCCGCCGTCCATGCAGCGCTTCTCGCAGTTCCGACGCCGCTTCCGCGTCAACTGCCGCCGCGCTGTTGTAGATAGCCGTCATGCTGGCTCCGACTTCCCACTGCTGTCTCGTCGCATGTGCAGCAAGTTCTAGGCACCGCTGCGGATCAGTTTCCTGGATCGCCTGTTGGTAGATGTCTCGCTGGCCCGACTGTTGGTGCCATTCTTCGCGGATAGCCTTGAGGATGCCGCGTTTGTTTTTGTAGATCGCATAAACCGTGCTGACCGCGACTCCGGCCTTCGTGCTGATGGCGTCAATCGTCGTGTTTCCGTACCCCTGCTCCACAAAGAGTTCGCGGGCCGCCTCAATAATCAGTTTTTGGGTCTCTAGCGCTTGGCGCTGTCGGTGAGTAAGTGGCTTGACATTTTCCATAAATTCATTATATCATAGTTTCATTCGATATAGTCCAACTACATTGAAAAGAGTGATACTATGATCAACGAAGCGAACAAAGCAGCCTGTTGGGACTTTATGGAACGTGTTTTCAACCAGGGTGATCTGTCTTTCATCGATGAGCAGGTTGCAATCGGCAGCACCGATCATCAGGAAGCGGACAGAACCGATTTTCGCCAACATCTCCGTCAGGTGGTAAGAGCAATGCGTACTGCCTTCCCCGATTTGCATTTTGAGATTCACGAGATGTTAGCCGAAGGCGATACGGTGGCCTTTCGCTCGACCATGACCGGAACCCAGCTTGGCCCGTTGAACTTTATTCCGGGCAGCAGCATCCCGCCGACAGGCCGCACCGTTTCCATCCAGCATATGCATTTTGTGCGGATGCAAAACGGCCAGTCAACCGATTTGTGGCATGTTTGGGATACGCTGGGCATGCTGCGTCAGCTTGGCGTCCTTCCACAGCCGCAGCACAGTTAAGCGTGTTGGGGTAGAGATCACTGCCCTCTACCCCAACCCTTAATCGGTTCGATCTTCATTCACCCAATACACACCACCGCCACTATCGCGGCACAGGTAGTGAAAATCGATCAGTTCGCGCCGCACGCTGGCATAGTCGTCGACGTACTGTTTGAGAATCTCGTTCACCTGCTTTTCCGTATACTGGACTCCCGGCTCGAACTTCGCCGCGATCCAGCGCAGAATGACGAGAAACTTCTTGAGTTTGGACGGCAGTTGTTTAAACCGCCCATTTTCAAAGTAATCCGCGAACACCTTTTGCGCGTATTCGTCGCCGTCGATCTCTGGCACCCACGACGCAATCTGTTCGCTGCTGAACAGCCGTTTATTCATCGCGTCGAGCGTATCGCGGTTGAGCACATAATAGCGGTTATTGCCATCCGCGCGCATCCGCACCAGATCAAGTTCTTTCAGCCGCGCCAGGTGGTGCGACACCGTTGGCTCTTTCAAACCGAGGATCGCCGCCAGTTCGCCCACCCCATATTCGCGCTGGCTGAGCAGCCCGACCATCTTCAGGCGGCTTTCATCCGACAGCGCCTTGAAAAATGCCAGGAGCACATTGAGTTCTTCTTGCGTCATAGTTGCACCTATTTCGATACCTATCTATTTAGAAGTATATCGAAATAGATTTAAATGTCAAGCGCGAACCCTACCGCTTCCCAATCGGATGCACAATAAACCGGATCACCGGCCCGAACACTTTTCGCCCGGCGCGTACCACGCCGCCCATCACGCGCGCCAGCGCTTCCGGTTTGCGTGGCGGAATAATTGCAAACGGTTCCGCGCCGTTCGCCCGGATCACATGATTCGCCGCTTCCATTGCCGATACCACGCTGCGTTCCATCCACATCGCCGGTGAATCACATCCCACCCAATCCCCGCACGCCAGCACATTTTCCCAGGGTGTTTCCACCCACAGACTATGTTTGGTAGGAATGCGAAATTCGGTCTGATTTCGCCCGTTCCGCCGGATCGATCCATGGACAAAATGCCCTTTTAATTCCGGGAATGCCCGTAAAATTTCGCTCGTCGCCATCACCACCAGCATATGATCCGGCTGTTCCAGAATTTTCTCCGGCGCGTAAAAATGCACTTCGATGGCGCTCCCGCCCGCGTCGCCCCATTCCTTGAATTCCGTATGCAGCCGGTTCAGCCAGAAAAAGTTATCAATCCCAAAATCGCCCGTAAACATGCCGCCCGGCGCACCATCGCGCGGCTGTTTGTCGAACCACAACCGCGCCGTGGAATTGTTCACGTTCGGCGGAAACTTCAATGTGCTGGCTATCGGTGCTGTATCCGGGCCATCGTTCAGAATCCGTTCTGCCGCTGGCGGATCCACCGCCAGGATCACATGCCGCGCCAGCATGGTCCGCCGTCCGCCGCGTTTGACATCTTCCACGCGCACCAGCCAGTTCTCGCCCTGCCGCAGCAGGTTGAGGCCGCGTGTCCCGGTCATGACCATGCCGCCCTTCTCTTGGATATAGTCAATCATTGGCTGGATCAGGCAGTCATGCGCGTTACAGGGCAAATAGCCGAGCGCCCACGTATCGCGCCGCAGCAGCGTATAAAACCGGATCGCCGCGATAAATGCCGACAGCGAAATATTTTCCGACGGAGCCGCCAGCAGGCTGTGACCGAGTCCGCGAAACGTCGCCCGCAGATTCGGCGTCCAGAACCGGAAGTAATCATCCATTTTCAGTCCTTCCAGTTCCACCTGCTCCGTGATCGGATCGAATCCGGTGGTCATCAGCAAACTGGTTAGGTAGCCGGGAATGGACAGAATATCGAGCGGATTTACCGTTTCCCAAAATCGGGGACGCACCAGCAGTTGTAAATAATGGAACGGCGCAGGCAGCACCGTCCCGCGCACGGCTGATCCCGCCTCGACATAACGCACGCGGTTCCCCCAGCGGTTGATCCACTCTTCCCCGATGGACTCGTGCAGTTCCAGCTTGAGGAAGCGCTCCAGCATCGCCCGCATGTTATCGTAGCCGCCCCACAGCGCATGTGCGCCGTGTTCCGTGCGGAAACTCCACGTCCGCCCGTTGTGCTCGAAGGTGTCATCCGGCCCGCCGGACAAGCACCCGCCCGCCCATTCGGTATCCGCTTCCAACACAACCGGCGTAACATCCCGTTCCGCCAGATGGATCGCGGCGCTCAATCCCGCCAACCCGCCGCCAATCACCACTACTGGAAAAACATCATCAGCTTGTGAAGTAGCCACTCGTAATCCTTCTAAATAGACAATAGAGCTCCAAGTTTTTGCAGCACTTCGGAGAGCGTACTTGAAGGTACTGTAGCGATATATTCTGTATGGCGCTGCTTCCAATCAAGGCTTTTTACTTGATCGGACAAAATAACCCCCTTGATCTCCAATTCATCCGGCAGTAAAACCTCAAACGAGTAATTCTTGATCCGGCTCGTAACCGGACACATGATCGCTAGTCCACTTTTTCGGTTATACACAAGCGGTGAAAGTACAACAGCCGGACGGCGACCTGCCTGTTCGTGTCCTGTTTGCGGAGAAAAATCGACCCAGACTAAATCGCCGCGATCCGGGACATAGTCCATTTACCAGACCTCTTTTCCGACAGATGGACCCCAATCCACTTCGCCATGTCGATTCTCATCCGTAATACCTGCTAACAGTTCTTCAAGTGTGAATGTTTTAACTGGAACAGGCGTTACAACCAGCCGCCCCTCATCCAACGACAGTTCAACCAGGGTCTCTGAATCTAGCCCCGCCTCCTGTGCAAGATTTTTGGGGATTCGCAATGCGAGGCTGTTGCCCCAACGCTGCACTTTGGTCTTCATCTTTGTCCTCTCGCGGATGGATATACAGTGTATATACAGATTATACCGCAGTCGCTTGTTCTGTGGGCAGTGACATTGCGGTTCAGCGACAAGTCAATATGCACCACAACTGGTTTTACGCCAAGCACCCGCCCGCCCATTCGGTATCCGCTTCCAACACAACCGGCGTTACATCCCGTTCCGCCAGATGGATCGCGGTGCTCAATCCCGCCAACCCGCCGCCAATCACCACAACGGGGAAAACATCATCCGAAGAAGACACTATTTTTTTCCTCTCAAAATCGTAGTTTTAATGCAGTGGAATGAAGATTACGCGATTCTCAAAGTCTTCAGGTTGTCCAACGCCAATCAGAATTTCCAGATCATTAAACGCAAGACCAATCACCAGTGTGTTGGGAACAAGTATCACACCCGGCATCGGCAATCCCTGCTCGATTCGTTCATAAGCATAGCTGACAAGTGTCTGAACATCATGTGTAAGGAGGATACGCTCTTCCTGTGCAGCCCATTCCAGTACAGCCGGATCAGATGCACCATAACAGGATGTATCTTGTATCCGCACAACATCTAATTCTTCAAAAGTCTGACGCAAGCGATCCAGGATATGACCATTAAAATTTTCATCGGCGGCAAAACGCATTAG
>CAYYNB010000284.1:0-4585 GCA_964472565.1 uncultured Anaerolineaceae bacterium
ACATCAGCGGGCCAGCGTGGGAGGCGCTCACCTTTGTGTGGCGGGGCGAGGTCCATGACGCAGCGGAACTGGTTGAAAAACTGCCTTTCCGGCGGTGGACCGCCGCCGATTACCAGGCGACACTGGATGAACTGGCGCGCCGGGGCTGGATCGAAGCCAATGGTGATCAGTTCCAGATCACGGCGGCGGGCCAACGGATTCGGGATGAGGCGGAAGCCGAAACGGATCGCGTTTATTATGCGCCCTGGTCGGCGCTGGATACGGCGGAATTAAACGAATTGGGGGCAGGGCTGGTCCGGCTGCGCGACCAGCTTAAGGAAGTCGCTTAACGAATGGACCTGCGGCGATCTCAAATGAGGTCGCCTTTTTATATATGATATTTAACCAGACTCTTTCGGTTTGAGTTGACAGTCACGTGATTTAAAGTTAACATCTTGACCAATAACGCAATTATATCATCCAGGATAAAGCCCATGCCGCTCCAAGTCATCGATTCTACTGACTCCCTCTCCGCACTGATGCGTTTCCAGACCTCGGCGGTCTATGAAATGATGATCAGCATGCATACGCTGTTCCAGCCCTTGCATCATCAGGACTGGGTGACGCAGACCCGGAAAATGATGCCGCCGGGCATGTGGGAGGAGATCGTGGGGGTGTATGAACCGTATGGCAAAGGCGCGCTGTTTTTTGAACTGGGTGTCGATTATGCGGATCACGATGATGTGATCGGCTTTACCGACTATGTGCGCCAGATGGACCCGGCGAATTTCATCTTTTATCTGGTCGGGCGGATCATTTCGCTGGAGATGATCAACAAAACCAAACTCGATTATGAAGCGCTGCGGCAGGCGCTGGAACGTTCGAAGTTTGAATATCACTGTGTGTGCCTGGATGTGCCCCTGGAACGGATTTTGGCCGATATTCCGGCGTTTCAAAACCGGCTGGCGGATGTGTGGCGCTGGTATTGGGAAGCGGTACTCTGCCCGCAGATCGAGGAACTGCGCGGGCACTGGCTGCGCGCCGTCGCGGAAAAAGAAGATATTCTGGCGCAGAATGGCGGCGAGATGTTGTATGAGCATATCACCGGGCACAAACAGCCGCCCGATCCGCTGCCCGCTGAATACCCGGTTTCTGATATTGCACTGGTTCCCCTGTATTTAACCCCGAAGTCGGCGTACGTGTTTTACGGTTATGGCAATGTGACGGTGTTGTTCGACAGCGAACGCAGCGAAGCCCGCGCAATCGAAATTGAGCGCAATAAACAGCAGGCGCTCGACGCGTTCAAAGCGCTGGGCGACAATTCGCGGCTGGATATTCTGCGGCTGATCGCGCGTGATGAAAGCGGCATGCACGGCAAAACCATCGCCGCCAAGCTGAATCTGTCCGCGTCGGCGGTGTCGCGGCATCTCGCGCAGTTGCGAGACGCGGGCCTGATCAGCGAAGAGTCGCACGACAACCGCACGATCACCTACCGCTTGCAGCGCGAGGCGATCAGCACGCTGCCGGAAAAGGTCTTCGATTACCTGTACCATTAGCGGCGGTTTTGAGGTAAAGTTCACGCTTATATCGTCAGTTATAGGATTCCCGATGGACTCGTTTGATTTCAACAGCATCAAGCTCACGGCACTCGCCGGGGCGGCGGGCTGAGCGGCGAAGTTAGGTCCGGGCGACCTTTCTGAGCTGGCCTACCCGCTCAATCGTATATTCCCTGCTGCTGACCATCCCGATCTGCTGGTGGGACTGGCCGAACCGGATGACGCGGCTGTGATCCGGGTGAACGGTGAGCAGGCGATCATCAGCACGACGGACTTTTTCCCGCCCGTGGTGGATCATCCCTATTGGTTTGGCGCGATAGCCGCCGCCAATGCGATGAGTGATGTGTATGCGATGGGCGGCGAGGTGCTGATGGCGCTGAATCTGGTCGCGTTCCCGACTTCGCTCGATATGCGCATCCTGGCGGAGATTCTGCGGGGTGGGGCGGAAAAAGTGAAAGAAGCGGGCGCGGTGCTGGCGGGCGGGCATACCGTCACCGATAACGAGCCGAAATATGGGCTGGCCGTGACGGGGCTGATCCATCCCAACCGGATCAAGGCGAAGGGCGGCGCACAGGTGGGGGATGCGCTCGTACTGACCAAACCGCTTGGCACGGGTGTGATCACGACGGCGCTCAAACGCGATCAGGCGCACGCGGCGCACGTCGAAACGGCGATGCAGGTCATGGCGACGCTGAACAAGGCGGCGGCCCAGGCGGCGCAGGTGGTCGGGGCGCACGGACTGACGGATATTACGGGCTACGGGTTGATCGGCCACGCGTATGAGATGGCGCGGTTGAGCGGCACGATCTTCCGGTTTCACAGCGCGGCGCTGGACTGGCTGCCCGGCGCGCGGGAGTATGCGGAAAAGGGTATTTTCCCCGGCGGGCAGGGCCGCAACCGTGCGTATTACAGCAAATGGGTAGCCTTCGCGGATCGGGTGGACAGCGTGACGCGCGATTTGCTGTTCGATCCGCAAACCTCCGGCGGGTTGCTGATCACGGTGGACGCGGCGCGGCGCGCTGATCTGCTGCGCGCCCTGGCGGAGCGCGGCGTGGTGGGGGCGGCTGTTGGCGAGGTCCAGGCGGCGGACGGCCAGCCGGGGATCGTGGTGGATGCGAGTGGTTAAGGCTGTTCCAATAAAATATATACCCCATCCCCTACCCCCTTCCCACTGGGAAGGGGAATTCCCCACATTTTGAGTCGGCCACTTCGGGGTGATTTATTTCCTGGATCGGCCTAAGTAAAAGCTTCCATCACCCAATAAATCCATAGCAGGGAGCCTAAAAACAGGGCAATGCCCGTATACGTGTAGTCCGCTCCGGTAAAATTAACGTCGTGCCGCAGCCGATAAACGCCCATACTGGTGATTCCTAAGCCGATGAGCGCCGGGGCAAACAGGTAGAGGTAATCTATCTCCTCGTAGCGAAAAAGCTGGTCGGACATCCACACGAACGAGAGCGCCAGTAAGACAATTCCGATCTCCGGGATCATGATTTTTCGATCCTTCAGATCGTGCCAATCCAGAACTCTGCTGGAAAGCCCTCCGATAATCAACGCAAGGGAAACGAAAGCCGGGGCGAAAAAGACCACGCCATTGATGCACATATGCCTCCTACGGCATGCCAAACACCTGATTGGCATAAGCAATAGTCGTTTTGATCGTCGCCATGTCGTAAAACAGGTCTTTGTGCGTCAGATCAGCGGGCTGTTCAAAGTCCACCGCAACTCCGGCATTGTGCAGCGCCGCCGCGAGCGCTTCTGACTCAGCGAACGGAACCACATCATCCGCCGGGCTATGAACGATCAAAAAGGGCGGCTCAGAGCCATCGATCCAATAGAGCGGCATCGTTTGGACGACGTGTTCCGTTTCGGAGGACCAGGCGGTCTGATCGCGCCAGCCTTGCGCGGGTGTCGCAGCGAGTGCGTTGATCAGTGAGACGGTTTCGGCTTCCTCGATCTGGTAGCCCAGCGTCAAATCCACGGCCAGCCGCGCTGGGTCTTCGGTTCCCGGAGCGAGAATCGACGCGCCCCACACAGCAACCGCGCTGGTGAAGCCCTCAGCAGGTATAGGCGACGGGCAGTTCTGCATAAAGAGCGCCGGATCGTCCGCCGCGCCGATGGTCGAGGCCAGCATGCCGCCCTGAGAGAAGCCCAGCAGCAGAATCCGGTTGGGATCAATGCTGTACTCTGCCGCATGGGCATGAATCCAGGCGACGGCACAGAAGCCATCTTCCAGCGCGGACCAGTAGCCGTGCAGCAGTGGTTCGCGGTATTCCACGACAACCGCCGTATAGCCCGCTCCGGCAAATGAGATCGCCTTGCGGCCTATATCTTCGCGGCTGATGCTGTAGCCCCGGAACAGGATCGCGGTGGGCTGCGGTGCGGTGGGTGTGCCCTTGATAAAAATATCGACCACCTGATCGGGCCGCGCAGCGGGGAGATAGGGCAACCCGTCGAACGTGGGGCGGATTTTGCCGGGTGTGGGGACGGCACCTAAACGAGGATTTTCGATCTCCGTCAGCAGCGCCATCGCGCCCATCGTGCGCGGGACATCTTCGACACACATCGCTTCGCCCTCAATGATGAGTTGGTAAGCGAGATCGAGGTCTTCCGCTTCATACGCATTTTGGGCCGCCTGCAAAATATCATGTGGCCCGCCATCACAGGTCCACGACTCATCGTCTTGCGCGTCCGTGAGCCGTGCGAATCCCAACAACAGGATAATCAGACCGATCCACAGGAGCCGCTTCATATGCCCCACCCTCCACCTCATCGATCCTACTCTGTACTTCAGTATAACCGATTCAGCTTTAGGATAAAAGCACTATTACACAGCCCGGATGAAACCGGCTGTGCGGGCTGGTGGTGCCGGGTGTGATCTTACTTGGGGGGCGGCGACGGCGTGCGCGTGATACGCGGCGGCAAAAAGGGCGTGGTGGTGGGAGTCAGCGTCGGAGTCGCGGAGCTCGGTGGGGAAGCGCTCGGTGTCCGGGTTGGGGGGCGGGGGGGCGTCCGGCTGGGCGGGCGGGATGGGGGGCGGGTGGGCGTGG
>CAYYNB010000285.1:0-4545 GCA_964472565.1 uncultured Anaerolineaceae bacterium
TTGTAGGGCATCTTCTGGCGGTAGTCCCGTTCCAACGCGGCGGCGATGCGTTCCTGGGCGGTGTACACCCCACTCTCCACACTCCCGCTTTCGGCATCTACGAACTCACCGTTGTCATCCAGTGCCAGATCCACCGTGTATGTGCCCACGTCGCATACCCCGGTTCGCATATAGGTGTGGCGTTCGTTGATCTCTCCGGCCTCAGTCAAAATCGCGGCAAAAACCGAACCATAGGGCTGCGGCATGACCATCACTTCATCCACATTAGCGACGATTTCCGCCGTATCGGTTTTGATGAGATGCTGGCCGATCAGCGCGGCTTTCAGGTCTGCTGCATCGCGCATGTGGTCGGGTAAGGGGCGCGAGTTGCCTCGCAGCCCCTCCCCTAAGAACCGTACGTGAAAGTTTCCCTTCATACGGCTCAAGCCTCCTGTAACGCCCTCGAACGAGGACGCGGTTTCTCAACGAATAAATGTTGGCTGTGAACAAGTCGGTGGCAGTTGGGATGGAGCAGTATTCGGTTTTCATCGGCATCTGGCCCTCCATAGACACGCGGTTGGATGTGATGGTTATGCCATCCCGTTTCCCGTGTGATTTTCTGGTGGCAGATCGGACAAATCCCGTTCTGTTCTTCCCATAAACGAGTGAGCTGGCGACGCCCTTCATAGGTTTCTGCCATCTGAGTTGCCTGCCGAAGTTCAAAGTATTCTTCCCAGGCTGGGTCAAATGGATTAGCTCCATCCTTGATAGGGCGGTGTCGCTTGATGGGAAACGTGCCAATGTTGAACAGATGTCGTTCCTTCCCGGCATGTTCTCCAAAAAACACCCAGTTATCGTTGCCCATTCGTTTGAAGTATTTCTTACGACGCCACAAACCGTTCTTGTTGGGATGACGCCATTCGGCCCAATGCACTAACGCCATGATGATGTCATGATGCAGGCTATAGAAGATTTCCTTGCTCACCACATGTCGGTGGTAGGTCGCCCACCCTCTCAGGATGGGGTTCAACATGACGATGAGCTGCCCGGCGGTGACATGCCGGTGTGCCTTAATCACCTGTCTCACACGACGGATGAATTTTCGGATGCTCCGTTGGGACGGTTTGATTAACAGCTTGCCGTTGTATTTGCGGAGGTTTTGTCCGAGAAAATCTAATCCTTCGTGGATAGGGGTAATCAAGGTCTTTTCCGGTGAGAGCAACAGTCCCCGTTCACGGAGAAAGGCTTCCACCAGCGGCTTGACCTGATATTGCAGCAGGTCTTGGTTGTCACCCGTGATAATGAAATCATCGGCATAGCGTACCAGATTTATCTTGGCGCGCTGTCCCCAGGTAGTTGTCCGAGGAAAGGCCTGACGCAGGACTTTTTCCAGACCATCCAGCGTCATATTGGCTAACACGGGCGAGATAATCCCGCCTTGGGGTGTGCCTTCCTCAGTTGGGAACAATTGACCTTTTTCCAGATAGCCAGCTTTCAGCCATTTCCGCAGGATTTCTGTGTCTGTCAGCGGGATGTGAGCCATCAACCAGGTGTGGTCAATCGTATCGAAACAGGCTTTGATGTCGCCCTCTAACACCCATTGTGCGCAGCGTTTGGGGGCCAGCACGATAAAGCTCTGTTCCATCGCATCCCGACAGGCGCGACCTGGACGGAACCCATACGAATGCAGGTCCGCGGTGGTTTCCGCTACTGGTTCGAGTGCTAGCAAGTAAAGTGCCTGCATCGCCCGATCTTTCATGGTCGGGATACCCAGTGGACGCTTTTTGGTTGGATCGCTGGATTTCGGGATATACACCCGCCGCAGAGGCAGCGGACGATACCCATGTTGTCGAAGGTCATGAACTGCATCCCATTTCTTTTGCGGGGTATTCCACACGACGTGGTCTACACCCGGCGTGTTCTTGCCATCATTCTCCGTCACTCGTTTTACCGCCAGAACTTTGGCGCTGTACGAGTGGGTCAGCAGTCGTTGTAAGGCTTTCACCTTACCCCATCTGCCTTCCTGAGTTGCCTTCACGATACGCGTTTGCAGCCGACGCGCTTCGCGGTGAGCTTTCGGCCAGTCAATGCTGTGCCAGCCCTCCGTTGGGTGGGAAACCGCACCAGTAGTCTTGGCTACCGTCATCTGCTTTGTCTCCTTCATCGGTTCCTCAAACTTTCTCGTGAGTAGAGACCAGAGGGAAGTCTGCTCGCTTTCGCGTGGGGTGATGTTTCAACCCCTATCCGTCCCATTACAGCACGGCCTTCGCTTGCTCCCTCCTCCTTTACCCGCCGCCCCTTCGGTGCGCCTTGCGGCTGCCTACCCGCCAGTAGCGGGAGAACGACGGGCTTACCGTGTTCATCTTGAGTGACCGGATGGGTTAGGACGCTCTCTCTACGCCGGTGGCCTCGTTGGTCCACGACAGGGGAGTCGACAGCCCCTGTGCCGTGCCACATCCCATTTTGGCTAGAGCTTATCAGCATCTTTAGCTCCTGACCTTGCTGACGACGCTTCCGAGAATTCGCATATGCTCGCCATACCATCCAACCCTAGCCCCTATCCGCCTGATGCTGGCTGAACGACTGTCCCCTCACGGTTCCAGCCGCAGTCGTTACGACTGTGGGATACATTGTCAGCGGGTTTTACACGGCTTGTTACCTCACCGCGCTGCCGCCTAGGGTACTGCTGGTGGAACAGCAGGTTCGCTACGCCTTTCGGCGTTGAACAGTCACTCAAAACGCTTTTCACGTCACACATCCACCGGCAAACCTGTACTGACTCGGATATGCACCACATCCCGGTTCCATAGGCCATTCAGCAACTTCCCGATGGCGACCTTTGCCAGTCGCAGCCGAAAGGCATTCCCCATCGTGTTTTCGTTAGCGGTGCGTCCGCGCAGCCGGAGCAGTTCGCCAGGCGGCAGTTGAGACAATGCCAGTTCTCCGACAAACCATTCCCCTTCATCGTCGGTGATCTGATCACCGGGATACCGGGCGGTGATCTCTTCTTGCTGGAACTTGATCTCACGGGCGTGACCCATCACTGAGGGGAACGTAATCACCTGGCTGTCGGTGATGGCTTTGACCACCCCATAACCAATGTCTAGGCCAACCGTGACCACACTGCCGGGTAGGGTTTTCTTGCTGTTCTTTCGGGTAGACATGTTCCTCACTCCTTATATATATGGCGTAAACGCAAACAGCCGATCCCTATGGCAAGCCACAAGGATCGGCTGACGGACGATCTGAATCGTGTAATTGGAGACCGTAAAAATAGTGGGCTACATCGTTGACATCAAACGCGCTCAACTCGTGGCGAGTCACTCGTCGCTTTCAGCGTTGCCATCGTCTTTTCTTTTTTCAAGAAGACCGAGGTCATCGCCCGTTCAGTCCTGGATATGTGGATTGAACTGATCATCCAGACGATTGTGATCGCGCTGCTGCAAAGCCTGATCGTGTCCTTTTTACTGGGCGCAGCGGCCACCCACAATGCATTAGTCGTGCTGGGGGTCAGCCTGATCAGCGCCATCCTGATCTGGATTCTGTTGTGGAGCGGCATCAAGGCCGTGTGGAACAGTGTCAACCGGCTGTTTGGAGCCATCGGACAGGCGACGGGCGGCGTGATGGTCGCGCCCGGCGCAGTCGCCGTTGGCGCTGCCGCAGCGGGGGCAGCGGTTGCCACCAGCGGCGCATCCCTGGCGATGAACGTGGGCAGCAGCGCCCTGGCTGGAGCGTCAGCATTGGGGCAAGGCGCTACGACGTCGCAGGCGGCGGGCTTGATGTTGGGCGGCTCGCGCAGCCTGAGCGCTGCCGCGCGCACCCTGGCCTACCTGCCTGGGCTGCGGGGTACGGATTTGGGCGAGGCAGCCAGTGAGTTCACCGAAGGGGCGATGGTGCGCCAGGTGGGACAGAGCATCCCGTTGGTCGGCAAAGCGGTAGGACCGCTGCTGGGCGTGCCGCTGCTCAGTGACCGGAGTGACAAACGTAAGCGCGAGGATTTTCTGACGCTGCCTGCCGAACCGGTGGAAGGCGACCTGGAACTGACCGAAGGCTTGTTTACGCCGGTTCGTTCCCGCCGGATGGGGACCTTCACGCCCCTGGAAAGCACGCCGGTATCTCCGGCTGCGGTTGGAGAACAAGCCATCCAAACCCGCGCAGCGGTAGATCGCTCCCAATCGGCGGCGGAGATGCAGGGTGAAGAGGTCGAGGACCGGGTCAGCGCGGTAGGAGCCGACGTCCGCTCCCAGGCGGGCCAGTCCAGAGCCGACCGTGAACGCAGTGATTATGCCGATGATATGCACGGCGAAGAAGTCGAAGACCGGATTACCGCGCTGGGCGCGACCCTGCATCCTGCGCAGGCGGCGGGCGGTGATCCGTTTGCCCTCGACCGCGCCGCTGGGCGGTTAGGCAGCGCTGCTGAAGCGTTGGGCCGTACGGCCGGAAGCCAGCCCATGCTGGGCCTGATGCGTGTCGAAGGAGCGAACAACGTGGCCGGAGTGATGGGTGACTTTGTGTCCCAAATGCGCGTCCAGCGCACCCTCGACGGGCAGCCGCTGGCCGGAGGCG
>CAYYNB010000286.1:0-4513 GCA_964472565.1 uncultured Anaerolineaceae bacterium
CTCAGCTCGACTTTGCACATCTTAACAATTAGACCGTTGGGCGTTTTCCGGCGAGCGGAAATTGCTCCGGTGACTTTTCAAATGTCTTGAGATTACACCGATATTGGAAAAGTCTGACAAGTTTTGAAAACCTTCTTTAGCCGAAACGCTATAAACAAAGATTGTCATGTGCAAAGTCGAGCTCAGGGTCAGGCGGACGCTGTTTTCGAGTTTTTCGGTGCGGAGATGCTGTTCACCAAAAACCTGATGAAGACCCAGATTACCTAAATAATCGGTCAGACGGGACACAATTTCTCGATCTACAAAGGGCAAGATATGCTCGTTGTGGTCAATCAGCGTGGTGTAGATGCCTAACGCGGAAAAAATGGAGGCGTACTCACACCCGATCACGCCGCCGCCGACTACCGCCGCCGATTTGGGGATGTAGCCCATGCGCAGCACGGAGTCGGAATCGAGGATGAGGCGACCATCAAAAGGGATGTCGGATGGATGGTAGGGAGAAGAACCGGTAGCGATTAAAATGAACTCGGTTTCGAGATCGACAGCCAGCCCTTCGCGGGTGTGGACGCGCACGGTATGGGCATCCTTGAGCACGCCTTCGCCCCAAAAGATGCTGATGTGATGGCGTTCGAGATTGTGTTGGATGATGGCATGTTCGCGGCTGGCAACGACGTTCTCACGATGGGTGAAGTCGGCAAAGGTCAGGTTGTCGCGCAGGGAATAATCGATGCCATAGAGTCCACGCTGGCGCAAACCCGAAAAATAGAGGGCGGCTTCACGCAGGGCTTTCGAGGGGAGGGTTCCGGTGTTGATGCCCGCGCCGCCGAAAAAGGGAGCACGTTCAACGAGCGCTACTTTTTTACCGAAATAGGCAGCCTGAGCCGCGCCTTTTTCGCCCGCCGGACCGGAACCAATCACAACCAGATCGTAGGATGTTGCGGACACGTGCGCTCCAGAGAGAATATTAGGTGTCATGTCGATTATCGCAAGCGGAGAATAAAATGACGACACAGATTCTGCTAATCGAAGATGATCGGGCGGTCGCACAAAGTCTGCAAGATGGGTTGGAGCGGGATGGGTATGAGATCGTGTGGAAAAGCACCGGGCAGGACGGGGTGCGGTATGCCAGCGAGCAGAATCCACAACTGATTATTCTGGATATTCGGCTGCCCGATGGATCGGGGTTTGATTTTTGCAAACAGATGCGGCAGATGAAGGTGCGACAGCCGATTCTCATATTGAGCGTGCAGCGCGACGAAGTGGATAAGGTGTTGGGGCTGGAGATTGGCGCGGATGATTATATGACCAAACCATACAGCCTACGGGAACTGCTCTCACGGGTGCGGGCGCTGCTGCGGCGGACGTATGGTGAATTTTCGAGCGCGAGCAGCGATATGCTGTACGCCGGGGATCTGGTGATTGATCGGATTGGCGGGCAGGTGTGGCGCGGTAATGAGCTAATCAGCCTGACGCCGACGGAGTTTCGACTGCTGGTGTACCTGTCGCAAAATCGACGGCAAGCACTAACCCGGCAGCAGATTCTCGAAGCGGTGTGGGGATTTTCGGCGGAAGTGGAAAGCGAACGCACAGTGAACGTGCATATCCGGCGGCTGCGCGAGAAGGTTGAAGTGGACCCCAGCGCACCGCAACTGATTATGACCGTGCCGGGGATTGGGTATCGATTTAATGATTAGCGAGGTTGTGATTTCGTAATCCGGATGGAATGTAATTGTAATCGGGTGGAGGGCATAATAAAAATGGAAGCGGTGGAGGGGAAATAATATGAATATACGATCAATCCGGTGGCAGCTCCCTTTAAGTTATGCGGCGATTGCGTGCCTGGCGGCGCTGGCACTGGGCGTCGTGCTGCTCACCACGCTGCGGGACTATTATGATCGCAAAGAACGGGAATACCTGGCGCGAAATGCAGTCGCCATCAGTGCAGACATCGCCCCGATGCTGAAGAGTCCGATTGTGCCGGGCATGTTGGATGAACACGCCCAAACCATATCCTTTTTCGCCCAGGCCCGAATCCGTATTTTTAATAACAATGAACAACTGTTGGGGGATTCGGGGGAAAGACGAGAAAAAAGCCAGATTTCGATTTATTACAGCCAGCCCGCTACCCAACCGCTGTGGAATGTGGTCACCACCAACCCCAGCATGATTCAAGAGGTTTTCACAGACGGTGACAATAGTTATGCTGTCTCGTGGGGCGGCGGTGCAGTACGAGTCGATCAGCCTGTTTTGCAGGCGAATAGTGTCAGCATTGAGAATACCACTCCCTCAACAGTTGAAATTGTTGCTAAACAGTCCGGTCCGTTTGTCACCGAGATGTCCGCAACCGGCACATTGTACGGCTTTGACCTGAGCGGCGAAGATGATGCGGAAGCCGGTCAATATTCGGATCAGGAAGTCTGGCATGAACTGGTCGATGAGAGCGGAGAACCGCTGGGATACGTCGTGCTTTCGGAAGGCCCGGCTTATGGTACAGAGATTGTCAAAAGCGTGGCGCATGGGTGGGTGATGGCGAGCGGCATCGCCGTGCTGCTGGCCGTTATCGCGGGGTGGTTTATCAGCCAACGGATCAGCAAGCCGTTATTGGTGCTCACACAAGTTACGGCTCAGATGAGTGAGGGAAATTTAGCGGCGCGGGTAAATTTAAAGCAGCGCAATGAATTAGGCATGCTGGCCGCTTCGTATAATGAAATGGCCGGGCGGATTGAAGAAACGATCACGACATTAAAGCGATTTGTGGCGGATGCTGCCCATGAACTCCATACACCGATTACGGCCCTGCGGACGAATCTGGAAATTGTGCATGATGTCAATGATCCGGCGCTATGCCGCGCCCAAGAACAAGTGATCCGATTGGAAAGACTAACTGATGATTTGCTGGATTTGTCGCGGCTGGAAGCGCGCGTGGATGGGGCGGAACATAAGCCCACCAATGTGGGGTCGCTGATCAAGGAGATGAATGAGATTTATGCTTCACGGGCCGAGCAAGCTGATATTGATTTTGTGGTGGAAATGCCGGATGAGGTGCCGCTGATCTCTGGAAATTCGCGGCAACTGGAACGCATGCTGACGAATCTGGTAGACAATGCGATCAAGTTCACGCCGATGGGCGGAACGGTGAAAGTACGTATGGAGCAAGAAGCACAACACCTTGTTGTGGCGGTGTGTGACAGCGGGATCGGGATTCCGGCGGATGATCTGCCGCGTCTGTTTGAGCGCTTCCGGCGGGGGCGAAATTCGGCTAATTATGCGGGCAGCGGGTTAGGATTGGCGATTGTGCGGGCGGTTGTTCAGGCGCATCATGGGCAGGTGATGGCAACCAGCCAACCCGGTGAAACGTGTATCCAGGTGCGGCTGCCAATCTGCCCGACCACCTCATAGTTCCGCAATAGGACAGGCGGCACCGATGCAAAAGGTACGAAAGCATCAATGGATGAATTGATTCCACTGGAGCCTGATTATTATTATATCTTTTTTACAAATTTATTATGTTATTTTTGTAATCTCTTTTGAAACTAATGTGATATAACCTCCTGCATAGCAGCATAACCATCGATTGTGCTCAGGGGGAGTAAGACAGAGACTGCTTGAGACATTCATTTTCATCACACCATACTTATCTGCCCCTACATTGGGAGGCGGCTGATGTGATAATCGAACGTCTCCCTTAGGCTGCACCAATATGTTCTTGACCCCATTCCCCCTTACTCCTTCCCCCAGGGAAGGGGGAGTCAAACAGGCTAGACGCAGGATAATTATTTTCTTGGAATGGTTTTACTCTTTATCCCAAAGTAATTCGTACTTTTTCAACCTATACCGGGATATCTGTCATCCATTCAACTGAGTACAAGAAACAATCGGGAGAAATTAGCATGCATCGAATCTTATTTCGTACCCTTCTGATTGGGGCGCTGATCCTCATTGCGCTGCTGTTTGGTGGTTCCCGCACTCAAGCGGCAATAACCCTCGCGTTTTCCAATAGCACAGCTATTACGATTCCAAACAACCCAGGCGTTATATCCCCATACCCATCGACTATCTCTGTCTCAGGGCTAGCCGGATTGGTTACTGATGTGGATGTCACGCTTTTCAGTATCAGCCATTCACGCCCAGATGATCTGGATATTCTGCTGGTGGGTCCGGGGGGGCAAACCGTGATTATCCTGTCGGATGCGTGCGGCAATGTGAACCCTGGCGGAGTAAGTTACACCTTTAGTGATCAGGCGGCGAGCCTATTAGGAAATACCGACCCTAATGTGAACTGTATAACAACCGGTACTTACCAACCTGTCAATTACGATGCAGGCGATACTTTTGGGGCACCGGCACCTGGACCGGCATATGGGACAGCCCTCAGTAATTTTAACGGCACAAATCCCAACGGTAC
This sequence comes from uncultured Anaerolineaceae bacterium, assembly GCA_964472565.1. Taxonomy (GTDB): domain Bacteria; phylum Chloroflexota; class Anaerolineae; order Aggregatilineales; family Aggregatilineaceae; genus DATAMF01. The sequence goes on from CAYYNB010000286.1 coordinate 4,406, forward strand.
GTGGAGTCTATATGTGGTCGATGACATCACTACGGGCAGCATAGGGACCATCGGCGGCGGCTGGAGCCTGACCATTACGACTGATGGTACCGCGCCGCTGATCACCAG
>CAYYNB010000287.1:0-4479 GCA_964472565.1 uncultured Anaerolineaceae bacterium
GCTTTGCTCCCCTTTCTCCGCGCGCGGGGAAAGGGGCCGGGGGATAGGGGTGAACACCCTCTCCACCCCTTCCTGCCTCGCCTCCGCGCCCACCGGGATCGTGAAGTGGAACACCGTCCCCACTTCGAGTTCGCTCTCGACCCACACCTGGCCGCCGTGCTGCTCGATCAACCCGCGTGTGATCGTCAGGCCCAGGCCGGTGCCGGGCTGTTCGCGCGTCTTCGGGTTGTCGCTGCGGAAGTACGGGCGGAACAGCTTGGCGAGGTCGTCCTCGTCCATCCCGATCCCCGTGTCCTGCACCGCGCAGTGGATCACCTGCGGCGCGCCCTGCGGATTCCACAGGTTGCGTGTCAGTTCGGCCCGGATGCCGATCTTACCGCCCGGCGGCGTGTATTTGTACGCGTTGGAGACAAAATTCGTCATCACCTGCATCAGACGGTTGGAGTCGCCCATGACCAGCGGCAAATCTTCCGGCACTTCGACGGCCAGTTCCTGATTTTTCTCTTCGATCTGCCCCTGCAAGGATCGCAGCGTTTCCACTACGATATCGCGGAAATCAACCGGCGCAATCTCCAGCCGCAGATTGCCGGTTTGCTGCTTAGTGAGGTCGTTCAGGTCGCTCACCAGTGTTTCCATACGGTTGACGTTGTTCAGCACGATCCGCAAAAAGTCCGACTGCTGCTCGTTCATCGGTCCCAACACGCCCTTTAGCAGCAGGTCGGTGTAACCCTTCATACTCGTCATCGGGTTTTTGAGTTCGTGCGCCACCAGACTCACGAATTTACTCTTATCCTGGTTCGCGTGTTCCAGTTCAGAGAACAGTTCCGCGTTGACAATGGCCGGGCTGGCGTGTTCCGCGAGGCGGGCCACAAAGTCCAGGTCCAGCAGGTCCAGTTCGCCTTCATGATCGCTTTCCAGGATGATCACGCCGATCACCTGGTTGGCGCTGAACAGCGGCACAGTGAGTTGGGCGATACAGTTCGGCAGCGTTTCTTCATAATCCGGGGCCTGCGCCACATTGGTGATCAAGGAGGGCTGCGCGCTGCGCACCACTCGCCCGATCACGCCGCGATCCGCCGGGTATGCCAGTTCGCCGTCCATATCGAACATGCTGCCTTTCGGATACCCGTACGAGGCCACGATCCGCATTTCGTTCGTTTCGCGGTCCCGAATAAACAGCACCCCCGCCGTTGCGCCGCTTTTCCGCAGCGCCCAGTCCATCGTAATATCGACCACGTTTTTCAGGTTCAGCGTGCGGTTGAGTTCCTGGTCGATGCGCTGCATTGTGTCCAGTTCCTGCACGCGCAGCGCCAACTGCTGGTCGGTCATATCGAACAGGCGCGCGTTTTCAATCGCGATAGCCGCCTGTCCTGCGAACGTTTCCAGCAGGTCCGCATCTTCCTTAATAAAAATACTGCCGTCGCGCTTGTTGATCGTTTGCAGCACGCCAATCGCGCGCCCCTGGACCAGCAGCGGTACCGACAGAATCGCGTTCGAGTGGAAATTTTCGTTCCCGCCATCGCCGCTGGCCGTAACCGGGGAGCCGTCGTTCGCCCCATGCACATCCCCATACCACCGCGAGTCCCGGCTCGGATCGTTGACGATAATCGACACCCCGCGCTGCACCGTTGATCCGGCCAGCCCGCTGCCCGCCGGAATGCGGGTGTTGATCAATTCTTCGCCGCCGCCGCCGACCACCACGCGGAACACCAGATCGCCGGTTTCTTCGTCCACCAGCAGCAGACTCCCCGCCTCGCAGTTCAGAATCTGCACGGCGTTTTCGGTGATCAGTTGCAGCAGGCGGTCCACGCTGCCCAGTTCCGCCGCCAGTTGGCTCGAAATCTGGTTGATCGCGGACAACTGCCGGGCACGCTGCTGGGTTTTGTCGAACAGTTGCAGCTTATCGAGCGCGCTCGCCGCGAGGTTCGCAATGTCCCAGAACAGGTCTTGCTGTTCGTCGGTGAAGGTAATGCCCGGTTCCGTCGTCGCCGCAACCATCACCCCCAGCACGCCGCCCCCGGTATCGGCCAGCAGCGGCACCCCCATCCACGCCTTCAGGTTCGGGTTGTCCAGCCGCGCCTGCGGATCGCGCTGCAAGGTTTCGCGCACATAATCATCGGTGCGGATCGTCTGCTGCGTCCGTGCGATCTCGCTCATCAGGTCGCGCCCGATGCGCCAGCGCCGTCCTTCCATCGACTCGTCGCGTTCATCGCCTTCGTTGAAAAACACATACGCCAGTTCATCGGTGTTCGGGTTGCGCAGCGCGATATAAAAATTCGGCGCATTAATCACGCGGCTGGTCTGCGCATAAATCAGTTCCAGCAGCGTGTCAAAATCAATCGCAAAGTTCAGCGCGCGGCTCACCTGGCTCAACACGTCCTGCACGCGCACGCGCCGTTCGAGGTCTTCCACCGCTTGCGCGCGTTCCACCGCCAGCGCGATCTGGTCCGACAGGCTGTCGATGAAGCGTTTGTCTTCAAACAGATACGCCGCGCCGTTGCGCCGGGGGCCAATCGTTAAAAAGCCGTTCAGCGCTTTCTGCCCCTTCAACCCCACCAGCATCGGCGCGCCCAACACCGCGAGTTTGGCCCGTTCGCTCACCACTTCCAACGGCAGCGCCGCCGCTTCTTCCAGGTCCAGCACGCTTGCCCGGTCCCGCAGATAGCGGATCAGCCCGCTTTCGGGCGCAAACGTAATATCGGTGGGCCGGTAGCCCTTCACCGGGTCGATTTCGGGCCGGTACTCATAGGTGACAATATCGCGCACAAACAGAATCACGTGGGTCGGTTGCAGCGTCTCATTCAGATATTTTTGGACCAGCGAAATGACATTGCTCAAGGTGACGGCGTTGGTCACTTCCCGTGCGAAGTGTTCCAACTGCATCTGGTACGCCCGCCGCGCCCGGAAGTACAGCGCATCCACGCGCCGCTGTAAAAAGGTGCGGAGCGGCATAAAAAACAGCGCGATTACGAAGATCGAAAACGCGATCATCACCGGGCTGAGGGCGGTTTCGCTCAGGCCGCGCCCCAAACCTAATGCAATCCCCGCCACGATCATCCAGTAGCTGAACAGCAGCAGCGCCACCAGCGCCCCGTACAACAGCGCCTGCGTGATAAATCGATCCGTGTCCACCAGCCGGAACTGCAAGGCCGCATAAATCGCGCTCAGTGGGAACAAAATCGGCAGCGCCTGCGTAAAGAACAACAGGTTCGGCTGCGAACTGCCGGTTGCCGCGCGCCACCCAAAGCTGATCACCGCCAGGATCAGCCAGGGAGCCAATCCGAGCATCACAATCGTGCTTTGGTTGCGCGCAATCGGGGAGGCCGAGCGCGAACGCCGCCAGCCCATCATGGCTATCAGCACGAACCCGCCGATCACCAGCGCCCCTTCGACCAGCACAATCGCGCCTCGGCTCAGGTTGGCGTCGCTCGAACGGTACAGGCCCCACGCCGCGCCTGTCAGCGCCAGCGCCACCACCACCGGTGCCCAGCGCAGCATCGGATTACGTTGAATCGCCGCGAAGCGGTACGGAAATTCCAGCGCAAAAATCCCCAACAGGGCTGCTTGCAGAAAACCCGCGCCCAGCCAGATCGCGGGCAGCCGGTGCGTGCTGAGCGCGTCAAATGACCCGCCCAGGTAGATCGTTACCGTCGCGGACAGCATCACAATCATCTGGACCAGCGGCAGATTATTCCGTCGGATCAGCAGCCCCAGCGCCACGATCCACAATGCTAACCCGGCGAACCACCCGATCCCGAAATAACTCAGCCAGTCGCCGTCAGGCATCTTGACCAGCGTTACCGCGATCCGGCACGTCCGCAGCCCGCCTGATGTGTCAGGCACAGCCGAACATTTTACGCCTGCCGGGTCTTTGGTGCTTACCTCGTCGCTGCGCTCGAACCCCACGCCCATCACGTCGCCCGGTTCATGGCTGCGCAGAATCGTATTAAACGCGTCCAGCCGCTCGTCCAGCGGCAGCAGTCCGATATTTTTACCGTCCAACTGCGTCAGCCGGTCCCCGGCCAGCAGTCCTTTTTCAAAGGCCGGCCAGTCCGCCCCCACCACCGATTGATAGACATCCACTTCAAGGCTCCGCTGCGGCAGGAAGCCCAGAAACGGCTGCTCACGCCAGTCCAGCGCCGCATCCGCATACACCACCAGCAGCATGCCCGCCAGCGCCATCAGGGCGACAGCCAAGATCAACTGATTCTGAATCCATCTGGAATAACGTGAGGATGTCTGCATGAATGACTCCGGCCTAAATTTATTCCCTCTTGATGCTTGCCTTGCATTTTAACATAGAAACAGGATGCGCACCTCCCATTCATACCATTTCCTGACGAACGCTAGTTCTGATGTCCTATCGGCTCATCTGGGCTAAATTTATATCGGCTGGTTTCAGTAAAGGATGGCCGTTCTATGCAGCGTTTGATCCTGCCCCTGCTGTGCTTGCCCTGGCTCTATCCGTCCCCCGCCGCC
>CAYYNB010000288.1:0-4458 GCA_964472565.1 uncultured Anaerolineaceae bacterium
CGTCTTCCAGAACCTTCTGCACACGATTGACCAACGTCGCATGTTCTCGGATAAATGTGCTCCGATAACGCGTTAAGTCCCGTAATTCGCGCTGCTCTACCGGTGGGATAAAACTGGCCCGCACCAAGCCATGCTGCAACAATTCGGCCAACCATTCCGCATCCTTCACATCCGTCTTGCGTCCGGGCACATTCTTGATGTGTTGGGGATTGACCAGAATCACTTCAAAGTTGCTCTCCAAGAGGTTGTAAACAGGTTTCCAGTACTCCCCCGTGCTTTCAATCGCCACATGCGTCACTCCTTCCAGTAGCAACCAATCCGACACGTCCAGTAAATCGGCGGTCATCGTTGCATAGCTCCGCGTCGTCTGTTCACGCCCGTTCCGCACCGTGATCACGACTGTCTTCTTGTGCACATCGATCCCGGCACACTGCTCATGTACGACCTTCATCTTAGCTGCTTTCCTGGAACGCGATGGGCATGGATACCTTGTTCGATCAGAATCTGCCTTGCGCGCTCTAGGGCAGCAGTTGGCGGTGCCTGCCGGTATCCGGGTCTGACTTCGCCGCAGGCTGGAGGCACCAGTTATTGGAACCGACCTCTGCGCCCATCTCGCCCGAAGCGATAGTACCCTATTTTCATGCGTCGCGGTGAATATAATTCATGATGACTTCGCCCAAAAATGAAGGTAGGTAGGGCTTTTTGAGGTAGAGTTGAATCGTGCAATATCCAGCGGTATGTTTCAGGATGTGTACCTGGCAACCATAAAATGGATAGCCGGGTAACACCACATACTGCTCGTTTGTCTTTCGCTCTTCTTGACCATTCTGCTTATTGTATTGTTGATTATGTCCCGTGAAATGCAGGCTGATCTGTGTAGTATGAACATCCAGACCCCAGCAAAAGTACATCATCGATTAGTCATCAGACATACCAAAGTTGTCGCCAGCATCGAATCGCGCCGCCGCGTTTTGGAGTATGCTTCAGAGGCGAGTATCCACACAACTGAATCAGGAGACAGGACGACGATGAACCTCACACACCAACGCGCGATGCTGGCAGGGCTGCTGGCGCTGGCGCTGCTGGTCCCGATCATGACCGCGCACGGATCGGGCGGCTTTGTCTCGGCGGGAAACTGGATGATCCCCTGGGCGCTGCATGTCAACTTCGTGGTCGATGCCGAGGCGGGCACCATCATGCAGACCATCGACGCGGCATATCGCGGCCCTCGCGAGAATGACCTGCGACCTTTCGGGTGGATCATCCCTTTGCCCGCACCACCTATCGCCATCGAGTTTGACGACGAGGTCTGGCCGCTGGAACGCCTGCCGGGGGCGATCTTCAAGCATACGGAGTTCGAGATTCTCCCCCCCGCCGAGATGTGTAACGATCTGGTCCGGTTCTGGGGCGACTGCGGCGACGGCGGGATGGACTATGGACGACCAGCCGCCGCGCAGTACGAAGTCCTCACCACGCCGGACGCAGTGCTGACCTGGATCACCACCAACGATTACACGGTAACTGACCAGATGGAAACGCTCCTGGGCGAGTACAGCGCAGCGGGCTGGGTCTTCCTCGCGCTCGATTATCCTCCCACCATCCCCTATTGGGGTTTCATCCAACATGTGCGTTTCACCTATCCGGGCACGACGCCGGTATTACCGCTGCGCCTGATGTCACAGGCTGACACCATACGCACCGTTCCGATCACCGTCTCGATCCTCGCGGACACACCCTACGTCCCGGCGAACGCCCCGCACGCCGCCATCAATCTCGAAAACATCAGCGCCCCCGTCAACGAACTGACCGAACCGTTAACCAATCTGAGTCAGATTTGTGACAGCCCCCACCCCACCGAACGCCGGAGCCGCTCATTGCTGATCGAGTTGAGCCGCATTCAGCATGAATATGACGGGCACGTCTTCATTACACGCTACGCTGGACCATCGTCCGCGCTGTTGGATGACAAAACACCGGACATCCTGGCGGCACTGGTTGAGCGCTACCCGACCGTCACGGTTTTTCATGGGCAGATGACGCCCGCGCAGATGACCATCGATCCGGTCTTCGAGCCGGACGAGTCCACGCCGCTGGTGTCGAATATTCTCGACCGCAGCGCCGCCGATCCGGTCACGTACTGGGGATGCAGCAGCGCGAATGCGCTCGCGCCGGACACCCTCGCGCAACTGCCGGAAGGGCGCAAGCGGGTCGGGAATATCGAGCTGGCGCACCCGGCGGACTGGGTGCTCAGTGAAATCGAGCTAAGTTACACCCTGGACCCAGACCACAAACCGTTCGACAGCGATGGTTCGTACACCCATACCCTGTCTGTCCTCGCGCCAGAGCCGGTCACGCTGGCGGACATCGAAGCGTACTTCGTCGGAGAACCCACCCCGCCTATGCTGATTATGCACGCCGAATGGGTCTACGAGTGGCTCACGCGCGAACCTGCCTACGAATCCGATTATCACAAGCTGGAAAACGAACTCGACTGGGTGAACCGGGTGCGTGTGCGTTACGAAGCGTTTAAGGCAGCGGGCACCGAGCATGATGCGCCGTGGGTTACCGTGCTGACCAGCGCGGATGACTGGATCGCAAACGAAGCACTGTACACTGCCCTGCTGGATTACGCCGCCGGGCACCAGTACGAAACCAGTCCCGACCTGAAGCACACGCTGTTCCTCACCCGCCCGTACGCCCGGATCGGCTACCCAGAGGGCTGGACTGCCCATACCCCGAATGGCGTCGAGGTGTGGATCACGCCGGACAGCGTACAGCCCGGCGACCCGGACGCGCCCTATCTGCACGCGATACCGGTCTATGATCCACCGGGCAGCGAGGAGGATATGACCTTCTTCCATCGCCGCTCCCGCAGTGAGGACCTGCTGGCCCAGCTCATCACCACCTACCAGTTTACGGAAGCGCCCTGGACTGCCGCCGACCTCATCACCGATGCCTGCAACGACAAGCTAACCACCGCGTTCCAGATCGATAACCGCCAGGGGTATGTGAGCGTGCTTGGCAGCACGTACATCATCGAGGTGTCCGCGCCGGTCGACGACTATCCGCAGGTCGCGTCGCTGTTGGAAACGATGCTCAACGCCTTTGCCTATCCGGGCTGCGAGTGATGCCCGGCGGGACTGGATGCGCCTTCGGGATATCGCCGATACCTGGGTCTTGTCTCATCCCTTCCCAAAAGATGTGGGTAACGCATCGCTACTGGGTGGAGAGGGGGCCAGGGTGAGGTTTTCAAACGGCTTCTCGGAAAACGTGTTATGGGGGCAGGGATGCAACTCTGCCCCCTGGGCGATTTGTCAGGGTTGATTATTTTGTTACTCCAATGAACAGCGACATTTTCTCTCAAACTTGAACGGATGAACCAATCACCTGGCATAATCCCGGACAAGGAACAAATGAAATCAGTTATACGTTTACAATAAAAGCAGTGGAAAGGCAGGCGCGAATGGACCCCAAGAAATATGTGTTCTTTACCCTCCTGGTTATTCTGGCGGTGCTGGCGGGGTGCCTGTTATTCATCATCAACCACAACAAGAACTCTGATTCCCTGATGTCGCCTATCACGCAACATAAAGCGCTTCAGATCGCCCACTGGGACGCCGAGCAGGTCTATCGAGATCTCTCCATCTATCAGGTTGAGATTCGCGAGGATGGTGACTACTGGTACATCGACTATGAGTTGAAAGATTCACAAATGACGGGCGGAGGCCCTCATTATGTGATCTCAAAAACGGATGGAGTGATTGTGAATAAGCGTTACGAACAGTAAGGAGAACGACATGCCGCACTATCGTCACGGGTTGTGGATCTTGGCCTTGATCATACTCTTGTTTTATGGAACACCTCCAGATACCCGTGCCCAAGAGGGCAACCTACCCCCTGCGTTTCCACTGACAGTGGGCACATACTGGGATTATCAGGGTTCGGTCAGATGGACGGTGAGCACAGAAGTGAAAGAAAAATCCATCACGTGGCGTATGGAGGTTCTGGACAAAGTGGAGCGTGGCCTGATTGTAGGTTATGCCATGCACGGGCATCCTTCTGATCTCGCCTGGTACGAAGAGGATAGACAACCCAGCGACTATGCAATTATCCACGTCGGGGGGACCAACCGTTATTACCGCACTGATCTATCCGCGCTGGATCGTATGCGGGATGAAAATGATAATCTTTCCGATCTGGTCTACGACAGCTCGCTGTTTCTGGATTTGCCGTTAGTTCCCAATAAGCGTTTTTGTAACGAGGCCAACATTGCGCGAGGGTCTAGCTCGTGAATGCGAGGGAAAATTCGTGGGGACTCAATGAATATTTCCGGATAGGTTTCTTAAATATAATTCATTTATCTTCAAATGAATTACTATGTCAACACTATAATATTATCGCACCCCCTCAATGTCATTTCACACACCATTTTCACCTCGTCGGGAATCAAAATACTCC
>CAYYNB010000289.1:0-4411 GCA_964472565.1 uncultured Anaerolineaceae bacterium
CATTTTACGCCTTTTCATCCCCTATGGCGATACGCGTGCCACTTGACCCACTAGTGGACAGTTTCTTCCCTCATACTCAATGAAATGGAAGCACAGATCGATAATACTGTGGTAAACTCCGCGTATGCCCTCTCAAACCTGGGCAAAGCAACTTCAACAAAATCCGTCTGTTCAGGAGGGTGTTCATTTGCCAGCGAAAGACCGCTATCACGACACTGTGGTTCATGCGCTCAGAAAAGCGGGATGGTCTCACATTGATGAACAGATTGGTATAATCCTAGAAGATCGTCGTTTGTGGATTGACATTCGAGCCAGAAAAGAAACTGAACAACTCGCCGTCCTGATTGAAGTCAAGGGGTTTAAAAACAAACGCTCGCCCGTGGAGTATCTGGCGCACGCTACGGGGCAATACACTCTCTACCAAGCGGTACTGAACTACCTTCAGATCGCATTACCTCTGTATTTGGCAGTCCCAGAGGCCGCCTATCGTGGTATTCTAAGTGAAGAGATTGGTAAACCGTTGGAGCTTCAGCGGCCTAAAACGAGTACCCCCTATCGGGCGCATTTATAACTTGGGGGAGGCGGAAAAACAGGCGTCAAAGCGCCCGTTGACCCAGGCCAGACGAATAAGGAGCAAATGGGTAAAAGTCTCCTCACCCCAACGCATGCCCACGCCTTTGAAGCGCTGCTGGATCAGCCATTTGCACGCACTCTCCACCAGACCGCTGCCAATGGGCAAGCCCATGTCTTTCAACTGGTCGTAGTGCATGTGGTCGCGGTGTTTATCGAGATAGCCATAGAGGCGGGTGAGCGTCTGGTAAGTAGCCGACGGTAAATCCGGCAAAGCCAGTACCGTTTGGAGTTCATCCAGCACGGCATTCGCTTGACCATGGCGTAAGCGATGGCGCATTGTTTGGAACCACTGGCGGGCCTGGCGCGAACGGCTTCCCAACCAGGCGGTGGCCCCACGCCACAGGTTCTGAGCGGCATGGTAGAAATCCAGGACCCCATGGGCGTGCTCGGCGAGACGCGTGCCATACAAGCCCCATAATCCGGCAGCTCCATCACTAATCCACACCACACACGCGGCCTGCAAAACACCTTGGCGGACCGCTTCCAGCCATAAGCGCGGCGCGAAGTGAGCCAGTGGGCCAACCATCGCGACTAACCGACGGTGCTCCAGGCGGGTGACCGCTCCTCCGGCGCGATTCAACCGCGGGACTAACCGCGCCAGGATGCCGACCTTGACTTCGCGATACACCGTTTTTCCTCGAGGGGATCCGCCGGTGGGCCGAAACGGAACCATCACTCCATCGCCCCCGATGACCAGGGGAAAATCAGCCCAATCCGCCGCTTGTGGGTCTTCATCGGGGAGCCTGCCTTCGCTCAACGCGTGCAGGTCATGATCCAATTGCGCCAGCAGGTGTTGACCGAGTTGCTGCACCCACTGCCAGAGGGTCGTAGCGCTGACCTTCACGCCGCCGACTTGGGACAGCAGCATCGCCGCGGTTTCGAAGGGCACAAACACCGCCAGGAGGCACGCTCGGCGTTTCACCTGGTGATCCATCCGTTGCTGGGCATCGATCCCCAGTTCTTCATCGAACGGCGCGATTTGCCCGATCGCGCAGCGATGCGGGCAACGCCCGACGCGCCGTTGCCAGTGGATGGTCCCCAACGGGCTGATGATTTTTGCCGGGGTGATGTTTGCCTTCACCCACAGCCTGATCCTTTTGACGTTGGCCGCGATCATCGGGACAATCAGCCCCAGCGGGAATGAAGTGGGACCTTTCCTCTCGATTGAGCAGGCAGCGCTGCCTCAAACTATCCCGGATCGACATCGCACGCAGGTCTTCGCGTGGTACAATCTGGTCGGGTCATTCTCGACTGCGCTGGGTGCACTAAGCGGCGGCATAGTGACTTCCCTGCTGCAAAATCTGGGTGGTTCTGCCATCGACAGTTACCGAGTTGTCGTCGTGGGTTATGCACTGCTCGGCGCGGTTCTGGCGCTCTTGTTTGTCCAGCTTTCGTCCGCTGTTGAAATTTCGACTTTCCAAAATGCCAACACCGCACCCAAAAGTCGAATGGGGCTTCATCGCTCACGAGGGGTAGTTGCCCAATTATCGATGTTATTTGCGCTGGACTCCTTCGCCGGGGGATTGGTGGTGCAGAGCCTGGTGGCCTATTGGTTTCACAGGCATTACGGTGTCGCGCCAGAGGTGCTGGGGAGCATCTTTTTCGGCGCAAATATCCTGGCCGGACTGTCTGCCTTAGCAGCGGCACGCATCGCTGCACGATTTGGGCTGATCAACACGATGGTCTGGACACATCTCCCCTCCAATATTCTCCTCATCTGTGTCCCTATCATGCCGAGCCTGCCGCTGGCAATTGCGGTTCTCTTGATGCGTTTCAGCATTTCCCAGATGGATGTGCCTACCCGCCAGTCTTACATTATGGCTGTTGTCGATCCTGATGAACGTTCGGCTGCGGCTGGGGCCACCACGATTGTCCGCACAGCGGCCAGCGCCCTTTCTCCAACTCTGACAGGAATCCTGCTTGGCGCTTCCCTCTTGAGTACCCCCTTTTTCCTCGCGGGGAGTTTGAAGATTGTCTATGACCTGCTGTTATATCGCAGTTTCCGCACACTCAGACCGCCTGAAGAATAGTGACTGAGTAAAAACTGTTGTTTCAGGGTGCAATCGAAGCGGTAACTCACATTTCATTACTGATCTTCCTTGGGAATCGTTGTGGTGTCTGAGTAAGTCTCTACCAACACCTTATCCACCCGATGCCCATCCATATCCACGACTTCAAAGCGATATTTGTCCCACTTGAAGTGCTGCCCGGTAACCGGAACTTGTTCGATTTGATGCATTACAAACCCACCTAATGTCTGGTAACCACCCCGGTCTTCGTCCAGCAGCCCTTCAACGCCGAGGATCTTCTTGGCCTCGTCGATGGGTCACGAACCGTCCATAAGCCAGGATCCATCTTCACGGACGACAACCTGCGGCTCGGCTTGTGTATCACCCACAATGGCCTCCAATATATCGTGCATCGTGAGTAAACCTTGAATGCCGCCATATTCATTGATAACCAGGATGATATGCTCACCCGTTTTTTTGAACAGGGTAATCACCTGCGAGATGGTAGTTGTTTCAGGCACAAAATGTGCTTTGTGTGCCAGAACTGTCAGATCCAATGCACCGCTGGACCGGCAGCTATCCAACAAATCGGTAGCGCGCACTATGCCAAGAACTTTGTCCAATTGGCCTTGGCATAGTGGAAACCGTGAATGCCCACTCGCGCTTACGGTCTGCCATAGATCACTGGTCGGATCGGTAGCATCCAACCAGACAATATCCGTGTACGGAGTCATAATGGCACTCACGTGCGAATCATTCAACTGGAATACGCTGGTGATCATCTCTTGTTCGACTTTTTCGAGAACACCGGCCTGCGCTCCTTGTGCTACCAGGAGTTGTATTTCATCTTCTGTGATGGGAGCATCTGTGGCAGGGCGAATGCCCAAGAGGCGGATGACCAGATCGGTTGAAGCACTCAGCAGGTGAACCACCGGAAAGGTCAGCCGGGATAGGAACTGCATCGGAGAAACGGCTAACATCGCTATCTTCTCCGGGTTTTGAAGGGCCAGTCGTTTGGGAACCAACTCCCCAATTACCAGCGACAAATAGGTGATTACTGATCCTTGCATAGAGAACTAAAGTTGTACACCCAAATGAACCTGCTCAAAACAGCCGACGAGAATATGAACCTTTTGGCGCAACCGCCAAGTGGCGTGTCGCAGGGCATGGCGCAGTTCGGTCAGGTCGTGACAACACAGGTTGCGCAGTTCCACCGACTTCAAGTAGTGCCAGACACCTTCGTCCGGGTTCAACTCAGGCGCATAACCAGGCAGACGTTCCAGGTGAAGGCGCTGCGCAGCGCCTTGAGCGAGGAAGTCCTTAACCGCTTGTCCACGATGGGCGGGCAGTCCATCCCAAATGAGCAGCAGTTTGCCAGGAATATGGCGCAGAAAGCGCACAATAGCCGGGCCATCAAAGGCCGTGTCTTGGACCATCATATACAACTTCCCATCCGGTGTAATGCCACTAATCGCCGACAGGTGATCGCGTGTCAAGGGAACCCGCAGGATCGGGGTCTGTCCAGACGGGGCGTAAGTTCTGACGCTCATCGGCAGCAGGTAGAAGCCCGCTTCATCCACAAACACTATGGTACGTCCTTCTTGTTCGGCTTTTTTTCAACGTCAACCAGGTGTCCGTGCGCCAGCGTTCGATGGCGGTTTCATTGCGCTGGGTCGCCCGCTCCACTGGTTTCTGGCGGCTCCATCCCACCCGCTTGGGTTCTGTTGCAAAAAATGGGTGCCGAAATCAAGGGGGCAAAAAGAGGCTAA
>CAYYNB010000290.1:0-4362 GCA_964472565.1 uncultured Anaerolineaceae bacterium
TTGCCGCTCAGGAAGAAGGTTTGGGTGCCGACTTCGAAGCTGCGTCCGGGTAGGGCGTCTTCGGGCGTCAGGAACTGCTCCAGCGGAGAAGCCTTGTCGGGATTCTTGCTGTTGCTGTCGCCGCGCAGGAAGAAGGTTTCACCCTCAAGTTCGAACGCGCGTCCGGGCAGACCACCGAAGCCGCCGACACCAGAGGTGCCTGCGGGCGCAGGCGGCGGGCCAGCGATCAGGTCGAGGGCAAAGTTGCCGACGGTGGTGCCAGCGTCAATGCCGTTGCGGGTGGCGACGATGATGTATTCGCCGCTTTCGGGCAGACGGATGCTGATCTGGGCATCGGTGCCGCCGCCGCTGTCATCGTCTTCCGCGATCACTTCGTCGTTGGGGTCGATGAGGCCGAGATAGGCGTCGAGGCCGTCGGTGCTGCGCATGGTGATGGTGATGGTTTCGCCCGCTTCGCCACTGAAGGTGTAGAGGCCGACGAAAATTTCATTGGTGATGCTGCCGGTGGTGGAGCCGCCGACCTGGAGATCGCCGAAGTATTCGACGCCTTCGGGCGAGCCTTCGTCAACCGGGTCTTCCTGCTGGGTCGTCTCTTCTTCGGGGATGACGGCCATCAGGACATAGTTACCGGCAGATTTGCCCTTGTCCAACCCGGCGCGGGTGGCAATGACCATGTAGGTGCCGGATTCTTCAATCGGGACAACCATCGCGGCGTCGGTTTCGGTGCCGCCCAGCGCGATGCCGGTGTTGTCATCTTCGGCCAGAACATTGCCTTCGGCGTCGGCGAAGATGATGTAGCTATCTACGGTGCTGGCGTCGGCGAACATGGCGATCACGACATCGGTGCCCGCTTCGGCTTCCAGATCATAGATGTGGGCGAAAGAGGTATTGTCGATGGCACCGGATACGTTCTGACCGAGGGTCATCGCGCCAAAATAGAAGACACCAGGCTGCACTTCTTCACCGGTGGTGCTGGCGCTGGCGCTGGTGTTGGTGTTGGGGCCAGTGCCGCCCGCCAGTTCGAGGTCGTAGGAACCCTGGCTGGTGCCGAGGTCAAAGTCATAACGCGTGGCGACGATGACGAAGGTTCCGGTTGAGGGCAAGGTTGTTTCGATCATCGCGTTAGAGTTGCCCGCGCTGTCGTCGTCTTCAACCAGGACCTGTTCGCTTGCGCCTTCAATCAAGCCCAGGTAGGGGTCTAACTGACCATCGCCAGTCATGGTGATCTGAATACGATCCCCTTTAGCGCCATCGAACTGCCAGAGTTCGAAATAGCTTTTGTTGCTGAGCTGGCCCGAAACGACATCTCCATAGGCCATGACGCCGCCAGCGGCTTCAGCCTGAGGCAAAACAGGCACCATTGCCGCCAACATGATAGCGACGATGGAAAGAACCACCCAACGAGAAATACGAGTGTGCGACATGCGGTTATTCCTCCCAGCTAGTTATACTTGTGTGCCGTCCAACTGCGTGCTGCCAATCAATGCCGATTATAGCATTGGGGTAGACTGGTGCAACGCTGTCAGACAGGTGTTAGTTGGTTGATCAAGGTGTTAATGCCACCTTATAACTAGCAGTATCGCCGGGAAGCGTGACTAAAGCGTGACCGCCTGAAAATCACGATGATGACTGCATCAGCCGGGCGAGCAGCCCACGCAGGCGCTCGTAGACTTCCTGGGCGGTCTGGATGCGGTGCGAGAGCGATTTGTTCAACATCTGACCGATCAGCGCCGCGACTTCCGGGGGAACGTCGGGGCGAATGATGCAGATGTCGGGCACCGGATCGTTGAGGATGGAGCGGGCGATCAGATCGTCGGTGCGGCCTACAAACGGCAGCGTCCCGGCGAGCATTTCATACAACATCACGCCTAATGACCAGATGTCGCCGCGTTCGTCCAACGTTTCGCCCTGGCAGCCTTCGGGGCTGAGATAGGGCGTGGTGCCGATGACGGTCTGCGGCAGGGTGACACGGGAGTGATAGTTGAGGCGTGCCACGCCAAAATCGGCCAGCCGGGGCGAGAGATCGGGGGTTAGCATGGTGTTGGAGGGTTTGATGTCGCGGTGAATGATGCCTCGGCTGTGGGCATAGGCTAACGCCCCGGCGAGTTTGATCATAATTTCGATGGCTTGCAAAACAGGCAAACGGCCCTCACGGTTGAGGCGGTCAAACAGCGACCCGCCATAAACATATTCCATCACGATGTAGTCAAAGTCACCTTCGCGGAAGGCGTCGAGCATGTGGACGATGTAGGGGTGATGGAGATGCTTGAGGGCGTCGGCTTCACGCTGGAAACGGTGCCAGGCCATTTCGTTGAGTTCACGCGACACAATCAACTGTTTGATGGCGACGAGTTCATTGGTTTGCAGATCGGTGGCGCGGTAGACATAACTCGTCAGGCCGGGGTGCAGCACATGATCGAGGCGGTAGCGCTCGACCAGCACGGTTTGATCTTCGTGCAGATTCATGGCATGGGTGCGGCGGGTTTTGCCGTTGCCGTTGACGACGTGCTGCATCGAATAAAACACGCTTTCGTGAACCAGACTGTGCATGACGCAGTACCCGGCGGGATCGGATTTGATCGCGCCTTCGAGCCAGGCGAGCATAATATGGCGCTGCAACAGGGTAAAACGCACGGAGTCACGGTGGGCGAGCAGGGTTGTCACTAACGCCAAAACTTCGGGATCGGCCTGGACCTGGCTCCACATTTTGCGGAAAATGTCGTCTTCGTAGAGATAACGCCGCGCGGCCCGATCCACATCGGCCAGCAGGATCGCGCCCTCGGTGATGTCACGCGCCAGCCCGGCACAGAGTTTGTGTGTCAGATAGACGTCGCCCTCGGTCCACTCAAAAATGCGGGCGGGGACATCGGAGGACAACTGGCGGCGGGCGGTTGCCAGCCAGGACACCAACTCGGTGGTGTGTTCGAGATCGGCATCTTCCAGATAGACAATCTCGGTCACGCGGAAGGGTGAAATGGTGGGGTCTTTGATCAACTCGTCGGGGACAAAACGCCCGGCCAACACAAAGGAAACATTGTTGAGCAGGGGGTTCATCCAACGGTTGACGAACATTTCGCGCACGGTGGCAAAAAAGCTGGTACAGACTTCGGGCGGCACCGTCTCGATCTGATCGAGCAGCAGGACCAACACTTTGCCGCGCAGCGTGGTTTCCAGGGCGGTGACGATCTCATCTTCCAGGGCGAGAGCATGGGTGGCGGGTTCGCGGGGGACCGGCATCAGGCCGCCGGTCTGCCGGGCGATTTGCAGGTGAACCTGCGAAAACCACTGCGGCCCGGACAGACTTTTGAGCTGGCCGAGTGACAGATAGATCGGCAGGTGGAGCGGCGATTGGCGCAGGCGTGCCCACTGGTGCAGCAGCATGCTCGATTTACCGCTGAGACGCGGGCCGATCAGCGCGACGTAATCGCGCGAGGCGATCAGCTTCTCCACGGCGGCATCGGCGTGACGGTACACGTATAAGTGCCCGGCGTCGGGAGGAAGCGGCCCCTGGGTGTGAAAGGATGTCTCGTTCGCAGCAGATGTATCAGTCGTATCTATCATCATAGACGCCTACCCCGCCGGATTATTGCCTTCGGGATCAACCATGTAATGCCGTTTGACAATTTCGATCTGGCGTTTTTTGTCAGTCATAAAATCGAGAATAGCCGGAAACGCCATCGGGATCAATTCCAGACGATCATTGTCCTTCGGGCGCACAAAACAATAGAGTTCCAGGTCTTTCGCCGTCCGTTCCAGGCGATCCGGCGGGATGTCTTCCAGCCCGACGGCGTTTAACTGGCCTTCGATTTCGGACAGCTTCATAAAGCGCGCGCCTTCGGGCCAGGTGAGCGTGATCAGGCGGGCCAGGGGATTCATCTGGCCCCAGATGGTCTGCACGATCTCTTCCTGAAGCGTGCGGCGCGACGTGGCACGGTCCAGGTGTTCAAAGTTGAGCAGGTTGCTGTTATGTCCGTCGGTGTCCAACTCTTCGACCATCGCCTGACAGATCATCTGGACGATGTTGGGATGCCCCGCCGAAATCTGGTAGATGCGCTCGATCACCTGCTCGGATTGTTCCATCCAGATATTCAGCATCTCGAACGGATCGGCCACCAGATGATGGATCACTTTGGGCGGCAGCGGTTCGAGTCGGACGGCCTGTACAAAATTAAACAACGCTGAGTGAGAATTCGCAACAGCCCTTAAGAGCCATTTTTCACCACT
Organism: uncultured Anaerolineaceae bacterium; assembly: GCA_964472565.1. Classification (GTDB taxonomy): domain Bacteria; phylum Chloroflexota; class Anaerolineae; order Aggregatilineales; family Aggregatilineaceae; genus DATAMF01. Next base: position 4,225 of record CAYYNB010000290.1, read on the forward strand.
GAAGACATATTGGCAGCGCTTTTCGTTGGAAAGCGAGCGGAAGGTGCGGAACAGGGTTTCCTGGTTTTCGGGCTGGCGGTCAAAAACCAGCAGACTATCGACTTCATCAAACAGGATCACGATGCTGCGGCCCGGATG
>CAYYNB010000291.1:0-4336 GCA_964472565.1 uncultured Anaerolineaceae bacterium
TTTGGATGGGTCGGTGGGCGCGTGCGCCCACTGGGACGCGCTGCGAGGCGCGTCCAACCACGCATAGTGTATACACCATCTATCTTGCAGCGAGCGTTCCCACTGAAGCGACCAGTCATAAAACAAAACGATACGCCGCAGTGCATCATTCTGTGTGGGGTAAAGTCATATGAGTTAGAGAGCAGTGACTCGTCGTTCGCTTCCCTTTCTTGTTGCATAAGTATTCGTAAAATTGGCGAGTTACGGCATCCAGCTTTTTTCAGTATCCCTCTTTGCCAGTTGTTGGGCAGGGCAAGAGGTTTTGTTGCCTTTCTTTATCCGATACTTCCAAGTATCTCCTTTCTGATTCTCTCCACAGTTGGTACCACTGTCTCGAGTAAATAGGGTGTATAGTCGTTTGTACCCCAATTATATGGAGGACCTGCTGAAGGATGGGAGAAAGCAGCCACAAGAAAATTCTTTTCTCCAAGTTGGGCTTTATACAATGGATAATTCTTATCAATAGGATCTTCTACCTCGTCAAAGCTGTCTCTCACTAGGGGCCAGAAGGGGATTCCTTGCACTATTACCATAGTGGGACCCAGTATCTCTAGTGTTTGCCGGAAATGACTGCGACAATTCTGACGCATGGTCGGTGTGGATTTGTCCCTACGTTCACCTTCCTTCCGAACTGCTGAACAAAGCAAGTAGTTGACCAGTGCAAACGCATCAAAAATATGACACTTTTCGCTATCGTTGACTTGGATATACTCTGATGCGTGATCAGTACCCAGAGGGATACCGAACAATAATCGGAGTAGACTGGTTGTTCCTCTCATGTGGGGATTTCGTGCGGGTAATCCACTACCTGCCTTAAACCTTTTGTGCTCTCCCGTTTGAATGACGATCATCTGGCGACGTTCTTCCATTGTGACTATAGCAGGCGGATGACCATACGCCTGCCCTACCACAACAATGCGGAAAGGCCTACCGTCTACGACTAAGTCGTAATACTTGCCCATGTGATGTAGTTGTCCCTCATAAAAAACACCAGTATGTGACTCTTGGCATTCGCGGAAATGAGTGCAGATAAAACGGTTATCGACAAGCACATTTGCGGCCATATACTTTTCGAGATTTTGTTTTCTTTGATTACTTTGAGCGAGGTTACTGGTTATCATGGCTCCTCCACCAACACATGTGTCAGATAAAAAACCATCTGGTGAAAAACCTTATCTGTCCCTGATTTCTTCTCGGTATTGAAGCTTGACAGTTAGCATGTCTTACGAGTTCCATCCGCTTTTCCAGTGCATATCATCTGACTAAAAACACTATCATGAATTATGCTAATCTGTCGAACTGCCCCGCAGGTAGCTGTCTTACACACACTTGGGTCGTTGGACGCGCTGCGAGGTGCATCCAACAACTCACACAGGCACAAAACCACTCATGGTCAAAATACGTCTTACTCCCGTCACTGAACCCGGCGTTGCCAGATCGATCAGGAATAAACTCCCGCCATAGAGTCCAAAAATAAAAGGCGGGAGGCTCGCGCCCCCAGCCTCAAAAAGTGTGGAACATGCAAGGTGCATAACGCCCTTCATACCGAGCGGCCATTTCTTCCGCCCAGTCTTCTCCCGTCTTACGCCCTTCGTCCAGCGGGCGTATCTTCCACGCGAGCGGCTGCCACCCCTGGTTTCGTTTCAACCACTCCATGGTCGCGACCGCCATCTGCTTGCAGACGGTCATAGCCGGTCGAAAAGGCCGCAAGGGAGCCTCGATCATCTCGTCGGTTGAGCAGTGCTGCCACACCTGGCGGTGAGTGATATGAGGAGCAAAAAGGGACATCTGCCCCACCGGTTGCAGCACTGAGGCGTAATACGATGTGGAGATCACGGCCAGATCGCGACGGTTTCGGGCTGCGTAGGGTTTCCGGCATGGGCAGTGTGGGTAGTATGGACACAACCAGGGGAAGTCGAATCGACAGCGTCGGCGCTCGCGTTCCCGCTCCTGGGCGGTGCGTTCCGCCGTTTGTCTTACGATCTGAAGAGCAGCGATCAACCCGGCCTCGTTGCAGCGCCGGGTCTGGCTGTACCCCACCGGATTGAACCACCACAGATCCCCATCGGGAACCAGGTCAAACTCAAAACGCCTTCCATCTGGGGTCAGTTGAATGCCTATCTGCATGATATCCTCCAGTTATGCGGTTATCAATCCACCGAAATCTGCCGGATCTATGCCCACTGCATGACACAGGTCTTTGGTAAGCAGCGTGCCGCAGACATGACAGTGCGCGTACCCGGTCGCGGTGTTATACCCGAACGAGGGTCGAGAGTCGCCGTGTTTATGATGTTCTGGATACACGCACGAACCGTTCAGCCAGGTGCCGTTGGTTTTGAAACCCAATGCCTGGAAGTGACCGGCCAACGCCTCTACCACACACGGATTGAGTTCGCCGGTGGTCTGGCAGGCCAGGCGGTGATGTCGAGCATGTGCCTTACACGGCGAAATGGAAAACTGAAGAAAATCCTCCAGCGTGTAACGCCGGTCAGGATGCAATTGGATCAACTCACATCTTGCCGAATTGCGGTGCGTTTTGACGTTCATGGTTCCGACCAGTCTCATGCTTTGGGCACTGGTCATCCGGTCTGCGTGTAAGACCGCCGCCAGGCCCTGTAAGACACGGTCGGCCAGAGCGAAGTCCGTGCAGCACCGGTCCAGGAAAAAATACAGGTGCACGCCCCGGCCTGAAGCGACGATACACGAGGGAGCCGGTTGGAAGTCCCGCAGCTCGTGTAAGACAAGCTCTGGCGAGCGGTCAATGTCGGCGAACAGCGCAGGCAGCGCCAACAGGTCTTCTTTCCTGCCGCGCCGCCAGCGTCCGAGGTCCGTCTTACGGGGGGCAATAGCCACGTAGGCTCCCCATCCCGCACGATTCGCAGTGGTAAGACGTTCGAGGGTGCGCGTAAGACACACCCGATCTGAGAGGGGAACATGCCGTGACGGGGTTGGATGCAACCCGTCGGGATGAATGGCGGTGAAAGTGAGAAAGCCCTGCTCACAGGGGGCAAACAGGGCCTCCAGAAAGGTCAACGTATCGGGGTTCATGCAACACCGCCTAAAACAGCGCGAGCTGCTGCACTTCAACCGCCTGCTTGAGCGGCACAGACTCCGGCTGGCGTACCGGCCAGTTGGGAACCTGGATCGGGGTTTCTTCATCTTCAGGCGCATCCAGGATGCCAACCCGACGACGACGAACACGCTTACGCGGAGGCAGAGGTGTAAGATGCGGCGCTGGCTGTTCTTCCTGTTCGATACGCTCAGGCGTTTCGGCCACCACACCACCGAGTTCTTCGACCCCAAAGCGGACGAGATCGTCTTCACCTTCAGCGGCATACACCGGTTCTGGTTCCGGCTCGGCCACAAACCAGGCGCTCTCGGCAGGATGGGCCTGCTGCGCATGTCGGGCGAACAGGTCACGGAGATCCGTTACGGTCTCATCCTGGTCGATGGCCTTGGCGAGTTCGGCCATCAGGTCACCGCTGCCGCCGTTCCCGCCGGTGAGTGTACTCAACCCGCCTGCGCCGGTATCGCCGTAGAGCAAGTTAGCCGCCTGCTGTTTACGCCCGATGAGGTTCACCGCCTGGTGTTCCATCGTTTCGACGTAGTGCGGATAAAAAACTTTACACGGACGATCCTGGATGATGCGCCAGGCCCGGCGTGATGCCTGACCCATCACGAACAGCGAGTAGTCAATCTCATGGAAGACCAACGTGGGGAAATCCACCAGGTCCAGGCCGGTTTGCACGAGTCTCGGATTGCAGATGAGCACATTTGCCCCTGCTTCCAACTGCTGCTGGACCAGGTTCTCCCGGCGTTCAGGAGCCACACTGCCCTTGAGCACAAACGGTTTTGCGCCGGGAACGTGCTCACGGATCAGGTGCTCGATGCGGGGTTGTATATCGCGTGTCCCCGTTTGACGCAGGAACACACCGACGTTGCGTCCTTGAGCCAGTTCGTCCCGCACGAGTTCGACCAGCCACTGTTCTTTGGGATACAGCCGGTCTTCGGCCAGTCCGGGCATATCGTGCACCGGGATTTCGAGAAACTGGTCGCTCTCGCGGTCGAAGCGGCGTTTGTGGATCACCGTCTCACCCCGGAAGGGTGCGGTCGGCCAGGACAACAGCGTCTGGAGGTAACGCCCCAGGAAGCTCGCGTCGCCTTCCATCCGGCACTGGAACAGGTAGGTGCCCAGTTTGTCTTTGGCACGCCGGTAGTGCAGTTCCATATCGGCATCCATCGGGATGGGAACCGGGATTTCTTCGAACTCCGGCATGTCACGCCCGATGTCTTGCAG
>CAYYNB010000292.1:0-4188 GCA_964472565.1 uncultured Anaerolineaceae bacterium
GGTACTGCTCGAAGAGTAGTACCAGCGTATTGCTGGCGTGGCTTGATGGGGAGGTGCCCGCGTTGTTCACTCGCCGCGTCGGCGGCAGCGTTGCGGAGAGCGTCACAGTGTCACAACCGTAACAGGCACGTTTTTGCTCACTTGTACGCCGATTTTGATAGGGGGTGTATTTTTTGAAAATCACAGAAAGATGATGTTTTGGATCTGTTACGCTGTGACGCCTGTTACGATCACCCTCAAAAAGAAGGAAGCCCGTCACAGTTGTCACAACCGTAACAGGCTTCCCCATACTCACTTTGCGACGGATTTTTATAGCCTATCCGTCTTCGTCACAGGGGTCACACCCGTCACAGCCCAGAATCTCCGACTTGAGCCGCCAAAATCGTGAGGTCCCGCCTCGGACCCGGCGCTGCACCGTCAGGTTGTTGGTGCCAGGCAGGAGCAGCCCTTCTTCTTTGAGCTGCGCACCAATCGCGGCGGTGGTGAAACGCAGCGGCTGCACCTTGCAGATTTCTTTGTGAGCGATCTCCGGCAGCAGGTAGACATAGCCCCCGTCGCGGTAGCCGACTTTGGCCACACCAGGAGCTGTTTCGCGCGGATTGCGCATATCCTCGTCGATCATGGCCTGTCCCCCGGCCAGCAGTTGGCCGAGCAGGTCTAAAAAGACCTGACTGGCGCGTTCCTGGCGTACCGCCTGGGCGGTTTCGAGGATGACATCCTGCCAGCCGGGCAGCACGTCGTCCGCCTCTTTTTCTTCGAGAAACTTACGCAGCAGTTGGTAGACGGTGACCAGCACAGCCCAGTTCTGGATGATGCGTCCCGTATTCGCCTGAGAACCGCTCAGCATGGCCAGTTTTTTGCGATAACCCTCGGCGCTGGCCGTAAAGCGCCGGGCGATGTCCCCCACCAGGTCATGCTCTTCGACTTGCTGGGCAATCCAGGCGGCAAAATCGACGGTGAAACCCGAGAGATGCTGGCGCAGCAGATCTGCCTGAGCAAGCAGCTTTCCACCGGGATCGCGGTGTTCCCAGGGGGGCACGTCCAATACCAACATGCGCGATAACACCGAGGCCTCGCCTTCCAACACCGTTTCGCCGGTGCTCAAGATCAGTCCCCGACACGGACGTTCCTGGCGCAGCTTGGCCTCGCGAGTCAATCGCCCGCGCCCCATCCCGCGCGAGTAACTTTGCAGAAAACGGGTGAAGGTGCGTTCATCGGCATAGATGCTTTTGTAGTCGTCAATCCAGTAGAGTGCGTCGGCCAGCGGATAGCCCATTGCCTCAACGGTATTGATGGTGTCTCCCCACTGCGAAGGTGGAGTATCACGCGAAAATACCCCGTAGAAACTGCTCATCAGCGCGGCCAGCTCCGACTTGCCGCTGCCATACGTCCCGGCCAGGTGGATGGCCGGTCGCGGTGCAGCCGCCGGAAAGAACCGTTGCAGCAGTGGCAGCAGCGCGAAAGCAATACACGTCGGCGCGAGTTGCTTCGGAAACACCGGGATCATGGCTTCAAACGCACTCAAACCCTCGTTCCAAGTAGTGTCTTGCAGCCCATAATCCCGCAGTCGGGCGTCCAGTTCCACATCCGGCGGTTCTTCCACCTTGCCACTTGCATTTACGCAAAGACCCGGCGAAACATAGGTCCAGTGTCCATCGATCTGGGTCCAGCCCATAAAACGATAGTTCGTCCGGGTCGGATAGTCGCCGGACAGGCTCAGGATCGCCGGGGCGAGGTGTTTTCCCATCCCGGCGCGCACAGTGAAAGTCTCACCCCCGCGACCGGCGATGAAACGCCGCAGCGCCGCGTCATCGCCAAAGACCTCACTCGGCACTTGCAGGGTGAAGGTCTGGTCGTTTTTGGTCAGCATCAGTGAAGTCATGTGCTCGACCTGCCCATCGTCATTGACCTGGGAAATGCGTTCGGTGACACGCGCAGCCCAATCCGCGACGGTTTTGTCCGCCGGGCCGTAATACGTTTCCCGCCGGTGGATCATACGGCCCTCGACTTCCAGGTAACTCTCGTTTTCGGGCTGAGACTGGTACCGCTCACGTTCCAGGTTTTTGCGCGCCTGGCGGTACTGGCGCTCCAGGTCGCCGGTTTTCACACCATTGCCACACAGCTCCTTGAGTTTGGTGCGCTGCACCGCCCACTCAACCGGCTCCAGATGAGCGCAGGCCGAGATCACGTCCGCGATCTGCTCCGGTGTGGGACGTTCCGGCTGTTCCTGGTCGCTGAAGCGGGTCAAGAGGTGATTCACCCGTTCGCGCGCCTCCTGAGCGGGCAGCGAGATCGGCTCACGGGCAGACTGCCGGTAGGCACTGGTGATAGTAGCCCGCGCTTCACGCTCCCGCGCTGCCGGATTCTCGCCCGGTCCTCCGTCGGTGACATGGCGTAAGACAAGTTGAACTTCAGCTTCGACCTGGCTGTAGCCCGCATCGCGAAACTGGCAGGCGGCATCGAACAGCGCCCGGTTGCGGCTGCCGTTGGACGCTCCCCGGCTCAGGTAGTCGAGTGTCACCTGGGGCAGCGGGGCATGGTGGCCGTTTCCAGACACAGACTGTACCGGCAGGATCTTCGACTGCGGCTGCACCGCCAGCCATTCAAACACCGAGAGTGGATAACGCCGCTCCGGGTGGAACTCGGTAATCGCGGCCACCACACCCCCACGCTCTGGCTTGGTATTGGCCGACTCCGGCAGGCGCATGAGGGAGGCCACCGACTTCACGTAGTCAGCATCGCCGCCGAGCGCTGCTGACAGCCCATGCAGAATACGGGCAATACGCTGCCGGTTCTCGTCATTTTCGAGCGCGAAAGGTACATCGAGCAGGTAGTAAACATGCCAACCCCCACCGCTGTCCAGGAGGATTGAGGGTTTTTGGTCGAAGGTGTGCAGTTTCTCCAGGGCAGCAGCCCGCTGATCAGGATCATCATCGCAGTCGATGTCCACCCACAGCGTGGGAACCGTCGCGGCAGCTTCGGCATCGCCCTTTTTCTCCCGGCGCAGGCAGGGCGCGAAGTAGACTCCGAAACCGGCTTTGTTCATCGCATCAACCTGACGTAAGACAGCCGCCCGGCGTGATTGGTCACTCACCGGCGACCATAACACGCGGCTGATTTCGGTTTCAGGATGGATACAGCGCAGCTCCAGCCAGTGGGCCGGATCCGCCTGGTCGTACAGAGCAACCAGGAAGTTTTCTCGCCGGGCAGTAGGTAGATCTACCACCGCTGCCTTGTGAGCAGAGTCGTTGTATGTCATACTATTTTTGCCTTTTGAGTGTGGTATACAGGGGACTTGAGCGACCAGTCGCCAAACTTTGCGCTCCGGTCCTCTGTATGCTTCCAGCGATAGTTATAGATCGAGCGACAGCCCGAGAGCGGGTTCTGTATCGAGTTCGTCATCCAGTTTCCTCTCCAGTTCAAGATCAAGCATCGAAGACCCCTCACCTTTCAACTCGGCACAGATCTGCCCGGCGAAGGTTTCCAACTGTCCTAGCGTCGGGTCCGGGTACAGGTGCAGATGGGACATGAACATGTCCCTGACCGGCTCGGCCATCTCGTGCGACACGCCCAGCAGCAGCGGACGGAACTCCAGACGCGGCCCATCTTCGGTCGGGAAATAACGATAGATGCCCGCCGCACTCAGGTCTTCCGTCGTGCGCCGGATGCCAGCCCACACCGGCCAGACACGGCCATCCGCGTCGATCACTTCCCCATCAGGCTGCTGCCGCTCAACTACAGCCTGCTGCTGTTCGCGGACAACTTCCAGCGCGTCGTAACGCCGCTCCCAATCCAGGCCAACGTACCGCTCCATGCCATCGACCATGTTCTTTTCGGTGATCTGGTGCAGCAGTTCGATGTGATCCACCTTCTTGTTTCGTGAGAAAAACAGCGGCACACGCCTGCCTTCCCCTTCATCGAAATAGGTCCCCGGCAGGATGACATGGGTATGCGGATCGGGCAGGCCTGGTGCTTGCGGGTCCTCGCTCATGCGGTGGTGCGTGACATAGGCGAATTCAATTCCAGTATCCAGCTCACGCGCCTCGAAGAACTCGTCCAGCGTGTTTTCGGTCAGTTCGCGCACGAACCGCCCGCGCTGCTTTTCGGGGACCATCGAAAGAAGCTCCGGGTTGGGATTCAGCACGAGCGTAAAAGCCAGCACATGCTCGCTTTGGTAGCGATCACACG
>CAYYNB010000293.1:0-4162 GCA_964472565.1 uncultured Anaerolineaceae bacterium
CCCTCTCCAACCGAGTTGGAAGAGGGGGAAGGTGGGCGGGGCAAGCCCACGCCCCTACGGAATTACCTACATTTCCACTACAAACGCAACGGGAAAAAATAGTAACTACTCAGCTCTATAAAATACTTCTCAAGCGAGGTTGGGTAAATATTATTTTTGTGGCGAGTCCAATTCGGCCAGCAGCCCAATTCCATCTACAATAACGAGCGACTTTTTTTCAAAGGGTTTCCATCCCCTAAGCAACCCCTGCCAGACCCATCCCACGACCATTGGCTGCATCCGAAAATCATTCTCAACCTTAAAACGGATAGGGTCAAGCGAACCCATCCATCGTTTTATTAATCAACCTTTGGCCAGAGAAAAAGCGAGTCTGGCCAAAGGTTTGTCAGGAAACTACTGCACGCACAATCGCATTATTAAGGCGCAGTTTGCACAAACTGTTCCCCCAGCGGTTCACCAATTTCAACCGGTTCACCATCAGCAAGATAGTCCGAAAACTTCAGGGGCAAACTAATGGCTTCAGTAAAACCAATGGCGTTTCCTTCATCATCATAGGTGTATGCTTCGGGCGTATTTTGCAGATGGATGTGGATATGTGGTTCGGTGGTATTGCCCGAATTCCCAACGCGACCAATTTCTTGTCCCGCCACTACTGTGTCACCTTCGGCAACCAGCAGACTACCCGCCTGAAGATGTGCGATGAACAAATAGGCATCGTCTGCTACCTGAATGACCACATGATTACCTAACGGGTGTTTCTCGTCTCGTTCATAATAAGGCTGGACATCAGGCCACCCATCCACTACCGTGACCACTGTACCATCTGCCGGAGCCAACAGCGGTTGACCATAAGCATAGAAATCTTCGGGGACGGTGCCATCTCCCGTATATGTGGAACCGTCTTTCCAGACCAGAAAATCGAAAGCATGACGCTGCGACGGTGTTACCACATGATAGTTAAGCAGTTCGTCTGGACCGCCCCACGATGTATACCACAGCCCATCAAATGGGAACCGGAATGTCACCGCTATTTCGCTCTCCGCTGCTGGATCGTCGGGTAGGGGCATGAGTGGCGTTTGATTTAGAAAAATGATTGTTCCATCTGTATCCATAATTAAGTCGAATTTGAGCCAACCATCACTCCAGGTATGCAGGCTGGAATAGAGCAACGTGTTTCCCAATGGGGTCACACGGTACGCTACTTGTTCCCCTATCGGCGCGACTTCAATAAGCTCATCGTACCCTTGTCCAAAAGTATCACGGGTGATCGTCGCCTGCATATTGGGACCAAACAAGGCGTAAAAGGCATCGATATCACCACTCACCAGCGGGGCTATGGCAGCTTCGCCATCGGATACGACCGTTTCTTCCATTTCACTATACAGACCCGCTACCTCATCGTAGCTGGCGGGCACAGTCTTTCCTTCTTGAGCCACAACGGATGTTGTAAGCCCGGAAAACAGCAGAACCAAGACCAGGACCCATTTTACTTGCTTCATAAGCTCCTCCTTCATATGTAGCGAACGTTATTTAGACTATCCCCTATAAACTCCAGGGCTATTGGGGAAGAACAGATGTTGGATGTGGCATGTAGGATTGAGTGATTTTCGTAGAGCCAATTGGATTTGTGTCCGGACATCGCGTGCGATTCCATATCATAACTTTTTTTAAACAGGGTAAACTGTGCCGTATGGATAAAACAGCAAAAAAACAGCCCAAAAATTAGCGAGAAGCGGACCTGGGAATTTGACCAGAAAGGCTGAGTTTCATAACCCCTATTTATTATCTTCATCTTGCTGTTATCGTCAAAGTTTCTTCTGGCAACTTCATAGGGGAATGCGTAAAGTGTCCGCCGAACCTCACCCGATCATCTACCGGGGCGTATTCCCTCTTGATCAGATGGGAAAGTGCTATTAGAATGACGCGCATGATTGCCTTACTGTTGCACGCCCTCCTGAACGCCATTCGCGCAGAAACTTTCGCGCCTGACCATACCTCTTGCCCGATGGCTAGTAATATGTAGACTAGCAGTAACACAAACTCTTGACACTGACAAGCTGCGGGCACCCCCGCAGCTTTTTTGTATTTTGCACCACAATTGAAAGGATCATCTCGCATGTTCAAGCATTCTGGCTTGCGCATCTTTCTGATTATCTGGGTTGGCCAGGTGGTATCGATGCTCGGATCGGGTATGACGAGCTTCGCACTGACCATCTGGGCGTATGAACAGACCGGGCAGGCGACCACGCTGGCCCTGTTGGGTTTCTTTTCGTATATCAGCATGACGGCGGTGGGGCTGTTTTCGGGCGTCTGGGTGGATCGCTGGGATCGCCGCAAGGTTATGATCTTTGGGGATCTGCTCGGCGGGCTGGTGACGGTGACGCTGTTCACGCTGTACAGCCTGGATGCGCTGCGCATCTGGCACCTGTACGCGGGGCAGCTCGTGATCGGGGTGTCGTATGCGTTCCAGGGACCGGCATATTTTGCGTCGATGTCGCTGCTGATTCCACGCGAACACCTGAGCCGGGCGAACGGCCTGCGCACGCTGGGGAGTGATATGAGTCAGATTCTGGCCCCGATTTTCGCGGCGGTGCTGCTGCACGCGATCCATCTGCGCGGCGTGATGCTGCTCGACCTGAGCACGCTCATTTTTGCGGTGGGCACGCTGCTTTTTGTGCGGATTCCGAAGCCGCCCGTTTCGGATCCGACTCCGGCGGGCAGTTCACGCTGGGAGGTGTTCACCTTTGGGATGCGGTACATCGTGCAGCGGCGCGGCCTGCTGTATATGATGTTCGTGTACATGATGATCAACTTTTACGCCGGGCTGACGTGGTTCGGCGTGCTGAGCGCGATGGTTCTGTCGCGCAGCGGCGGCAATGAAGGCGCGCTGTCGGCGGTGCAGTCCGCGCTGGGGATCGGCGGCGTGCTGGGCGGAATCGTCCTGACGATCTGGGGTGGTCCCAAGCGGCAGGTGCATGGCATGCTGGGGATCGCGGGCGTGTCGTTTCTGCTGGGCGATGGTGTGCTGGGCCTGGGGCGGACGCCGACGATGTGGATCGCCGGGGCACTGCTAGGATCGCTGTCGGTGCCGTATATCATCAGCTCGAACCGTACGATCTGGCAGTCGAAAATCCCGGCGGAAATGCAGGGTCGGGTGATCGGGACGGCGCTCACGCTGCAATCCGCGACGACCCCGATCGGGTATCTGATCGCGGGACCGCTGGCCGATTATCTGCTCGAACCGGCGATGCAGCCGGGCGGCGCGCTGACGTCGGTTTTCGGGCCGCTGGTGGGGACGGGTCCGGGCGCGGGGATGGGCGTCATGTTCCTGCTGACGGCGTTGGCGGGCGCGACCACGTGTTTGAGCGGGTATCTGTTCCCGGCGCTGCGGAATGTGGAGCGGAATCTGCCGGATGCGGTGGTTCACGCGGAGGTGTCGCCGGATTTGGCGGCGGCGGTGGGGGATTAAACCTCACCCCCTTTAATCCCCCTCTCCAGCCAAGCTGGAAGAGGGGGAAATAAGCGGGGCGTATCAAAAATCGGTAGGGGGCGATTCGTGAATCGCCCCTACGAAAACAGGCGGTATCAGGAAATGTAGCTGCGGAGCCAGTTACGGAAGTCGTCGAGCGGGTAGCCGCCGCTTGTCTGGGCGATCAGTTGGCCGTTGCTGAACAGTAAAAAGGAGGGCACGCCGATGATGCCATAGGTGCTGAGCGTGCCGGGATTCTGATCGACATCCAGGGTAACGACCTTCATCCGGCCATAATATTCGGACGAAATCTGCTCCATCGTCCCGACCATCGACTTGCAATAGCCGCACCATGTCGCCCAATATTCGACCAGGACGGGCTTGCTGCTGCCGAAGACTTCGACCTGGAAAGAGGCGTCGGTGATGGGCACCGGCGGGGACCAGACGGTGCTCGTCGGCAGGAAGGGGGCTGAAGTCGAGATGACAGGCTGCTGGGTGGGCGCGGGGCGCAGGGTCGGCGGGGGCGTGTTGGTCGGGACCGGGGTCAGGGTGATGGTGGGGCGCGGTGTGCGCGTGGGCGGGCTGAACTCGGTGACGGTGGGGGGAATCAGCAACTGGGCCATGCGCGTCGGGGCCGGTGTGCGCGAGGGGATGGGTGTCGAGGTGGCGGGCATCGGCGTGCGCGTGGCGGTG
>CAYYNB010000294.1:0-4085 GCA_964472565.1 uncultured Anaerolineaceae bacterium
TGCCTTTTCTTAGTCGTAGCCGTTCAGGCGGTTTAACAGGTTCTCCGCCTGGCCTAGTTCCTCCGGTTTGAAGGACTGCACTCGCAGAAAAGAACCGCCGAGGTCCCCCGTGACCGTGTTGGTGTACAGGTCCACACAGCCGACTTCATAACCCGACAGCTTCCCTTCAGCATTGCGCTGTTCCAGGCCCACAAAACACGCGTCCAGCCAGGTCCATTCTTGGGATGGTGGTGCTTCGAAACCCGGTAAGGCGGCTTGGCCGGGAGCCGGGGCGGTGTAAAACGGCTCCAGCTCGTAGTCGTATTCCTCTGGCGGCTCGTCCAGAAACCGCACCTCGTCCGGCGGTTCACCGGAGTCCGCGTCGAAGGGCGGCTCGTAGTCGTATTCTTCCGACGGATAGGTATCCGCCGGGTAGTCAGGAGCGTAGGTCATCGCTCATCCCTCCTTAACCCGGCAGTCCATGCAGCGTGACCGGTTTGTGTTCCAGGCCGCGTGTGTAAGCGCAGTCGGGGTAATTCATACACCCGATGAACTTGCCGGTCTTGCCGTTACGCTCGACCAGATCACCCCCGCAGGCGGGACAGGTTTCACCGGTAGGCACCGGCGGCAGGCGGCGGGTCTGCGCCTGCTGCTGGGCGACTTGCCCGGCAGCGCCTAACAACGGCGCAAAAGCGAACCAGAAGTGGTGCAGCACCGCCAGGCGCGGCGCGGCTCCTCGCGCCACCGCATCCAGCGCGTCTTCCAGGCAGGCGGTATACGGTGCAGCGAACAGGTCGGGGAAGTGATCCACCAGGAAACTGCACAACGTCGTGCCGCTTGCAGTCGGCACCAGCCGTTTCTCCCGGATCGCCGCATAACCGCGTTCTTTGAGCGTCTGGACCATACTGGCATAGGTCGAGGGCCGGCCAATGCCCAGTCGCTCCAACTCACGCACCAGGGACGCTTCGGTGAAACGCGGCGGCGCTTTGGTTTGATGTTCGGCGGGCAGCCATTCAAGCAAACGCAGCACTGCGCCTTCGACCAACGGCGGCAGAGGCGCTTCTTCTTCAATTTCCGCATCCGGGTCGAGGGGTTCCTGGTAAACTTTGAGAAAACCGTCAAAAACAAGCGCCCGGCTCCTGACCTCGAAGGTCAGGGGATAGGACTGGCCGTGTGTTTTCCCGGCCAGGATTTCGACCACCTGCGCTGCATACCGGGCCTGAGCCATCTGCGAGGCGGCGAAGCGCCGCCAGATCAGGTCATACAGCGCCGCGCCTTCACCCTCCGTGTCTTGCGGAATGCGCGTTACATCGGTGGGCCGGATAGCCTCGTGCGCTTCCTGGGCGCGTTGAGTGTGGGGTTGGTAGACCGGCGGTTGGTTGGGAATGTAGTCTCCACCATAGGTGGCGGCGATGGAACGCCGGGCGGCTTCCTGGGCTTCCGGCGCGACTTCCGCTCCATCCGTGCGCAGGTAGGTAATCAACCCGGCTTCGTAGAGCCGCTGCGCGATCTGCATGCAACGTTCCGGCGACAGACCCAGCGTGCTGCTGGCGGCCTGCTGCAAGGTGCTGGTGGTGAACGGTGGAGCCGGTCGGCGGGTTTGTTCTTCATGCTGGATCTGGCCCACCCAAAACACAGCGCTGTTCAACCCACCGGTGAGGGCGGTGACCTGCTCGCGAGTGAGACGCTCCACTTGTTGGCCCTTGACGGTCCGCACACCGGCGGGAAATTTACCTGCGTCTACACCGAGGCGCGCTTTGAGCGTCCAATAGGTTTCCGGCGTGAAAGCGGCGAACTGCTTTTCGCGCTCGACCACCAGCCGCAGGCAGGCGCTCTGCACCCGGCCTGCTGAATAACGCCCACCGAGAACCTGGCAGGCCAGCGGCGAGACCAGGTAACCCACCAGCCGGTCTACAATGCGGCGCGCCTGCTGCGCTTCGACCAGGTTTACATCGAGTGGACGAGGCGCGGCCAGCGCCGCTTTCACCGCGCTTTCGGTGATGGCGGTGAAACAGACGCGGTACACCGGCTTGGTGGGCGGAAGATCCGCCAGTTGCAGGACATGCCAGGCAATGGCCTCGCCTTCGCGATCCAGGTCGGTAGCGACGTAGATGGCCTCGGCGTCACGCATGGCCTTGATCAACCGCCGGACGGTATTGGCCTGACGCTGCGGGACTTCGTACAGCGGGCGGAAATCGTCATTGACCTCAACCCCCAACTTATCCTGGGGTAGGTCGCGGACGTGGCCGCGGGTGGCCTCCACGCGCCAGCCTTTCCCGGCGATGGCTTTGAGAGTTTTCACTTTGGACGGGCTTTCTGTTAGCAGTAAGCGGTAAGTCATCGATCACTTCTCCGAATCGGGTTAAGCAGAATCACGAGCGCCCGAAGCTGCTCGCGGGTCCGCTTGCGGTCGATCCGCGGCCAGGTAGGCCGCGAGTTCTTTTTCTCGAAGGGCCAGCCAGACCGGCCATTCCAGAAAAGCGTGATAGGCTTCTTCTTCCATGACTTTGAACGGACTGGTTGAAGGGGTATGTTTAGCCACTGCTGCTCCCTGTGCTGCTCACCAGCGCTGGTGAGATAGTGTTGACGTTGTTTTTTCTTGAACTCCCATCAGGTCGTGCCGAAGCGCTGAATTTCTGACGCCGGTGCCGTGTTAATCAGGCGATGAATCCCCTCATCCTGGATGTCCAGCACGTACTGGAAACGCGGCAGCGAGGCGATGATGTCCAGGTGATGTTGGTTGAGATGCTGGAAGGCGGCGTCCTCGCGGAAGACGTTCATGCCCTGGCGCTGCGAAAAAATGACGCGGATCGGGCAGTTCTCGAACACCAGGCGCGCTTTTCCGTCTAAAAATACACTCATCTGTTGATCGACCACGATAAGCTTGGCTCTTTTGGTGCGGAAGGTCTTGGCCGCTTCGATCAGGAAGTCCAACAGCGAGGGGTGGCGCATCAGGCGGTAGACCTCATCCACCGCGATGATCCTTGGCTGTTCATCACGCAGGCTGTCGCGGCGAATGGCTGAAAGCACCTGGGCATAAGCCAGGGCAGTCATGACGGGGTCGCCTTCCAGTTCGTGAAACGAAAAGACACGCGGACCGATCTGCTCGCGTCCACCACGCCCGAAATCCACCGTCGTGTGACCGTTGAGGAACTTCGCCCAGGGACCGGAGCCGGTGCATAACCCGGCAATCTCATCCGCCAGGTCATGGGCGACCTGCTGAATGTGCGGCTTATCACCCAGGCCAGACAGCACATCACACACGGTCTCGCACAAGGGTGTGATGTCGGGGGTCACCGACTCCAGATCGCCGAAGCCTGAATACAGGATTTCGAGCGCTTCGCCGAGCAGGCCGCGTTCCAGGTTCTCACGCTGCCCGCTGGAAAGCTGGCGGCCCAGCACCGTCTCGTAAATACGGATGGTGTGCGACTTCTGCTCAATGAGTGTCGGGAACATCACATCCTGCGGGTTCAAACACGTATGCTGCGCACTCAGGATGTACCAGGGCAGGTCGAACGCTTGCACGATGTGGCGGCCATGGCCCATTGGTTCCAGCAGGTCAAACGGGATGCCAGATTCGGCGTACTCACGGGAAAGATACCCGTTGAGCAGGAACGTCTTACCAAACCCCGTCGTGCCGACCCAGACCTCATGGGTCGCACGTTTGTCGCGCCACGAGTTGTGAAACACCGGGTAAGCCGCGCCTACCGCCTCGCCGCGCAGCACCCCATCGGTCGTCGAGAGCTTGCGGTAACCGAGTGGAGCCAGCATCAGCGCCAGCTCGCGTGACGTCACTGGCCAGGTCGTGGCCGGGATGTTGATAAGTTTGGTCGGGGTGTGCGAGAAGAAACTCACCGCCCGCGACAGCAGTTCGCCGACTTCCTGGCGCAGGAAGAACCAGGGACGGGTTTCGTTGATCACTTCATGCACACGGCGTTTGAGCAGGTCCAGGTCAGGCGCGAACACCGCGATGGAGATCTGCACCTGGTGCAGGGCATCCCCGGCGTTGATTTCTTGCAGTGTCCGGCGGCAGTCGTTGATGCGCGTGACCGAGCGGCTGTCTTCACCCCGCACGCCAGAGAGATGCACCTGGTAGGCGGCGACGA
>CAYYNB010000295.1:0-3945 GCA_964472565.1 uncultured Anaerolineaceae bacterium
TGGAGAGGGGGACCGAGGGGGTGAGGTTCTTCGGGCACTTCACGACTTGCCCCGCGCTTTCCGCCGCGCTCCCCTTTCTCCGCGCGCGGGGAAAGGGGCCGGGGGATAGGGGTAAAGAAAATCTTGGCGCAGCCTATGATCTTCCTCTCTCCACAACAGGCCGCCTCACACTTGTTCATCATTATTATCTGTTTATACTGAGTTAACCTCACAACAAGTTATGGAGTCTATGGTGAGCGAGAACTTTCGCAATTGGATCAATCAAGGGGTGCAGGCGGCCCAATCGGGCAATCGAGAACTGGCCGAACACTGCTTCAGACAGGCCATCCAGGAAAATCCACAGGATGCGCGCGGCTGGTACTACTACGCGCTCGCCGTCACCGATCCCACCGAAGCACGCCGGGCGCTCGAAATTACCCTGCAACTCGATCCCTACCATCAGCAGGCCCGCGCCCGCCTAAATCAGGGGCAGTTTCCGCCCGCCCCGGTTTCCCTGCCGCCCATGTACAGCGCGCGGCAGCCTAAATCCGGTTCGCGCGGCCTGATACTGTTAGGTTTTGTGTTGGTGCTGGTGGTAGGCATCGGCATCGCGCTGTGGGCCTTGTTGTCGTTTGGCCCGCAAGCCGTCGATGACGAGATCGAAGCCGTCATCAACGCCAATATCCGCACCCTGCAAGAGGAAGACCTGGCGGCCTATATGGACACCATTGATCCGGCCTCCCCCCTGTATGATCAAACTGAACAGGTCACGGCCCAACTCCTGGACCTATACGATCTGACCTATGAAATCGAAAAGATGGAAATGGTCCGCCAAAGCGCTAATATAGCAAAAGTGCGTGTTGTCCAGGTGACACGTAAAATCAGCGGTCCAACCTTTCGGAACAATCGCATTACCGCCGTTCATGAACTGCATCGTGTTCAGGGCGAATGGCTGATCTACAACACGGTTATTGAGCATATTGACTACCTGAATTGATCTGAGGCTGAGGGTGGTTGAAACATTCCGCGATCTGATAAATCAAGGCGTTCTGGCGGCCAGCGCAGGCCAGCGCGAACAGGCCGAACGCTGTTTCAAACAAGCCGTTGAGCACAATCCGCAGGATGCGCGCGGCTGGTACTACTACGCGCTCGCTGTCACCGATCCCGATGAAGCACGCCGGGCGCTCGCAAGGGTCTTGCAGATCGATCCGGATCATCAGCCGGCCCGCCGCCGCCTGGACGCTGCCCCACCGCCAGAGGATCAAACCGCCTGGAATAAAGAACTGGTCCTGCTGCCGCGTGAGTCGAAGCCGGAGCACAAACCGTCACCGTTTCCGCTGATCCCTTACAAACCGGCCCGGTTTATCATCGTGCTGCTGATCGGACTCGTCCTGTTTCTGGTGGGCTATTGGACCCTTACCACCCAGGAAATGGATCCCGCCATCAAAGCCGTTATTGACGCCTACGTGCGCGCCATGCAAAATGAAGACCTGGACGCGCTGCTGGCAACCGTCCATCCTGACGCGGTGGAATATGATCTGAACCAGCGCGTCACCGCCCAGGCTTTCGCCTTATACGATGTGGACTATACCATCGAAAAACTGGAAATGATCCGCCATAACAAGGATACCGCCCAGGTGCGGATTGTCCTGGTGACGCGCGGACGCAGCAGCCCAGACTATAAGGACAACCGGGTGACTGCCGTGATTGAACTCCGCCGCTACCAAAAGGACTGGCGGGTTTATGAGTGGCAAAGTGAAGAGATCGACTATCTGAATTGATTGGTGGTGTTTTTTGTCTGACGATACATTCGAAATCACGCTGGAAGAGATGGTTCACGGCGGCTCGGCACTCGGACGTTCCGCAGGCCGCCCCATCTTCATCCCCTATACTATTCCCGGCGAACGCATCACCGCCCGGATCACCGATGACCACCAGCGGTATGCCTTCGCCGCAGGCGTGACCATGCTGGAACCCTCCTCCGTGCGTGTGCTGCCGCGCTGTCCCCATTTCGGCCCCGGACGCTGCGGCGGCTGTCATTTCCAGCACATCGAAACCGCTTCCCAGTCGGAATTCAAGCGGGATGTGGTGGTGGATCAATTCGTGCGCATCGGCGGTTTTGACGATCCGCCCGTCAACCCGACGATCCCCAGCCCCGACGGCTGGTATTACCGCTCCCATGTGACGTTTCACGTCAACGACGAGGGCAAGCTGTGTTTTGTCGGCACCGACAACGAAGCGCTGATCCCCATCGAAGAATGCCACATCATCCGCCCGGAACTGCTCAACCTGTTCTATTCGATGAATTTTGAGGAAATCCCCAACCTGGATCGCGTACGTTTGCAGGTGGGATCGAATGGCGAAGATCGCATGGTGATTCTCAGCACCAAAGACGACGACGCCCCCGAACTGGAAACCGATCTGCCCATTTCGATCAATTTTCAGCTCAGCGACAACGAGCCGGTTAATCTGATCGGATCGAGCTTCATCACCTACGACATCCTGGGCCGTTCTTTCCGCGTGACCGCCGGCGGCTTTTTCCAGGTGAATCTGCCCCAGGCCGCCAAGCTGGTCGAACTCGTGCTGGAAAAACTGAATTTGCAGGGCACCGAATCCGTGCTGGACCTGTACGCGGGCGTGGGGCTGTTTTCGGCCTTTATCGCCGAGCGCGCCTCGCTGGTCACGTCCATCGAAAGTTACCCGCCCGCCGTCACCGATGCCGACGAGAATCTATCCGAATTCGACAACCTCGATCTGATCGAAGGTAATGTGGAAGATGTCCTGCCCGAACTGGACGGCCCGTTTGATGCCGCTGTGGTCGATCCGCCGCGTTCTGGCCTGGATAAACGCGCCCTGGATGCCCTGCTCGACCACGCGCCCCACACCATCGTCTATGTGAGCTGCGAACCGTCCACGCTGGCCCGCGACGCCAAGCGCCTTGTCCAGAAGGGCTATCGGCTGGTGGATGTCACGCCCGTCGATATGTTCCCGCAGACCTTCCACATCGAGAGTCTGGCACATTTCGTGCGAAAATAAACTTTTCCGTTAAGTACGCACGCAGCGCGAGCCAAAAGATAATCGGATCCCCCATGGAGATTCGCCCATGGGGGATCCGATTAGTACAGATTGGATACGCAATATAAGCAAAGTATTGTTATTTGAATCAAGTTCTACTATAATATTAATTATTCTATCCTTTATCACAACAATACCTGTTGTGATAAAAGTGATGAAAAGTTAGTTTGGAGGCCAACGTGAAAAAGCTTATCCCCCAAACGCCCGAAGCAGAAACTATTGGAACGAACGCCCGCGCGATATTAAAAAGCATCAACTTGAAGAATTTCCAGCACATTCTGGAAAAATACGCCATCACCACGATTGAACCTGACAAATGGTATCCCCATACGCTGATCCTGGATGTAATGCGCGATATTCAGGACAGAAAGATGGAGGGTATGTTCGATCTGGTCTCGATTGGGATGCAGGTGGTAGATCGCGACACGCCGCGTATGCTGCCAACCCTGCCAGAGACGTTATTCGCGCTGCCCAAACTCGATGCCCGGCTGCATCACGGCAGCCCGCGCAATTACATCGTGGAACAAGTCGATGAGCGCTGCATCCGCATCGAGGATTACACGCCCTGGCCGCACGATCTGGTGTTTGGTATCTTGTGGCAGCTCACTATGAAATATAAGGACGACAACGTCAAGCCGACAGTCGAACGGGTGGCCGAGAAATTCGACGCGGCGCACGGCGACGAAGTGGGTATTTACGAAATCCGCTGGTGATCGCGCACGAAACTGATACGCCCCTGCAATAGACCGGAGCAGTCTATTGCGGGGGCATTATGAACTGCGACCCTGTGGCCCATTTCGCGCGGGAGCTATCATCACAACAAACCTGCGATGAGCATGATAATAAAGATAATGGACAGTGAAATCAGGACTCCCTTTACAAGATCCCAGT
>CAYYNB010000296.1:0-3891 GCA_964472565.1 uncultured Anaerolineaceae bacterium
CGGTGCCCGCCTTTGATCCTGACCACGCGCTTTCCTATGCCTTGCTGGGCATCGTCTACGAAATGCGCGCCCGCGACAACTACAGCGCCTATATGCTTCTCCTCGGCGGGGATGCCGATCAACGCATCCAGAGCGCCGCCGGAGCCTTAGAGTCGCGTTTCAGCTTCGATCTCCGGCTGGATGACGGCACCTGGCTTTTTGCGGCATCCTTCTCGCCCTCCGGTAGCTAAAAAAGGAGTCTGGCGTGAAGCTCAAGTTGATCCTGCTGTTACTCATTAGTGCGTGGTTTGTCGTGTTGTTCGCCGTGCCTGGAGTCATCCAGGCCCAGACGGACATCACCTGTGCCGATCTTGCGCCCGAAGGGGTTCCCGCCGCCTATTTTGTCGGCCTGGGGGACGCCTATCTGGCGCAGGGCGATTATGCGCTGACCACCGTCGCCTATACCTGCGCCCTCGATCTGGATGCCGCCTACGCTCCTGCTTATATTCATCGCGGCTTTGCTTATGCCACGCAGGGCGCTGACGCCCAGGCGATGGACGATTACAACCGTGCCCTCGAACTCGACGAGACGCTGATCGCCGCCTACAACAACCGGGGCATGCTCTACCTGCGCCAGGGCAATTTTGGGCTGGCGCTCACCGACTTTGATCTCGCCGTCGCGCTTGATCCCACCTATGCCATCGGCTATCACAACCGGGGCATCGTCCACGCCGCCGAGGGGAACTACGATCTTGCCATTGCCGACTTCCAGCAGGCCCTGACTCTTGATCCCACCTATGCCGCGCCCCACGCCTCGCTGGGAGCAGTTTATTCAGCATTGGCCCTGCGCAGCTATGAAACCTATTCATCCCTGTCAGGGTCGCGCCCCCTCCCGCCCGCCGGTAAGCCCGTTGATATTTTCAGCGCGCTACAGGATGGCTTGGTTACCGGCAATATTTCGATCTGGCTGGCCTTTTTAACGCCCGCATCATGAGGGAGGCGGCTGTGAGAATCCCTGTCCCGGCTCTACGGGCGCTGTTAATCGTATCGCTGGCCTTTTTGCTGGCCCTTCCGACGCCTGCGGCCTCCCAGGACGGCAGCGGCCCGATCCGCGAACCGAATCTGGTTGGCACCGCCAACATCGGATCGTTGAATCCCTTGTTGTGCGATAATGCCGCCTGCCGCCGGATCACCAGTTTTTTGTTCCCCCATCTCATCGGCATTGATCCAACAACCGGGCAGTTCACCCCGTCCGGTGACTCAACCGCCCTGGCCGCGAGTTGGGACATTTCGGCGGATGGGACGAAATATACCATTCATCTCCGCGACGATCTCACCTGGACCGACGGTACACCGATCACTGCGCTGGATGTGTTTTACAGCGGCTATTTTGCGATCACGTCCCGTTTCGTACAGAGTGCTGAACTGGTCGATGATTATTCGATTGTTTTCTCTCTGTCCGAAGCGAATTGTTCCGCCCTCAACTGGCTCGATTTTCCGGTGATCCCGGTCCACATGTTCGAACCGGACTTTGCCAATAGAATCGACTCATGGTTGGACGCCTCTTTGACTGATCAGGCCCAGGTTTTGTTGTCCAGCCACTTCAACAGTTCACCAACGGTCACAGCGGGCCTTTTCGAGTTTGACACCCTCCAGCCCACCGAGTATATCCGGCTTCAGATGGGTGATCTGGGCTTTAGTTATGAAGATGTGTCGGGTTGGGATGAAGCCGTCGCACGTTTTATGGATGGCCGCCTGAATTTCATCCAGAATCCGCCCTTCAGCCGCCGCCAGGACCTTCGCGCCGCGTCCGGCGTTCAGATCGTGGAATATCCCGGCCTCACCTGGAGCGGCATAGTCCTCAATTTTGCCGATCCTACCGATCCCCTCAGTGCTTATGATGACGATGGTAAGCTGCTCGATCAGGGCCACCACCCGCTGTTTTCCGATCCACAGGTGCGCCGCGCCATGCAGTTCGGCATCAATGTGAACACGCTGATCGACTCGGCGCTGTTGGGCAGCGGCACGGTGATGGCCGCCAACCAGTCGCCCTCTTCCTGGGCCGCCGATTCGACCCTCGCCCCGGTCCCGTATGATCCCGATCAAGCACGCCATATCCTCGAATCGGCGGGCTGGAAAGACACCAACCACGACGGCATCCGCGAATGTATCACCTGCACCACTGCCGATCCGGGCACACTGCTCTCCTTTGAACTGCTCTACGACGATATGGTTTCCTACCATTCCGTCATGGTGAGTCTCATCAGCCAGCAGTTAGCCCAGGTTGGGTTTTATGTCTACACCGCACCCGTCTCCTATCCGCCCGACTACCAGTACTTTGACGCCTATTTGTTCAGCGCCACCGAAAGTTTCCCCGTTAATCCCGATCAATCGCTGTCGTTTACCCGCGCCGGTGATGATCTGGATGGCGGCTCCAATTACGGCTCCTACTTTAATCCCGAAATCGAGGACTTATTCGCCCAGGCGAAGACGGTTTGTGATCCCACCGCCCGCGCGGATATTTATCACCAGATCCAATCAATCCTACAGTCCGACCAACCCTACATTTGGCTTTTCACCGTCAACGATCTGCTCGCCGTGCGGGATGGTGTGTCGGGCTTCGATCCCTATCCCCAGGCTCCTTTCTGGAATATTTTGGACTGGAAGGTGCAGCAATGAACCGGCTGCTGCTGTTTTTTCTGATAGCGGTCTTACTGGTTCCCTATTCAGCGGGCGCGCAGGACAACGACGACTTTACAGCGGTGGTGCAGGTCAACAGCGCTTTCGCTCATAGTGAGCCGTCGCTCGAATCCGATCGGATCGCTTCGGTATTTGAAGATCAGGAACTTGAGGTCGTCGGACGGAGTATCGACGGCACATGGTTCGAGATTCGCCGTCTGGGGCGGCTGACTAGTCTTGGCTGGCTCCCGGTTGAATTTCTGGACTTTGAATTTTTCCCCGAAGACCTTCCGCTGACTAATTTCACTGTCGGACTGGAAGGCCCTGAAGTCCTGACCGCCGACCCCGGTTTCGCCCTCTATCTGCTCTCCGGTGCCATGTTACGCAACACCCCACTCCGCACAGGTGCCCGTGTCGGGCCGGGATCGGTGCCACGTTTTGCGGTGGTGCCCGTTCTGGAACGTAATCAGGATGGCACGTGGCTGCGTGTTTTTTACAAGGGTTATACCGGGTGGGTCAGCGCCTTTACCGGGCGCGAAATTCCTGATGTGATGTCGATTCCGGTTGCTGCCAATCTACCCACACCGGAATCTGCCGGAGTCGTGATCATCCCGCCCGAAATTCAGATCGCCCAGATTCAGCGCCTGCGCGACTTTATCGCCCCCCGCCGCACCCTGGCCGATAATTTGGCCGGTTTTTGGCTGATGGTCTATCGCGGCGAAATTATGCCCTGCAATCCGCCCGAATCCATCACCGCCTACCAGTACGCGGCCAGCGATGTCCGCGAGTTACCCGAACTCCAGCGTCACGCCCCCCAGCTTGGTAATGCCGTTGATTATCTCAACGACTCACTTGATCCGCTGCAAAATTGTGGCGTGGTGGGCAGCCTGGCCGTGATCAACGCGCGGGCGGCGGCTATCAATTCTCGCCTGCTCTTCGACTCTATTCTGGAACAGCTTGCTTCGCTGGAAACCACGATCAAGGAATAATACCGGGGGACAGTTGGTAAGTCCCCCCTTATTAGCCATCCAAGTTAGTTATCGAAGTTAGTCATCCAAGTTAGTCACTGAATGGTGATGACAAATTTGAACATCCGTGCTATTCTGTTTACAAGTACCGCTGCACTTTTCAAAACTCAACACGCCCAACCCAAAGGGGGGGTAAGTTTTCAAACCAAGTTTTACAAAACCCCCACTTTGTAAAACTTCTCAGGTTCAAAACGCCAAAAGCGGG
>CAYYNB010000297.1:0-3876 GCA_964472565.1 uncultured Anaerolineaceae bacterium
CCCACGCCCCTACCCTTGGGGGGTATTGCGCGGGGGGCGATTCGCTAATCGCCCCTACGGGCACGTGTTGGGCCGTGTCTCAAAAGATGTGGGTAATGATTAGCTTTCCCTCAGGGAAAGGGAGTCAAACCGGATAAATGGGTTCTTGGGATAGCCATAGCAAGCGTCGATTGTGCTAGAATGACAGCGGCAGATGATCCCCGCGTTATTTTTACGAACGCCCGCTGGACGATTCGGCTGGCGGGGCTGGTGTCGGATTAAGTGACGTTTGTTGGGGGCGTAGCGCCATACGCCCCGACGCGGTGTTTTCAGTCAGGATTGGTCGTCATCGCCGAGGGCGTCGTGCAGGCGGGCGGTGAATTCGTCGCGCTGCTGGCGGCTCAGGGTCAGGGTGGGGTCTTCGTGGCCGATCAGCTTATCATACGCGTCGCTTAACTGCGCGGCGCTGTGCGTCCAGGCGTGGTGCCGGACCACCCAGGCGCGCCCCTGCTGGCCGATCTCGCGCCCACGAGCGGGATGGTTCAGAATGTCCAGAATCGCGTCAGCAAAGGCGCGCGGCGTGTCGCGGATCAGCATCTGCTTGCCATCTTCGGCATTCAGCCCTTCACAGCCGACAGAGGTACTCACGACGGGGCAGCCGCAGGCCAGCGATTCCAGCAGTTTGAAGCGCGTCCCGCTGCCGCTGCGCAAGGGGCAGACGAAGAGAGCGCTGCCCTGTAAATAGGGGCGCGTGTCGTCCACCAGCCCTTTGACGATGATGCCGCTGTCTGGCTGGTGGCCCAGTTCGACCAGTTCCGGCGGCGGCTCTTTGCCGAGCAGCAGCAGTTGAAAACGGGGATATTCCGCGCGGACAAGGGGCAAAATTTCGCTGGCGAAGTAAAGCACGGCGTCGGTGTTGGGGAAATATTTATAGTCGCCCATATATACGGCGGTCTGCGAGTCGCGCTCAACCGTTTCGTTCACATTGAAGTATTCCACATCGACGCCATTGGGCGCTAACGCGGTGGCGACGCCCGGAGTCGCTTGTTTGACGATGCCAGCATCGACCTCGGACATCACGCCGACCACTGTGGCCTGGGTCCAGGCGCGCGGTTCCCAGAGGCGCATTTTGAGGGCTTCGAGCGCAATGGCGGGGCGCATAAAAAAGGGGCTGGCAACCTTCGCGTGACGCCACCAGGCGATGTATTCTACCGCTGGTTCGGACAGCAGCACGGGAATATTGATCTCGGCGGGCAGATTTTGCAGCATGTAAAACGATTCGACATGGACCAGCGCCTGGTCGGGCAGCAGACCGGCGACTGTATGTTCCATTTCGGCGGTGTGATACAGCCGCATGGTGATCGGTTTGATCGAGGTCAAACTGAGCACGGCGGCGCGGAGGGTGCTGGGGCTGGCACGGCGATCCACGATCACCAGTTCGCAGAGTTCGCGCATGGGCGACAGATCAAAGGCCTGTTCTTCGGCGCGGCCAAAACATACCAGCGTGATCTCGTAGCGGTCACGCAGATGTTTCACCAGGTTATAGGTCCGGCTGCGCCCGCCGCTGGTGGGTGGATAGGGCAGGTAGGGCGTCAGCATTAAAATACGCGGTTTAGGCATTATCATTTGCTCGTTCTTGGATCGGCCTGATTCATCTTTGCTGCGGAGTGTACAAATCCCACCCGCTGCCGTCAAGTTCGTGGGCGGTTAGCGTTGGAGATCGGGCAGCAGGGGGTGGAGCATTTCGCGCAGCGCGATATAGGTGAACGGTTTGAGCAAATAACCGACGATCTGATCGCAGCACGGCGGCATTTTTGTATCGAGTGCAGTTAGCACCACAATCGGAATCTGAGATAATTCAGGATCGGAGGCCAATACAGAGCAAATCTCCCACCCGTTCAGGCCGGGGAGATTGAGATCGAGCAGGATCAGATTGGGGACATGTTCGCGGATCAGCTTAAGGCCATGAATGCCGTCCTGCGCCGTATGGATTGTGGTGGGCCAGTGCCGCAGGGAGAGGGTGATCAGGTGTGCCAGATCGGGATCGTCTTCGAGGTAAACAATAGTATGAGACGGCAACTGGTCTCCTCCATTTAAAAATATTTATTTCCAGCATACAATTGGGGCATTGACGCCTCCCTAAAAAGTTGTAAAGAAATTGTTCAGATAACAGCGGCGGAGATCTTATGATCAGCAAGACGAATCTCAAAGTCCTGGTTTTGGATACGGATTATTATGCCCGGCAGGCGATTAACAGCTATCTGGCCTGGGACCGCCGCACGCGGGTGGTGCATCTGGCCGATTCGATGGAAGCGGTCCGGCAGTATGTTAAAAACGTGCCGTCGCGGGAATGGCCGAATGTCGTGCTGCTCGATACACTGGCCGCCGATAATCCACAGGCGTTAGCCGAACTGGTGCAGCATCTCGAAACGACGATTCCGAATGTGATGACGCTGGTTTTGGATCGCCGCCTGAACCTGGAAACGGTCAAGGCCTGCGCGCAGGTCAACGTGAACGGGTATCTGCTGCGCGACGAGGTGCGTATCCGGCTGGCGTGGGCGATTGTGTGGGCGCAGGCGCATGATTTTGTGGTGACACGCAGCGTGAAAGACGCCCTGAAAGATGTGTTTGAGGGGCGGTTGTTCCGCTCGGTGGTGCTGCCCGAACAGCGCGTTTATCCTGAACTGACGGATCGCGTCCGGGAGGCGCTGCAACTCTGCGTGGTCGAGGGGATGTCCGCCGAACTCGCGGCGGACGAGATGGGACTCAGCCCGCATACGGTGCGCAGTTATATCAAAGAAGGGTACCGTATTCTGGAAGCGTATGATGATACGGTGTATCCCGCCGATATGAGTCCCCAGGAACGCGCGTTTATGCGGTTCACGGCGCTGATGAAAGAGGAAGATCAGAGCAAGGACGACGAATAAGGCGCGCAGCGGCTCAGAGCTGCTCACAGTCGGTCAGGCGGTAAAGGGTGGTGGGCGACGGCGCGGTGTCTTTGCAACTGGTCCACGTTTCGAAATCGGAATCAGCCGAAATTCCGATACAGTAGTAGGCCTGGATCGCCGTGGAAAACGTGACTTTCCAGGCCTGCCCATCGACTGATTCCAGTTGTTCGAGGCGCAGCGCATCGACTTCGGTCAGACCCAGTTCGCGGCGCAGAAAATATTCAGCCGCCTGGACCGGTTCGGGATAACAGGCGCGGCCTCGGAAGAAATCCAGCAAAATTTGCCCCCGGCGATAATGCTGGACCAGCGTTTCGGCGCGCAGGGGATCGATACGCCCAAAAGACAGCCCATGTGGAAAACACAACAGATTAGCCGCGAAACGGTGCCCGCCGACGTGGGTTGTCTGCCATACACTGCCGCCAAACTGCGCCGCCAGAATTTCATAGACCAGCATGCCATAACGCGCACAGCATTTATCACGCCGCCCATGCGTACAGACCAGAAACAACGGATCAGTGCGGAGATTAGGCGTATAAATCGGATTTTCGGCATACAACCCCGCCAGATCGAGGGCCAGCAGATCGGCGTAGGAGTCGAGGTGAAATTCATACAAAACGGGATTCGTTTCACGGGCCAGCGCAAAATAAAAGGCCAGCCCGTTTTGATGAAGCGGCTGGCGGATCAATTGGATGCGGGCGCGGGGCAGTTGATCGGCGGCGTGGGCGAGCAAGGTTTTGACAGGCGCGGGGAGTTCGCTGTTTTCGAACGCTTTCGGCTCCCAGCGGCCATTGTATTCGAGCATCAGCCACAGTTCCGCGTGGGCGGCTGTGGCATACATGGGTTCGTTAACCCGCTGCGAATAATCTGAACAGTAAAAACCTTCCATCGGCTAACCAGTTCCCTCATCGGTAGTGACATGACCCATAAACCGTTTGATGGTCCCGATGCG
>CAYYNB010000298.1:0-3807 GCA_964472565.1 uncultured Anaerolineaceae bacterium
GACGATAGATGACGGAGTTGCGCAGCGCTTGTTCAGACGCATTATTAGTTGGAGCTACGTTGTGCCGATAGAGAAAGACGAACAGGTCGGCGCGATGGTTGAGATAACGGCGGCGCAGCCGTTGGCTGTTTTCGCCGGTCGGTAGTTGAGCCAGTAACCGGTCACACGCGCGTTCAATCGCTTGGACTTGTCGCCCATAATGGAGGGGCGGGATCTGGTTGCGTTGTTTGCCCAGTCGCATGGCGCGATAAAGCAATGCTTGTAATCGGTAGGCCCAGGCACAACGTTGGGTGTCAATTTCCCATTGCAAGTCACGGACTTGGTGAGCCAGGCAGATTTGCAGTTCCAGGGCGGGATGCTTCAGTTGTGCTGCCGCCAGGTCCGCTATCCAGGTGACGGGCGAGTGGTGGCCCATAACGCGGCAGATCACGGCGGCATTACGCCGGGGTTCAATCGTGAAATAGACACTCTCGGGCGTTTGGAAGACCCACTGCCACGCGTTGCGACCGGCTACCCGGGCACCCGTTTCATCCGACCCCACCACCGCACTGTCACGTATCGTCGCCAGAATGGCCTGAGCTGCGTTGTCGAACTGGGGTTGAGCACGATGGACAATATTGACTGCCGCCCCCAGGCTCAGGGGCAACCCGAGCACATCACGCATAATATCCACTACCCGTTGATAGCTTAAGGGGTGCGCCAGATGCAAATAATGCACCAGCGCTTCGAGGTTGGGACCAAAGGTGCGGTGAGGATTCCACCCCGCCGGATAATCCGCCTGATGCGTTGTTGCACAACCGGGACACGTCACCTCATAGCGGCGCGCTTCAACGACCTGCGGTTGGATCGGCGGAATGTCAACCAGCTGACTGCTGCTAATCTGCAGATGTGTGGTAGCACTTAGGTCGTAACCACAGGTTGGACACATCTTAACCCGACAGTCAACGATCACGTCTGGCTCAGCATTCGCACGACTACATCCTGGATGGCCGGGTTTGGGGCCTCGCTTGGCGAGAAGTTTCTTGGGTTGATTGCTTTTGGGGCTGCGGCTCGGTGGCGCCGACGAATTCTTTGGCGTTTTGCGCTGGCGTTTGCTTTGCGCTTCCAGCTCCGCTAGGCGTTTTTCCAGTTGGTCCACTCGAGTTCGCATCTCAAAGATGCTGTCAATCAATTCATCTTTGCTTTGTTGGCGTAGGGTTTCGCGTTGTTCGTCCATATCACCAGTTTACCCACTCTACGCCACCCTGGCCTTGTGCTTTTTTCTCCTTGCCTTCTGGCTCATATTGTGCCAGGGAACAAGGTGAATAAATACATAGCACTTCTGGCCTTGGTGTGCCAGCGATCCCCGTAGTGTTCAGAAACTAATCCGAGAGGAAAACTGGCCCCTACGCAGCCTCGCGGTAATAGTCACTGATGATGCCTGTGAGGGCTAAAAAGTCGATCAGCAGCAGATTCTTCGCTCAAGCAATCCGTCGATAGTCGCGGTGCAAACCTCAAGGACAGGATATTGCTTCATCAATCATTAATGATCTGTTATCGACGATCAAATACCCTCAAAACTGCTAATCTTACTTCTCCTTTGTTTACAAAAAAGACTAAATATGTTAAAATGTAAACAAAGCGCCCTAACGGAGGCATGTCATGAAGGACATTGGGGAACGGCTGAAACTAGCCCGTAAGATGGCTCATCTGAGCCAACAAGAACTCGCAGACCGGGCCGGGGTGAGTAAAATGGCAATCTCCAAATACGAACACAACCAGATGCTGCCAGGATCCGATGGTCTGCTCAAACTCGCCAATGCGCTGGATGTGCGGATGGAATTCTTTCTCCGTTCAGCTCCTGAACTAGAAATCAAACCCGTCTACCGTGCTCACAGCCCAATGAACAAAAAGGCTGAGGAAGCGGTCATCGCCCAGGTGCAGGAATGGCTGGAGCGGTATATCGCGCTGGAAAATCTGTTTCCACCAGAGGAGCGACTAACATTCAGTTTTCCAGAGGGCTTTCCCTACCCTGTGCGGCGGATTGAAGATGCTGAACAGGCGGCTGAGGCTTTACGTGCAGCGTGGCGTCTGGGCGATGATGCCATTGAGAATATGACGGAACTGCTAGAACTATCCAGCATCAAGGTCGGGCTGATCGAAGGGGATGATCACTTTGATGCCTGCACATTCTGGATCAATGATCAGGCCCCTGTGATTGCTGTCAAACAGGGTATTCCGGGAGATCGTGAACGCTTCGACCTGGCCCATGAACTGGGTCATATCATGATGGATGTCGATAGTGTGGATGAGGAAAAAGCCGCGCATCGGTTTGCCGCCGCATTTCTTGTCCCGGCACACTCCGCTTTCCTGGAATTAGGGTGCTCTCGTCGCTCCCTGGACCCTTATGAGTTGCTCCTGCTTAAAAAGCAGTACGGCATGAGCATGGCGGCATGGATACACCGCGCTCAGGATCTCGGTATCCTCAGTCCAGGCGATGCTCAACGGACCTGGCAGGAATTCAGCGCGCGCGGATGGCGAAAACATGAACCTGGTGAATCCTTACCTACGGAAGAACCCCAGCGTCAGCAGCGGCTCATTCTACGCCTGTTGGCAGAAGATGTAATCTCACGGTCCAGAGCGAAGGAACTACTGGGCGAGCGCGTGGCCTTGTTCTCTGAGCAGGAGCGTGTGACACTTGAAGTGCATCGTTGATACAAACATCCTGATCGATTTGTATCATGGCGATATTCTGGTCCAGCTGTTCGACCTTGCTTTGGATATCTTTGCCCCAGATATGGTATTGGACGAACTGACCGAGCCCGACCGCCGCACACTACAACAACAAGGACTGAAATCGGTTTCGCTGACCCTTGAGCAACTACTCGAAGCAGCCCAGATGCATGGTGACGAACCGCGCTTGTCGTTAGGTGATTGTACAGCCTTGATTGCGGCTCGTGACGAAAACGTAATGCTCCTGACAGGCGACAAACGGTTGAGAGACTTAGCCACATCACTTTCCGTCATGACTCACGGCGTATTATGGATTTTGGATGAATTTGAAAGCACCGGTCAGCTTTCTGGTCGTGAACTTACTGATTGTCTTCGCAAAATGCTGGCTGAAGGGGCACGATTACCTGTTGCTGAATGTGTCAAACGTCTGGAACGATGGGATAAACATTAAGTAGGTGGAAAAAACATGGCTAAGCCGATCTTGTCCCAAGTCCGAAACAAACAGTCCACTAGCAGCGGCGGATGTGGGGCCCCAAAGTTGATCAGAAGCCGATTTTCACTCAAATCCACCCGATGATTACATGATGAGCAAATTGTTCTTGCACACTTGAGCTCGACTTTGCACCTTCAAGCGGCATAACATAACGTCTCGACAAGCGAGGCGAAAAACGGACGAGAGACAGTTACTATATCGGGGTTTTCCCCCGATGTTTGAAAAGTCGGCAGGGAAAGCCAAAGCTGATGACGGACCAAAGCTAACGCATCGGAAAAGGTAGGCAAGGTTTTGGTATACCAAGCCGACTGACGCACGGCCACAGGATGACCCGACGAGTGAAACGCATGAGCCACCAAAGTGATCCACGAAAACAAGCCCAACAACAGCGGTGTCGTGCGCGCAATCGCTTTGTCCGACCATTGGCGCTGAGTTTCAACGCCGAGATGCCGCCGGGCTTCTTCAAAGGTGACTTCGACTTGCCAGCGCATCACAAACCATTCAAGCAGCTGGTGCGGCGCAACGGTTGGGTCGGTACACAGCAAACACACCCGTAGGGTCAAAACAAGCCCTGGCACGGGCCATTCCTCCCGTGGCGCAAC
>CAYYNB010000299.1:0-3794 GCA_964472565.1 uncultured Anaerolineaceae bacterium
GTTCGTTCCAACAGTGACATGATCAGACCCTCAGGAGGACAATACTCTTGGCCATAGCGCGATCACATAGCGTAAACGGAGAGCACACGTTCATCACAGCACCGGCCGGCAGACGCAAGGCTACATCCGTTGATTGTTCCGTCAAACGGCAGGAACTCCATTGACGACCGGTAGTCGGGGAAGATCGAACTAGACCGCATTCCCAAGCTGTCGGACCTGTGCTGGCCTGAATACATCGAGTCGTCGTCATATCGCTCGGGCCCTCGCAGCAAAGGCCACTATTGTCCCCTCCCATTACGGCGAATCCCTGCCACCCGATGTTTGCACCCTCTGTTTTGTACCTCAATCACTGACTTGTTCCAAACCCACCAAAATCCACCGCAGCCGCCCGAAATCCCTTCTTCCGCAAATGGTCAACTGCTATGGAGCAAACTGCAGCCGGCAGGACACTACAATCGAGCACGTTGAGACGGTCTTTCCACAAATCACGCTCCGCGCGCATGGCAAGCTCTGGGAGTGGAATGTTCACTGCGCCGTCCGGATGTTCCACTCGAAACGCCTCTCTTTCCTGAGGATTGATCACGGTCGTGCCGTCTGAAGATACTGCGTGCAGGTCCGCCTCTGTCAGCATGGCTTCCCCGCTTATGAGTTTCCGGCGAGGAACCGTTACACTCGAAGGATCGCGCATCGCGGCTAACAGTGCACTCTCCTCCTCACTCCGAAGTTCTCCCTCCCAGATCCTGCGGATGAGTCCATTCGAATCGACCAAGACTACCGATGGTACGGATTGAAAACGCCTACTCAGATCAAGCCAATTGGCTGCCGGAGCATCTTGCAGCCCCGCCCGCGAGAGAAACCGTCTTGTGGAGTTAGCCGTCGGTACGACGATCCACATCGGAATCCCTCCATTCCGAGAAGTTTCCAATAAGCGGCGATGGAATGGTACGCTGTGTATGCAAAACTGGCAACTTGGCGACGTAATGACAAACAGGGAGTACCGATAACGATCCAGGTTGACCCCCTTTATGGCAAGCCGCTTACCAACCATCATAGGGGGACGACCAGCAAGCGCACGCTTCGCCTCCGCAGCACCTCCGTCCAGGCTTCGACTTTGAATCCACGTCCGCGCTCCATATAGAACCACAAAACACGCGACTGCAGCTCCTGCCGTGTACACGGTCTCCACGATAATACGACGCAGATCCGGCCGTAGGATTGACATACCATTCACCTTTTCAAAAGGCTATTCTTTGCCTTTGTGGAAAGGGTCGGGGAACGCTTGCCCCTTGACCGCACGCTCCGCCAAGTCCACAACCATCCCCCTTCCTTTCAGGATCACAAAATCGAAGGCGAGCCGATTCACTCGGAGGCAACCCTTGCATCCCTTTGATAGTCCAGCCACCATCATTTCCTTCTCAGACCGAAACCGCCAAGTAGCTACAGTGGCAGTCACCTCAGCGGCGGCTTTCTCATCAAAGCTCTCAAGGACAAGAGATTCCACGACCCCCCCAGCCGGTGACACGACCAGCTCAATGACCACAAGTCCACCCCTACCAGCCTGACGCAAAGGATTAGGGTATCCTGGTAGTGGAGCATGGACCGCGCTCAGCCTAAACAGTTCGGCACTCCCCCTGAGAATCGGCCCGCGCCTGCCATACTTAACATTAAGCATTTCACCTGCAGAAGCACACGCCTCCGGGTGCGCTGTTAGTGACACTACAACGAATCCCAACAGTAAACGCCCTACGCAAGACAGCGCTACCATGCACATACCGCCTTCCCACCGCCGTAATTGCCGGTCGAAGTAACAATTCCACTGCCAGACCAAAACAACTCGTCGGGCCCTGCCACCCAAGGCACCCACATTTAGTCGAGGTCCCTCACTCAACAACTGCAAGTCTGTGAGTAGTACGTGACGCAGTATGGAGGGGTGGGAATTTCGTCGTAGCAACCGACTTTGCCTGGAGGCATTTTGTCCCCCCAGCAATATGCACCGTTACAGCCTTCCGCACAACCGAGGTACGCTTGAACTCCTTCGGGCGACGCAGCAACCGAAACCAACGCTGATACGGCAAGAGCACGAAGCCACACCGCCTTCTGACTTACTTCAATGTTTTGATCCACGTCCAGTCTCCTTTCTTTCAGCTTTCCAAGCCCAACATCGCTACTATCGTTACCGTATTGTCAATCACTTTTCGATGACTCAGGGCCTGGGACAGCAGCAGTTACTGTGGGCAGTTTACTTCACATCATTACAACTGTCAACCACTATTTTCCACTAATTTGTCTATATACTGTACGGTCTCGTCATGTATTGCAGGTCGTGAGGACATGCCAGCGCTATGGACTCCCGTATACATTCGCGACATAACCACCCTTGACAGATACTACTTTCGGTATTAATCTTGAGCCTGACAGTGATAGCGGTTCAATGGGAATGGCTGTGGGATGGTCAATCTGAGAATCGTCGCTTGACTTCCGGTCATATTACAGGGAGGCTGACGGATCATGCAGGACCCAAATGAGGCTCGTGTGCGTCCGGAATCTGACACTCGTACCGGGCTCGCGCGTGACGGACATGGCGTGTTTATTGTGATGCAGACACCGTTTGCAGACTCGCTGGAAATCGACGAGCCGTCCTTGAGGAAAGAGGTGGACTTCCTAATCCGATGTAGGGTGCATGGGATTGTATGGCCTGTTGCCGCAAGCGAATCAACAGCACTGAGCTACAAAGAAAGACTGAAGTACGCCGAGGTTATAGTTGGCCAAGCGGCGGGGCGCGTTCCTGTCGTGATTGGCGTGACTGCCTGTAATAAGTTCGAGGCTGCGGAGTACGCCGAAAATGCTGAGGCGATTGGCGCGCATGGGGTAATCACGCTGCCGCAGCACGACGGATTACCCGCGGATCCAGCGATGTTCGCTGAATACATTGATACAGTCACCTCAGCATGCAGCCTCCCGCTGTTTGTGCAAACGGCCATGCCAGGGCATGGTTCCTCCCTGTCGCCGCACTTCCTTATGAAGTTGGCGCAGGTCTACCCGACATTTCGGTTTGTTAAGGAGGAGCAAATCGGCTTTGGTCCGCTGCCGTGGCGCGTCTCCACATATGTAAAGGAAGGCAAGGGAAGGCTGGTTGTTATGGCTGGGGCCGGCGCCAGGAATTTGCTGAATGAGATGGCACGTGGGTCTGGTGGTACTATGCCGGGTGCTGGATTTGCAGACATACAGGTTCGGATTTGGAATTCTTATCGCGATGATGAGTTGACACAGGCACGGGATTTGTTCTCTAAGATGCTTATGATGGCTGTGCTTGAGCAGTCGACTGGATACGTGCTTCAGAAAGAAATCCTTCGACGTCGCAAAGTATTTGAAACGACTATCATGCGGAGCACGCGTAGGCCGCTGATGGACGAGGGCGACATGGCTGAACTTGATGCCATCTTTGTCACTCTTCGCCCATACTTTTGCGCCTAGTGAATGGAGGTTCGTTTGTGCATGACCTTCGCGGCTTGGGCGGCGTTATCCCCATTGTACCGACCTGTTTCGACAAACATGGCCGACTTGATCCAGACAGCCAAGCTAATCTCTTGCGTTATTATCTTCAGAGTCGTGTTCAGGGACTGGCTCTATTTGGAAACGTCAGTGAGTATTTCACGTTGACAGAAACGGAGTGGGAGTCATCTCTCGATTTGATCTGCCGGGAAGTCAGGGGTGCGGTGCCGCTGATCGTCAGTGTGGGGGGTGCTGATCTGAGAACTGCGGTCAACCAAATCCGCGCTGCGGAGGACCATGGT
>CAYYNB010000300.1:0-3776 GCA_964472565.1 uncultured Anaerolineaceae bacterium
AATCTGCTGGGGCACGTTCGTCAAGGGAGATTTCTATGCATTCCGTTTCTAATGTCGAGACGACGGGCGCAGCCGTCCGCGAGCGCAGTCGTTTAGCCTCGTTGGTAGTCCTGTTCAAACTGCGCGTGGTGGTGCTGCTGCTTTTTGCAGCCGTCGGCGGCGCGATGCTGGGCAGTTATGGCGCACCGGCGCGGGCCGATATGCTGCTGCTGCTGCTCACCGGGACTCTGTCCGCGGCGGGAGCGTCCGCCCTGAACCAGTACATCGAACGCTACAAAGACGCTGCCATGAAGCGCACCCGCCGCCGCCCGTTGGTAACAGGCGAATTGAATGCCCGCGCGGTCTTACTGGTCGCGTCCGGCATGGTCATCGGCGCGAGTGGGTTAGCCCTGCTCGCAGGCAACACCATGCTGGCGGCGTTTTTGGCGCTCGGCGCGTTTATTTACGTCGGCATCTACACCATCTGGCTCAAACCGCGCAGCGTCTTAAATGTGGTCATCGGTGGTGCTGCCGGGAGTGCCGCCGTGTTAGCGGGAGGGGCCGCTGTCGGCCACTGGTCCGATCCCGGCGTGATCGTGCTGGCCTTGCTGCTGTTTGCGTGGTCGCCCACCCATTTCTGGAGTCTGGCCCTCGCCTACCGCCCCGATTATGCCCGCGCCCATGTGCCCATGCTGCCCGTCGTGCTGTCCACGCGGCAGGCGCTCTTCTGGATGCTGCTCCACGCCGCAGGTACGGCCCTTTTCGGGCTGCTGCTGGCGCTGCATGGCGCACTCGGACTGCTCTATCTGGTCCCCGTCGGGCTGGCGACATTGTGGCTGCTGCGCGCATCCATCCGCTTGATCCGCGACTATACCGGGCCGCGCGCCATGCACGTCTTCAAAGTATCCAATCTCTACCTGAGCCTGGTGCTGCTGGCGATCTGCGCCGCCACCATCCTCTAAATGGGACCGGAATCAAAAACGGGGATGCAGGCACAATGGCGCATCCCCGTTTTTCGTTTAGGCCATTACTAGCCGATAATCCGCTCCGGGATAAACCGCAGCAGCGCCATAAATCCAAACGCCAGCGCGCCCAGGATCATCCCAAACAGCAGCGTTTGCAGGAAATTCACCGGGTACGTGGTGCCGATGATCGACGCCAGGATATACCAGAAAATTCCTGCGATCAATCCGCTCAGAATACTGACAATCAGCCCCGCGATGTCTTCCTTCTTGCTGAAGTGCGCATAGGTGATCGCGCTCAGCGCAATCGCAAAGCCGCCAAACACCGCCGACAGATCGTCCGAAATCACACTGAGCAGGCCGAGCGACAAGCCCAGCACCGCGGCGATCCCCAACGCTTTGAGGCCGTTATTCATATCGATGCCCAGGCTGTTCAAACCCTGCTGCATCCCCGCGCCCATCTGCGCGAAGTTAACCGAACGTCGCTGCGGCGGCGGGCCATACGGACCAGGACCATACCCCGGCGGCGGGCCATATTGTCCCTGCGGGGGTGGCCCGTACTGGCCGGGCGGCGGGCCATATTGTCCCTGCGGCGGCGGCCCGTACTGGCCGGGCGGCGGCATCGGACCACCCGGACGCTGTTGTCCGGGCGGCGGGCCATACTGACCCGGCGGCGGCCCATATTGACCGGGCGGTGGCATCGGGCCACCCGGACGCTGTTGTCCGGGCGGTGGGCCATACTGCCCCGGCGGCGGTCCATATTGACCGGGCGGCGGGGGCGGTCCTGCCGGGCGCTGTTGCCCCGGCGGCGGGCCATACTGGCTGGGTGGCGGTGGTACAGCCGGGCGCTGCTGCCCCGGCGGTGGTCCATACGAAGGGGGCGGGGATGGGGGTATCGGCGGCGGTGAAGCTGGGCTTTCCGATTTTTCAGGCTCTCCTGAATTTTCTGCATCTTCAGGGAGCTTCAATTCGTCATCGCTCATTGATGCATCTCCTTGTGGCGCAGCCTAGTCTTGTGATGGGTACGCACATCTCGTGACTATAGCATTTCAAGCGAGTCCGCACAAGTAACGCCGCTACCACAGGCGCACATCGTCCCGCACATGAATATCCGGCAGATCGTCCAACCCCGCCGCAATATCCGCCAGCCGCACCCCACTAATCGGATGCAGCATCTCCGGCGCGAGATCCGCCAGCGGCAGCGCGACATGCGCCCGCGTCAGAATATCCGGGTCCGGGATGTTCAGCTTGCGGTCGGCGGTATCCAGTTTCAGCACGTCGCTGTTGAACAGCGCAATATCCAGATCAATCGTGCGCGGCGCAAATTTATCAGCCGTCCGCACCCGATCCAACTGCGCTTCAATCATCCGCAGCACGGTATATTTCAGGTCCACCGCCGGCAAATCGGTTTCGACCCGCACCGCTGCGTTCAAAAAATAGCCTTGCGCCGCGTCGATCTGCCCATCCGCCGTTCGCGGCGCGGTCTGGTATACCCGCGACACCCCGCCCAGCCGTGTATATTTGGCCAGCAGTTGCACCGCGCGCGGCAGATAATACGTCGGCTGGATATTCGATCCCAGCGTGATAAACGCCTGATTAGCGGTCAAAGTCGCCCCGTTCACGCTCAATCTCCACGCCCACCGATTCCGCGAACCGCAGCGCGCCCGGCTTTTCCACCCGCACAATTACCCGTTCCGCGCCCTGTTCCAGCGCGATTTTGGCAATGGCTGCCGCCAGCGCTTCCACCAGATAATGCTTCGACGTTTCCACATAGGTAATAATCGCTTTGGTGATCGTGCGGTAGTTCAGCATATCATCGGCATCATCCGACTCCCCTGCCGCCCGCATATCGGTGAACAGCGTCATATTGATCAGAATATCCTGCGTTTTTTCGCGCTCCCAATCATTCAACCCGATGATTCCGCGCAGCAGCAGGTTCTTGATGATGATCTTATCTTGCATAATTGGTTATCCCTGTCGTGGCCCGACCAGATGCCCGCCGCCATCCACCGGGATGATCGCCCCGGTAATAAAATCATTCGCCGCCAGAAACACCACCGTCTGCGCGATATACCCCGGATTTCCCGGACGTTGCAGCGGCACCGCTTCATAAATGCGCTGCCAGGCGTCCGGCGGCAGATTCGCAGGCGGCAGAATCGGGCCGGGTATAATCGCGTTCACCCGGATCGCCGGGGCCAGTTCCACCGCCATCACCTGTGTCAGATGGTTCAGTCCGGCCTTCGCTACCCCGTGCTGCACAAAATTCCGCCACGCCTGCACGCCCATCAGATCGGAGATATTCACGATCAGTGCCGCTTCATCAGCGGGACGGCGGCTCTGTGTCATCAGGCGCGCCGCCTGCTGGCTGCATAAAAACGGCGCGCGCAGATTCACTTGCAGCGCGTCTTTCCAGCTATCAAGTGTAATCTGATCAAACGGCTCTTTGATAAAATTCGCCGCGCTGTTCACCAGCACATCCAGCCGCCCGAAATGTTCTTGTACGGCTGCGAATAGCGCTTCGATCTCACCGGGATTCGCTAAATCCGCCTGCACGGGATAGACCTCAACGCCCAGACTCTCGATCTCGCGCCGGGTCGCCTCGGCCTCCTCCATCGAGCGCCCATAATGCAGCCCAATCTGTGCGCCTTCGCGCGCCAGCGCCAGCGCGATCCCTTTCCCGACGCGGTGCGCGCCCCCGGTCACAACCGCCACTTTTCCATGTAAATCCATGCGTTCTCCTATGGAGAGGTGACAATTCACGAATTGCCCCACGCTTTCCGCCCCGCTCGATAGGCGCTTTTCGTAGGGACGCTGCTTGCTGCGCCCGCTTTTCTC
>CAYYNB010000301.1:0-3772 GCA_964472565.1 uncultured Anaerolineaceae bacterium
AATCCGCCTGCCCGCCCACCGGTCGATGCAGCGCTGGGAGGGTGGCCGCTCTGGGCCTGTGGTCTGTTGGCACGCGCCATGACAGGCTACTATGCGGGCTCGAACGACCCACAGATTCTCCAGGCACTGCAGACCGCTTACGGTACGGACGCCGATTGCCTGCAGTCTATAAGCGGCAGCATGTCAAATGTATGGCCCGCCTATGACACCTACACTTGGACCGGAAACCAGACGATCGCGGACGCGCTGGACGCCATGTTCGACCAGGAGCGGCATGCATTGCAGCCGAAACTGGACCGCTACCGCAGGGCGCCTGACTTGCGCCCCGGTTCGACTGTGGAAAACCAGCATGTTGTCGAGTTCCTGGAAAACACTACGCCCTGGGCCGTGGCCTATCTGTGGACCGGTGAGATCAGCTATCTGCACGCGGTTCTCGGCTGGCACGAGTTGATCGAACGCATTGCCATGCAGCCCCACGGCGTTCCGGTCTCCGACGAATGGTACGTTCCAACGGGTGCATTCCGCGGCAGTGAAACTTGCGACGTAGCGGGCTATGTATGGAGCCAGGTGAGTCTGCTCGCGGTGAGCGGAGAAGGACGCATGGCAGACCGGGCTGAGCGCGCGTTCTTTAACGCAGGGCCTGCCACCGTGTCACGTGATTACAAGACGCACGTCTACTTTCAGAGCCCCAACCGTTTTGCCGACGGATCGCCCGATTTTCCCCATGGACCACGGGCTGGTGGAGGCTCTTACCTGGCCAAGCACAGTCCGTTGTGCTGCACCGCTGCCCTGAACCGTATCGTGCCCTGGTATGTGACGCACATGTGGATGGCAACCTATGACAACGGCTTGGCCGCAACATGCTACGGTCCGTGCAAGGTCACGGCGCTGGCGGCGAATCGTGTGCCGGTCGAGATCGACTGCCATACCGATTATCCTTTCAACGAATCCATCGAAATGATTGTCAATCCGGCTCGCACAGCGGAATTCCCGATCTACCTGCGTATTCCAGGCTGGTGCACTCGTCCCGAATTGAGCGTCAACGGCCTCGCCATCAAGGTCGCAGCCAACGCCAAGGGATTCGTATGTGTACGCCGCAGCTGGAAACCGGGAGATACGGTCCGCGTGCGCCTGCCCATGGAGGCGCTTGTACAGACCGGACGCGACAACGCGCCGGGTGGACCCTACACTGGTGAACACAAGCCCACGATGGTGACATTACCCGATGAAGGCGGCACGCAAGGCGCGCCCTACGCCACCGTCTCCTACGGACCGCTGTTGTTCGCGCTGGCTATTCCCGATACTCGCGATGCCAATACGCCGGACCCCGTTGCCCGCTGGCAGTTTGCGCTGGATGTTAAGAATCCAACGGTCCGCGTCGAGCGCGCGCCGATGCCAGTCCATTGGAACTGGCCGCTCGAGTCGCCGTTGAGGCTGAAGGTCAATGCTGTCGCGATCGACTGGGCGCCCTCGCCCAACGCGCCTGCGCTGCCGGCTCAGCCCGTGGTCGCGCAGCAGCCGGCAGAACAGCTGACGCTGGTTCCCTATGGCTGCACCAAGTTCCGCATCTCGATGTTCCCGGTCCTGGCTGATCGAAAAAAGTAGGCGCCGCTGATGTTCCTTTCAGCCGGTCGCTGTACAAAGAACTTGACCACAAGTCTATAATGAGCTATATTCAACACAAGGGCTAATTACGGCAATACTAAGATAAAGTTTACTGCTAAAGGTGATATCGCCCGGGCACTGTCTGTACCTATGGCTACTGGTATGAAGATCACTGGCAAGCAGATTTAAAGATGTCTAATCAATCGTATCAGCACTTGATTCTTTCACAGGATCGGCTCGTCGCTGGATCCCTCGGCGCGCAGAATCTGCAAACAGACGCTGCAATCAACCTCTGCTAATAATCTCAGATTAACACGTAACAACGCGCTGATTGCAATTAATAAATGGCCGGTATAATCATAGCAGGAGGCAAGACGATGTGGGCAAAAGAAATGAACCGTCGGGATTTTATCAAGACCGGAGCTGCCGGAGCGGCATTGGTGAACGTTCTTTCCTCCAGATCAGCCGGCAGCGTGGACAGCAAAGAGCTGCGATTGGGCTTTATCGGCACAGGCTCTCGCGGTCGTTCGTTGATGCAGACTCTGTTGTCGATCCCCGGTGTGCGCTTTCCGGCTTTGTGCGACATCAATCTGGAAAACCTGCAGCAGGCGCAGGCCATGGTGGAAAAAAGCGGACAGACCAAACCAGAGGGCTATTATCGCGATGAGGAGGCCTTTCAACAGCTTCTTTACCGGGAGGATCTGGATGCGGTGATGATCGCCACGCCGTGGGATTGGCACGCGCGTATGGCGGTGCAGTCGATGCGCTGCGGCAAGTATACCGCCGTGGAGGTGCCTGCCGCTCTGTCGCTCCAGGAGTGCTGGGATCTGGTAAACGCCTTTGAAGAGACGCAGGTGCCGTGCATGATGCTGGAGAATTGGAGTTTTCGTCGCGACAATCTGGCGGTGCTGAATATGATCCGCAAAGGGCTGTTGGGCGAGATCGTGTATTGTCATGCCGCCCATTCACACGACTGCGTCGATCACTGGTTCTTTACCCCTGAAGGGCAAATGCGCTGGGGCGGCCGTTTCCTTCTCGATTATAATCGCGATCAATATCCCACACACAGTATGGGCCCGGTCTTTGGCTGGATGGATCTGGGCTATGG
The DNA here is from genome assembly GCA_964472565.1 of uncultured Anaerolineaceae bacterium. Classification (GTDB taxonomy): domain Bacteria; phylum Chloroflexota; class Anaerolineae; order Aggregatilineales; family Aggregatilineaceae; genus DATAMF01. The sequence goes on from CAYYNB010000301.1 coordinate 2,714, forward strand.
GGATTATTTCGACACCCTCTCCTCCGTAGCCACCCGCTCTTTGGGCATCAACGCTTACTTTAAGCGCAAATTCGGCCCCGATCACCCCAACGCCCGCCTGACCTACCGTCAGGGCGATATCGTCACCTCCACGGTGAAGACTAAAAAGGGCAACACTCTGATCATCAATTACGATATGCAACTGCCGCGGCCCTATGACAACCGCTGGACCATTCAGGGAACCGAGGGGATTTATAACGAACAGCGGGATTCAGTGTATCTCACCCGCATCAGTCCCAAGTATCACGAATGGGAACCGTTTCCGCCTTATCAGGACCGCTATGACCATGTCTGGTGGCGCACCCATGGCGCCAAAGCGCTTCAGGCTGGACACAGCGGTACGGATTATATGGAACTGTTGCTGTTCCTCGAGGCGGTGCGACAAAAAAGCGCACCGCCCATCAGCATTTATGACTCTGTGCTGATGAGCGTGGTAATTCCGCTGTCCGGTTTGTCCATCGAAAAGGGAGGTGTGCCGGTCGAATGTCCGGATTTCACCCGCGGAAAATGGAAGACCAATAAACCGGCCTTTGCACTGGAGGGTTGATGGTATTTCTTAATAAAACGATGAGGGAGCAGACGGTTTATGACGTCACGTGAACGCTGGCTGGAGGTGCTGCATCGACGTAAGCCGGATCGGTTGCCGACGTTTCTCACCGCCACCCCGGAGGCCTTGGCCAATCTTTACCGCTATTTGAACGTGGCGGATTATGAGGCCGCATGCCGAAAACTGGACATCGATTTGTGCCTCTGGGTGGAGCCGCGCTATGTGGGGCCCAAGCTCGCGCCCCACACTACGGTGTTCGGCGCACATTATCAGGACATCGCCTATGACGGCGGCGTGTACACCGGGCTGGATGGCGTGGTGGATTACCATCCTCTGGCCCGCTTTACCACAGTGGAGGAGATTGAAGCGAACTACACCTGGCCTTCTGCGGACTGGTGGGATTTCAGTCATCTGGCGAAAGAGATCCGCGGCAAGGAGGATTGGGTGATCATCGGCGGCGGATCGGAACCGTT
>CAYYNB010000302.1:0-3713 GCA_964472565.1 uncultured Anaerolineaceae bacterium
TTTCGTCCCGTTGGCTTCTTATAGAAAGTGTTCGCTGAGTTTTTCAACAAAATCCTATAGCTCATTAACGAGGGAATTGAAGCATGTCCGGCAAAATTCTGGTGACATACGCCACCCGCACCGGCTCGACGGTGGGGGTAGCGGAAACAATCGGCCACACCCTGGCGGAGAGCGGTGTCCAGGTGGACATTCTGCCCCTGACCGAGGTCCGCGATCTGGCCCCCTACAAGGCCGTCGTGGTCGGCAGCGCCATTCAAGGGGCCAAATGGCTCCCCGAAGCGATGCAGTTTGTGCGCGATCACCAGATGGAATTGAGCCGGATGCCGTTCGCCACCTTTACCGTCTGTATGACGATGGCGATGAAAAACGAGCAGTACCGGAAAGGGGTTGCGGATTGGCTGGAGCCGGTGCGCGCCCTGGTGCGGCCCGTGAGTGAGGGCTTTTTTGCGGGCCACCTGGACCTGGACAAAGTGCCGTCCCTGCGGAAGCGGCTGATGTTCCGCGTGAGCATTCTCATCGGCGTGTGGTCGGAAGGCGATCACCGGGATTGGGAAGCCATCCGCGCCTGGGCCACCGCATTAGCCGAGAAACTATAGTTATTTTTTCAGTGCGAACTTTAACCCGGCCTGAAAACCCGCCGCAGCGACTTCGCAGTGATTCTGATCTTCAAAAACACGTCTGACCAGCGCGAAGCCCTCGTAATGGCGGTCTTGCAGAATCGCCGCCATCCGCAGCGTATCGGTGAGCGTCTGATCGCTCAGGCTTTCTTCATGTTCGCCCACGAACAGGTAGACTCGGGCGGGGAGACGGCGGTGAGTTTCCGCGAACGTTTCCTCCTGCCGGAACGTGATGCGCTCCCCATACGCCAGCGTGGGACTGCCGATGATCAGCGTCTCAAACAGCTCCGGCGAAGTGAACATCCCAAACAGCGCGAACAACCCGCCGTAGGAATGCCCCACCAGCATCCGCCGGGCCGGGTCCGCGCGGTATGCTTCTTCGATGAGGGGGATCAGTTCATCCTTGATAAACTGGTGAAAATTCGCGGCGTCACCATTCGGGCATGGGCGGTTATGCACCGCCTCCATCGACTTTTGCACCGCTTCATCCCGAACAGGGGTCAGATCGTTATCCCGCCGGGTGAATGACGTCCGAAACGCCTCGGTAGGATCGGGGTCTTCGGGGTATCCAATGCCTACCACAATCGCGTCCGTCGTGCTTCCACACCACGCCATCGGACGGATGATGTCCGTCACCAGTCCAAAATACCAGTTGCCATCCAGCACATACACCACCGGCCAACGTTCCGGCGTATTGTTAAACGGCCATATTTCGTCCGGGGATTTCGCGTACCCCAGCGGCAAACTGATCGTGATCCGGTAGGTCCGTCCCGTGTGCCGTGAGTCCATCAAATGCATTTCGCTGCCGAGCATGGTTACAGGTTGTGCAGTCATGACGTGCTCCCAGGTGGCAATGAGTGATCAGAACAGATTATCTACTTTTTCACCCCAGGTTCCCACACCAAAAGCACCCCGACGGATCGAGGTGCTTCATCAAAAATCGTTGGTTACGCGCCGCGTGTTAGATCAGCAGCCCGCGCAGCGTTTCAGCCGCCGTGCTGCGGGAAACGCTCGTCTCGACACCATCGCGCAGGCGTTTGAAGTTGACCACACCCTTCTGAATCTCGTCCGCTCCCAGGAATGCCACCACCTGCACGCCCTTGCGATCCGCGTACTGCACCTGCTTGCCGATGGATTTCCCCGGCTGCAAGTACACTTCCGTTCGGATGCCATCCGCCCGTAATTCGCTGGCGAATTTCATCGCTTCCGCCTGCGTATCCGGCCCAAACACCGTCACCAGCGCCTGCACCACTGTTCCGGTCAGTTCCGGCGGGTACAGATTCAGCATATCCATCAGATCGATAATACGCTCGATCCCCAGGCTGGTCCCGGTGGTCGGGAGGCTCTGCTTGCGGAACAGGCCGATCAGGTCATCATAACGCCCGCCGCCCGTCACGCTGCCCAGATTATACGGCTTGGTGATAATCGTCTCGAAGATCGGCCCGGTGTAATAGCTCAGCCCGCGCACCATCGCATAATCGATCTCGACATTTTCAGCCGGCACGCCCATCGCATCCAGGTATTCAGCCACTTGCAGCAGTTCGGTGATCCCCTCCTGCGCGATCTCGACTCCATCCAGCGTTTCGCGCAGCCGCCCCAGCGACTCCACCCCGCCCTGCCGTTCTTCGAGCAGTTTGAGCATGCGCGTGACCACGTCTTCCGCGATCCCGCTCTCGCGCATTTCCTTCGCCACGTTCTCCGCGCCGATCTTATCCAGCTTGTCAATGCTGCGATACAGATCCCCAAGCTGGCTGTCGGGCACGCCCGCGTAGACGCCGATGCCGACCAGAATCTTACGGTTGTTGACCTTCACCGCGAAATCCTGAAAGCCCAGTTTACGCAGGGCCGTTGTCACCAGGCTGACGATCTCCGCATCAGCGGACATTTCCTTCACGCCGACAATATCCGCGTCACACTGGTAAAATTCGCGGTAGCGGCCTTTCTGCGGGCGTTCGGCGCGCCACACCGGGGCGACATGATAGCGCCGAAACGGAACGAGCAGATCGTTTTCGTGCATCGCCACATAGCGGCTGAGCGGAACCGTTAGATCGTACCGCAGCGCGAGTTCTTCCTTACCGCCGGGGTGCTGCGCGTGGAAAATGAGCTTTTCGGCGTCCGCGCCATACTTGCCCATCAGCGTCTCTTCCATTTCGAGCACGGGCGTGTCAATCGGCTCAAAGCCATACGTCTTGAACACATCCGTGATCACGCGCATCACATACTGGCGCTTCAGAACTTCTCCCGGTAAGAAGTCGCGCATCCCTTTCGGCAGCCGGGCATCAATTTGTGGCATAGCTCCTCACTCCGTTCTCTCTGTCTCAACGAACGATCTCGTTCCGTTGCGCACCCGTCGGAATACCGTCAGTTGTTCGTCCGGTGCCGCGCCTGCGAGATCAATAAACTGTAAATAAGGGGCCGGAAACAGGCACAAAAAAAGCGTGGCGTCCACCGGCCACGCTTCAAGAGTGCGCTGCTGGTCGCCCGCTGTTAAATTGAATTGGCGTGATGATAGACCTGCGGCATGGAATCCCACTCCTGAATCGATACTGTACAGTATAAACAGTTTGGCAGGGGTTGTAAAGCAGGGCATTTGCGCCCAAACCCGCAATTATTCTACAATATCATTGTCTTTAATATAAGCATAAAGGCGGCGCGGCGGTGCCTATCGATGTCGAACAGTTGACTCCCCAATATCTCTACTACACCTTCAGCGGCCAGATCACGCTGCAAGACCTCGACTCGCTGCGTATCATCGAAGAACCTCTGTTTGCCAATCTGCCCGACGAAGCGTGTCTGGGGTTGATCCTCGATTTCTCCGATCTGGATACGATTGCCGCCCCCCTCTTCCCGCAGCTTCAACGGATGCGGCTGGTTCAGGATGCGCACATTTGTATTGTGGTGGTGGTGGGGGCTAATCCCTATTTACGCGCGCTGACTCAAAGCCTGGGGTTGGGGGTCAGCAAGTACGACTTTATGTTCCGGCAGACGGTGGATGAAGCCATCAATGTGCTGGATCACCACCGCCTGCTGCATGATGAAGACTAACCTTCGGGGAACTTCGCATAAATCAGCGTATCGCTCAGTTCGCCGTACACA
>CAYYNB010000303.1:0-3677 GCA_964472565.1 uncultured Anaerolineaceae bacterium
CCGTAGGGCAAGACCCCACTTTAAAGTCAGACGATTTGGCAAACTGGGCTTGGCGCTACAACGTTTCAATGCCCCGTAGGGCAAGACCCCACTTTAAAGGAGTTGAGAATGAAGGGAAAAATCGTTTCTATCACGTTTCAATGCCCCGTAGGGCAAGACCCCACTTTAAAGGGCCGATCACCTTCACCCGCTTTTATACCGCTAAATGCCGAAACAAGCCAATTTGGTAACGGTTTTTTCGACTTCGCGGGCACCGACGAAACGGTCGCTAAAATGGTGATCAGGAAGGCGACCACCAGCCGGAATCACTCGTTTTTTACCCCCCCGGATCGCGCCAGATCGCCCTGGATCGGCAGCAAACCGCCATTTGCGGGCTGTATGTGATTTTGCCGCGAGAAAATAGCCCTCCGAAGCAGGCGATTCCAGTTTCGGAAGGCGAAAAACGTCTCTATTGAAGACCGGGATTACGGGCGAAAAAGGGCGCAAACGTGAGCAGCAGGGTATACCGGTTGGGATAGACATGGGTCGAATGAAGCTGCGCAAACCATTCTTCATAGATGTTCGTCAGATGCCCGGCGACTACACTCGACGCGATATGCAGTTGGAAAGCGATTTCTTTATTAGTCAATCCCTGGCAGACAAGCTGCAAGACCTGTTGTTGACGATTGCTCAGGCTGGCATAAAATCGGATGAGAGAGATATCGTCCATGGGGGTGGTGCTCCTGAATGAATAATCGGATACTGTTCTTATCGTACGGGAAATGCTGCCGTCACTCCAGGACGGTGCTGACGGATTCTGCCGACAGAGGTGTAGGATCATGATGGATGATGAGCTAGGTTACCTGCTGGATACACGTTACAAGTCTCTGCTGGCCTGTCAGCACAAGTTTGTTACGGCACACGCCCCGGAACTGACTCGCCAGCAGGCCAGCGAAACGGTGGAATTATTGGATGCCGAAATACAAAACATCCTGCACACCGTTGAGCTATTGGCCGCGGGCGAGGATGCGCTGCCGCATCTGCAACTGCTCAGCCTGATGGTCGAACTGGAAACCTATTTGAGCTTACGTGGGCTGTGGAAGATCAAACTGGATTGGGCTGCTGCCCTGCTCGAACCAAGTGCGCAGATCGCCCCCCATCTCACGCATATCCTGTTCAACGTGATTGGCACGGCCTACAGCGAAATGGGCAACTATGAAAAAGCGGTTGAACTTTACACGATGGCGATTCACTATTCGGACCTGGCCGATCACCCGGATCTCACCCGTGTTTACGGCAATCTGGGCGTCGCCTACTGGCGGTTAGGGCGGTTGGATGAGGCGCTGGTGTATACACGCCGGGTATGGGAGACCGAGAAAGCTGCCGGGAATCGCTACGAAACCGCGAAGGCGCTGGCTAATCTGGCTGAACTTCACCTGGAGATGGGCGATCCGGAAGGCGGAATGCTGGCGGCCTATGATGCGCTCAAACTGGCGCACGAGTTGGGCAATTCCGTCCTCGAAGCCGAAATGATGGCGCTGAGTGCCAAACATATGATGATGAACGGTCTGCGGCACGAAGCCCTTCCCGTGTATGAAATGGCGATCCGCCTGTTGGAGCAGGCAGGGAACGAACCGGCCCTCGGCCTGACACAGCTTAATTTTGGTGTCCTGCAGCACCTGCTCAGGAATCCGCAGGCGGCCCGCAAACTTGTCCAGGCGGCCCGCCGTATCTTTGAGCAGTACGGCATGGCTGATGAACTCGATACGGCGCAGGCGGTTTTAGCCCAACTCGCTGCCGGGTGACGGCACGTGTCCCTTCTGGCGATTCCATGCATCCGTCAGCGGGCCGTTGACAAACCAGCGTGTCATGGCATGGATGTCGTAGCGTTTTTGAGCCGCCAGCGCGTGGTGTGAGGTTTCCAGCAGCGAGGCGCGGACCAGTTCCGGCACGGCCTGGTTAAACGCGGCATCCTTTAATTCGCTCACCGGCTGCAACATCGAGCGCATGGCGCTGGTCGCAAATGTGGCCGCCCCAATGAGCAGTTTTTGAGCCGGACGAGATAGTTTTTGCCAGATGGCAAAATAGATAAAGCGGTAGAGTTCTTCCTCTTCCACCACACCTTGCAGCCGCTGTAATTCCTCATCGATGGCGATCCCCAGCAGGGATTGGCTGACAATCAGTTTGAGCGCCAGCGGCATACCGCCGGTGGTATGGTGAATCTGGCGCAGGAGCGCCCAGTCAGCATGCAGCAAATCTTCCGCGCGCCGTGCTTCAGCCTCATCCTGGAGCAGGTCCAGCGATGCCGGTTCACTCAGCCCGCGCACAAAATAATCGAAGACAAACGGTTCATCGGCCAACCGCTCGCGGCTGGTGATCAACACCCGGCTCCGGCCTGGGCTGACCAGTTGATAGAGTTCGCGGGCCAGGTCCTGCGCGGCGTCCAGGGTTTCGATGTTGTCCAAAACCAGCAGATAGCTGCCCTGCCGCAGGAGGTTTTGCAGTCGAATGAACAAGACGGGCGCGGGTTGGTTCGCCAGGGCCTCAAAGCCCAACTGTCGGGCGTATCCGGCCAATAGGGTGGGGAAACTCACCGTTTGAGTATAACGTGTGCGAATCCGCGCGCCCGCGAATTCTTCGGATTTGGCTGTTTCCCAGGCTAACTTCTCATATCGGCCCGCGGCCATCACCTGTTTGACACTTTCGTAGGCGACTGCCGTCTTACCAATGCCGCCCAACCCCGATATCACAACCACCTGTTTTCCAGCGGGACTGCGCAGCGCCTCGGTGATCGCCGCCAACACTTCGTCACGCCCCACCAGGCGCGCATATGGTGGTTGCTCCGGCAGATTCTCGATGGGCACGCCTAACGCCGGAAAATGGATAACTTTTTCTTCGGCACTCAGCGGCGGACGTTCGAGGGCGATTAACATCTGGTCGAGAGCGGCCGTATCCTCAATCCCCCCGTGCTCAACCAACACCTTGAAGATTTTAAGCACGACATCGCGGTCGGCATCGGTATGATACGGCTTGCGCCGGTCGGTTTCCCAACTGCCAACCGCATCGTCCGAATAACTCAGTCCCGCTTGATCCAGCGCATCTGTAAAGGCGGTAATGGTATGAAAGTGCGCTCGCTTTCGAGCCGCGCGCAGCAGTTGACCAAAGGTTTCACCGGCCATAGGCGTGTCCCTTTTGTATCATTTTCTGTCCCATCGGGGATTGTACACCGCAAACGAAAACAAATGCAGCCAGGAGAATACCGCTTTTTTATAACGAGTGAAAACACGCTAAGACTTTAGAGGGCGCTTGGCTTTATAAGATGATGTTCCCGATGTTCATGGGGATCTCAAACTCGTTTCAATGCCCCGTAGGGCAAGCCCCCCATTTAAAGCCATTGCCAACGCCGAGCTGAAGTGTTGGTTCGGATCGTTTCAATGCCCCGTAGGGCAAGCCCCCCATTTAAAGCAGTGCAAACTGCGGGGCAGTGGTGCAATTCGTCTTCGTTTCAATGCCCCGTAGGGCGTGCCCCCCATTTAAAGTGGAATGCGGAGTCGGCGGGCTGGGGCAGTTGGTAGTTTCAATGCCCCGTAGGGCGTGCCCCTCATTTAAAGGGCATCAAGGTTAGTTCCCAACCCAATGGCTGCATGTTTGAAAGCGCCGTAGGGCCTGCCCCAAATATAAAGTTAGTGGAGAGGCCG
>CAYYNB010000304.1:0-3653 GCA_964472565.1 uncultured Anaerolineaceae bacterium
GCGGGGGTGTTTGGGACACCACCCCCACTAATCGTCTTACTGCACCACACTGAGCGCGCTGCATGCGCCTTCGACGCGGAACCAGTTGCCGTTGTTCACCGCCCAGACTTCCTGACCATCGGCGCGCCGCACTTTGTACCATGACGTGTCATTGTTGCGCCCGATGACGATCACGCTTTCGCTGATATTGAACTGGCCGAGTCGTTTCGCAGCGGTGCCCGGTCCGTCCCGGAAATTAAGTTCCAGCACCAGCACCGTGCCGGTACATGTGCCGCTGGGCTGTTGGCCCTCGGCTGGCGCGTTGCCCGCCACTACCAGATTTAAGGAGGTCGATCCATTCAGCGTACTGCCGTTATACGCCAACACCTGGATGCTGTAGGTTCCGTTGCGGCTCGGCTTCCAACTCAGAATCGCCTGGGTCGCGCCCGACTGGTCCGGCGGCATCGGCTTAATGCCGACGGTGCTGCCGTTCACCTTCAGCACAAATTGGGTCGTCGTCGAGCTGCTTTGCACCGTCAGGTCAACATTCTGGTTGTTATAGACCTGCTGCCCGTCGGTATGCGAAATCACCGCCACCGCTTGTCCATCCGGCAGCGGCGCGAGCGGTGTGCTGCCCGCCTCAGCCAGCGGCACACCCTCACTTTCTTTGGTCGGCTCGCCATTCTCGCTGTTTTGATCCTCGCCAATCGCGAGCGAGCAGGCCAGCGTGCTGAGCAGCAGAACCACCATCATCACCAGGAGCGATTGTCGAGTAGACATTATCCGCCTTCTTCAGCTTCTTCCGTCTCAACGGGCAAACTGCCCGTTACGGTGATGTCCATATACGCCTTGTTATTATTTTCGTCGCTTTCCGCCACAACATTTCGCGGGTCCAGCGCGACCAGCAGCCGTTGGACTCCCGGTGCATTGAAGGTCACGTTCAACCCGCCCGCCGGAAATTCGATTTCCTGGTTAGGAGCCAGCGATGCGACCAGTCCAACCGTTTGAATCTGTCCATCCGGCAACTGCACATCCACATCAAATTGTGTCGCAGTTTGTCCGCCAATATTTTTGATCCGGATCACATACGTTGCCCGAACGGTGCCATCCGGCCCCAATTCCACCGTCTGGACACCGGCCAACTGCGTCAGCACGAGATCGGCTGGGCCTGGTGTCGCGGTTACGCCCGGCTGCGTCGGAATCGGCGTCAGGCTGGGAATCGGTGAAGGTGTCGGCGGAATCGCCACCGGGCCAATCGTATTACAGTTGCCGAGCCGCTGCGAATACTGTGCGTTCCCGCTGATGAATCCGGTCTGGCTGCCCCATGTCACCTGCCACCAGCGGTCCTGCGCCCGGTCCGCATACCCTTTGATCGGCGGTTCTTGTCCGGCGGTGAACGTCGAGATAACTTCATATTCGGTTCCCGGCCCTTTGCGGAAGTTGAGGTTAATCAGCACCCGCGCGCGGCACACAGCGCTCACGGTTGCGGTAGGCAGCACAATCGCGGTTGGTGTGCCTGCGCCGCCCGCTCCCGGATTCAGGCTGTCCAAGACAGTGATCGTCGTCGATCCGCTGCCCACCACTTCATTACTGTAGGCGCGCACCGTAAACTTGAGCGTCCCAGCCTGATTTGCCTGATACTCGAACAGGGCTTCAAATAGATTATCCGCTTCCGATTCGGGGAATTTTCTTTGTTCGGGTATGGCGACATCGTTCACGAGCAGTTCGGCCATCCGTACGCCCGTCGGACTCGACGCCTGCGCGCGAATCGTCACTTTATTGCCTTTGATAACTTGGGCGCTGTTCGCGGGTTCGAGAATCTGGACAACCGGCACTTGCGACTGTGTGCGGCCTCCGGTTGGTGTCTCGTCACCACCGCCGACACGCAGATTACAGGCAAGCGCGGCAAACATCAGTAAAACCGTCAGGCAGGTGATACGGCGGCGCATAACGACTCCTTGCATGCATCAAGTGGTTTTCCTCTCTGCATTGTAGTGCAACTTAGCCGAGAAGCAAACTCTTTGTGGGGCAATCGCTGCCCAATCGTAAATAGGGCGTTGACCTGCCATTCGTTCCATGTTATGCTGTTACCATGATAACAGCAGAGCGCCCCCAGCGGGCGTTCTGCTTTTTTATTGCCTGGAAGGGAGAAAAACAGGATGCGCGTCTTTCGAATCGTCTGGTTTGGGCAACTGATTTCCATCATCGGCTCAGGCTTGACCGACTTTGCACTGGGTTTGTGGGTCTATGATCGCACAGATTCGATCACACAGTTCTCGCTGATTCTGCTGGCGCGTACGCTGCCGGTGATTCTGCTGTCGCCGGTTGCGGGCGCATATGTAGATCGCCTGGATAAGCGGCGAATTATGATCGGCAGTGACGCGGGCGCGGCGCTCGGTTCGCTCACGATTGCTATTCTGCTGTTCGCAGGCGAACTTCAGGTCTGGCATGTGTATGTCGCCGCGATGTTCAGCGCCGTCTGCGGCACGTTTCAGCTTCCGGCTTACCAGACGGCGATCACCGCGCTTGTGCCGCCGAGCGACTTTGGCCGCGCGAATGGTCTGGTTCAGCTCGGGCAAGCCATCGCAGAAATTCTGACGCCGCTGCTGGCGGGCATGCTGGTTGTGGCGATCAAGCTGCGCGGGGTGCTGATCATCGATGTGAGCACGTTTCTGTTTTCGATTGTGACGCTGGCCGCCGTGCGGTTTCCGCCGCTGCCGGGAAGCGCGCGGGACGCGAAACGGCTGCTGCGAGCGGAGATCGCGGAAGGCGCACGCTATATCGGGGCGCGGCCTGGGTTGGTTGGGCTGCTGTTTCTGTTCGCGGCGCTCTTTTTTCAGGGCGGACTCATCAGCGCGCTGGTGCAGCCGATTGTGTTGGGATTCGCGTCGGCAGCCGTTTTGGGCGTCGTATTGGCTGTCGCGGGGGTGGGATTGCTGTCGGGAAGCCTCCTGTTGACGACGTGGGGCGGACCAACACGACGGGTGCAGGGCATTCTGATCTTTGTGTTTCTGTTCGGGATCAGCATCATGCTGATCGGGCTGCGTCCGTGGCCGGTGCTGGTGGCGGTGGGCGCGTTTTGTGCGCATTTCTGCTTCCCATTCATCAATGGGTGCAACCAGGCGATCTGGCAGCACAAAGTTGCACCAGCGATTCAGGGGCGCGTGTTTGCGATCCGGCAGATGGCGGTGCGCGGCGCACAGCCGCTCGCGTACCTGCTGGCGGGGCCGCTGGCGCAGCAGATGGGCCACGCACTGGATGTCCACGAGGATCGCGGCGCAGCGGCAATTTTTCTGGTGATGGGCGGGCTGTTTATGCTGATCGCCGTGTTGGGGTATCTGTCGCCGCGCCTGCGCCTGCTCGAAGATGAACTCCCGGATGCGGTGCCCAGCCAACCCGCGTTACCGCATTAAGCGCATTCAGCGCATTCAGCGCATTCAGCGACCGGGGGATTGTCCAGTCTGGATGATCCCCCGCCCCCCCTTTGAGCACCCGCTGAGGGGAAAATGGTCCGAAAAAGGGCGAGTTCCTGGCAAAAAGTCCGACTTTTTGGCATTAAGTGGCAGCGATTGTCGTTGATCCCCCGCCCCCCCCTTTATCCCGGTTTGAGGGAAAAACTCGCGTCGGGAACGGCGTTTGGCGACGCCACACGGGAAGATTTGTTGATCTTCGGA
>CAYYNB010000305.1:0-3647 GCA_964472565.1 uncultured Anaerolineaceae bacterium
CTAACCTTCGGGGAACTTCGCATAAATCAGCGTATCGCTCAGTTCGCCGTACACATCCCGCGCATGGTGACGCAGCCGCGCCTCCAGCGTATATCCCGCCCGTTCCGCTACGGCATAACTGCGCGTGTTGCGCGCATCACAGTGAATCTCCATCCGTTTCGCGCCCAGTGTATCAAAGCAAAAAGCGGTCAGCGCCTTCACCATTTCGGTGATATACCCCTGCCCTTGCAGGCTGGTACGAACCCAGTAGCCAATCTCAAAACGCGGCACCGACCAATCGAAGCGGTGCAGACCGCTGCCGCCGACGAACAGGCCGTCACTTTTGCGGTACATATTCATCCGCAAATCCTCGCGCGTCATAAAAAGAGCCGCCGCCCGCCGGATGCTTTCTTCGGCGGACTCCACGGTTGGCACGTCCTGCGCCCAGGGCATCCAGGGCCGCAGCTCGTCTATCGATTCGCGGATCGCCTCCACAATGGCCGCGCCGTCCCCAAAACGCGGCGCGCGAATGATCAGCCGCTCCGATTCAATCTGATCGGGAAAATCGAGTAGGATAGGGTTAGACATGGTTTAACCGCCTTTGTCGGAAAAATAATCCTCCTATTCAACCACCAGCACGCGCAGCCAGCAAGGGGGAACTGTCACCGTTCCACTGAAGCGCTCGCCACCGTCCAACACATCCACCAGCCGCCCCGGCAGATCAAACGCCGCCGGATGATTCGCCGCGTTCACCGCCACGATCACCCGCTGGCCGGAAATCTGCCGCGCAAAAGCAAATTGTTCGTGTTTCACCACAAGCTGCTGATAATCGCCATGCCGCAGCGCCGGGAGTTGGTGCCGTACTGCCGCCAACCGCCGGATCGCCTGCGCCAGATCGCGGTTCGGGCTGTTTCGCTCCACATCACCCCGGTTGAGCGCGGGGCGCAGCGGCGCATCACTCCCATTTTTCCGCCCCTCAATACCCCACTCGCTGCCATAATAAATCGACGGGACACCCGGCATGGTGAACAGCAGGCCGTACAGCGGGTACAGGTGCGCAGGATTGTTCAGACTGCTGGCGACGCGATTCACATCATGGTTATCCGCGAAAGCATACAGCGGCAGATTCTGGTACATCCCGCCATCCCCAAACTGGCGCTTGAACGAATACGCGATCTCGAAATAATTGGTATCCACATGGCTGGAATACAGCCCCTTGTAACACTCGTAATTCGTGACCGAATCCAACGTGACATCGTTGCCCCATTTTCGATAATCGCCATGCACCCCCTCGCCCATAAGCCAGAAAACCGGGCGCAGTGTGCGGCAGCAGGCAGCCAGGTCGCGCAGAAAATCCAGTTCCAGGCAGTCCGCCACATCCAACCGCAGCCCATCGATCCCAAAATCGCGCACCCACATGCTGATCGCCTGGAAAAGATGATCCCTCACCGCCGGATTGTGCCCATTCAGCCGCACCAGATCGTAACACCCGTTCCAGCTTTCATAGCCAAACGGATCGCCGTAAGGGCTGCGCGCGCCGAAATCCAACCCGCGAAACCAATCCCGGTAGGCCGACGCCTCGCCGTGTGCCTGCACATCCCGAAACGCCCAAAAATCCCGCCCGACATGGTTAAACACGCCATCCAGAATCACGCGCATGCCGCGCTCGTGGATAACATACGTCAGCCGCGCCAGGGTATCATTCGTCCCCAGCCGCCGGTCCACCCGGTAATAATCCGCCGTGTCGTACCCGTGCGCCGTCGCTTCAAACACCGGACCCAAATAGATCGCGTTTGCGCCCAACCCCTGAATATGATCCAGCCACTCCCCCACCCGATCCAGCCGTTCGACAGGCGGCGACACAAAATCATTCTGTTCCGGTGCGCCGCAGAACCCCAACGGGTAAATATGGTAAAAAATCGCATCCTTCGCCCAGTGTTCCATTGTTCAATCTCCTTGTTGATATACCAATCGGTATAGAACGCACACAAAAAAAAGACGCGCCAATTCCCATCTCACACAGATTAACGCTGCCCCATTGGTAGGGGCGCTGCTTGCTGCGCCCGATCTTCCCCCTCTCCCAACTCGGTTGGAGAGGGGGACCGAGGGGGTGAGGTTCTTCGGGCAGCTCCCCTTCCTGCTTGCGGGAAGGGGCCGGGGGATAGGGGTGAATTACGAAAAAATCCCATGCATAAACTGGTGCAGCGCGTCATAGATCAGCTTGTCGCTCATCTCCAGATAGCCGTTCAACCAGAGGCTCAGATAATTGTTGATCATCCCCAAAAAACTGACCGCGTATCGCTGCTGCCGCCCGCGCATATTGCCGTGATTCACCACCGCCTGCACAAACACCCGCTCCATGATCGCGTACTGCTGCTCGTGGTAGTGATACACCGCTTTAAACGAGTCGCTTTCCGGCGGCGCGAAATACATGCCAAGCTGCATCCGGTAAAAATCGCCGTCCGTTTTCGCGAAGGCGCTGTACGCTTTCATCACCTTTTCCAGCGTGAGCGTCAGATCGCCCTGGTAGATTGCTGCTTGTTTTACCTGCTCCAGCAGCCGTTCAAAATGCGCTTGCAGCAGCACATCCAGCAGACCGCGTTTGCTGCCGAAATAATGGTACAGCGTCGGTTTGGTCACGCCCGCCGCCTCCACAATTTCCTGCACACCCACCGCATCATAGCCCCGCGCCGCGAACAAATCCAGCGCATGTGCTAAAATACCAGCCCGGTTATCCATATTTTTCTCCTGACCGCTACTATACCACTCGGTACAGAACTTTGTCAAGGAAAGGAGTTCGGCCAATGTGGCAAGTGTTATTAATTGGCGGCGCATCGGGCACAGGTAAAACGGGCCTGGCACAGCGCTTAGGCCGCAAGTTAGGCATGTCAGTGCTGCTGGCAGACGATATTCGGATGGCGATCCAGCACCTGACAACCCCAGATCAGTTTCCAGACTTGCACTTTTTTTTCACTCACCCTGATATTTGGGATCAACCCGCCGAGATGCTCCGTGACGGCTGGATCGCGGTGGGGCAACAAGTCTCTACCGCGCTGGAAATGGTCATTGCACATCATCTGGTAGTATCCGGTGTAGGGTCGATCATCATTGAGGGAGACGGCATTTTGCCAGGACTCGCCGTTCAGACTCAGTTCGTCTGGACGAAGCTCGACTCACCGGATTTGGTGCGTTCAATCTTTCTCCACGAACCGGACGAGTCCATTTTGCTGGAAAACATGCGTCAGCGCGGGCGGGGTTTTGATGAGTTCACCACGCAGCAGCAAGTTAATTTTGCACATGGTGCATGGCTGTTTGGCAACTGGCTCAAATCGGAGGCTGAAAAGTGCGCTTGCCCGGTGATTCCATGCCGACCCTGGGATACATTAGATGAGCGTATCACCATCGAAGTTAGTCACTGAAGTTAGTCATTCAAGTTAGCCATCCGATGGTGATGACAATTCCGAACATTCGTGCTACGATGAGAGGGTGCCCTTTGCACGATCTTTAACAATGCGTTTTCGTGGTGCGGTTCGTTTTTTCGCGTGGCGCGTCGTGAGCTGCCCTCTTTTTCCCCTTGAGACGTCGTCAAGGGGGGGCGGGGGTAAAAGCACTTTACGCCAGAAAGTCGGACTTCCTGCCATGATCTCCCTCCTTTTCAGCCATTTCTT
>CAYYNB010000306.1:0-3584 GCA_964472565.1 uncultured Anaerolineaceae bacterium
CCGAACAGTCCATCACACCGGAGGAACTGATTCAGGCGGCCATTGTCGCGGCAGCACGTGACTCCCGGACACTTCAAAAACAGATCCGGGCGATGCGTGAGCCATGACTAAGACCATCATCATCCCTGACTTCAAGTACAAATCCCCGAAGCGGCGCGGGCGGGGAACCGGCCACCAGGGGCTGCGAGCCACCTTGAAGTATTTGGAATTCAGGGAGGACCGCGACACCCAGGCCGATAAAGAAAAACGGCGCGACCGCTGGCAGGACCGGGGATTGGGGAAACACTACCGCGAAATCTTCGCCAACTGCGACCGCCTGCAAAGCCAGCATGTGCTGGCCTGGACCTGGGTCATCTCCCCTGCACCCGACCTGATGGCACTCGTACCGGAGGCGCAGCGGCGCGACCTGGTGATGGACGTGACGGAGCGCATCGTCGAGGCGTATTACGACGCGCGTGGCTTCCAAATTCCGCCCTACACCTATGTAACTCACGATCGTTTGACTAAAGAAGGCGAGCAGCAGCTGCACACCCATGCCATTCTACCGGGTTTGGCTCCCACCGTCGAAGGTTGGGAGCCGATCTACAACGAGAAACGGAAAGGGCACGAGCAGTTGTTCAACACCATCGCCCATGACGAATTCGCGGCGGCGCTGGACCGGACCATCGGCCAGGAGTGGCGCAGGGTGCTGGAAGAACCGGCTATCGCAGAACAAGGCGTGCCGGAAGACGTCGATTCACTCGATGCCTGGTTTCCACGCTAGAGGAAGAGAAGAACATGTTTCGAGGAATTCATTCGACAGCTTTAGGGGGATTGGCTGTGTTGGTTGTCGTCCTGGCCGCAGTAGCTGTGCTGGGGCAGTTGGGAGCCAGCTTCGGCGAAGCGCTGTACGTTGCGGTGTCAGGGCTGATCGTTCTCAGTTATGCCGTTATGTCCTGACGGCGGCGACAGAAACTGTGAGTGTGGCACATAGATCAGGTATCGATGAGCAATCGGTGGGCGATATCCTGATTGACGGGATAGACCCGCTCGCGTGGCAGCAGGTTTGCTGCATTTTTCTCTTTGCCCGCGTGGAGCAGCATATGGATTTTTCGGGTTAGGGGGGTGTAGTCGTCAATCGCCACGATCCACTCATCAACGAAGCGGCGAATGATATGGCGGCTCAGTCCGACTTGAATACTGTCGTACTGCAGATCGGCACCTCGCAGCGAACGTTCTGGGTCCCATTGCACGTGTACAGGCGCTTTATCGAATTGTTCACGCCAGTGATCGATGTCGCGATGGGCAGAAGGATGAAATGAGGTCAAAACGCCTGATGACAGTGCCTCTTCCCATCCGGTTCGAGTGATGCGTACCGCCAGAACGTTTTCCTGGCCGGACTTCTGTCCCCAGTTGCTGCGGTACATCAGCCAGAGAAAGGAGGGCTTGATCCACGTCATGCGGTTGAATGAAAACGGGGCAACGAACTTCTGCGCCTTCAAGGCTGGGACTGCAATGGCAGGCAAATAGGCTTGATAGACGACGAGGGTGTCTTTGTTGTAATCTGCCCGAATTTCGTAGTGTTTAGGCATGACAGCCCCATTGGTGAGACACATAGTGAGCTTGGTTTGGCTTATTCTACCAGCTTAAGACGAATCAGACTTGATTGAAAGGAGACGATCTTGTTCTACTGGCTATTCACCGACGGACGCGCGGCGCTGGGCGGCTGTCTTACGCCGCTGGTGTGCCTGGTTCCATTGACTCCAGTTATCGCTGCTGCGCTGATGGGAGTCTCCATTCGCCGCACCGATGAAGAGAAACAAAATACCCGGCGTGATCTCGTCTTACACCTGCTGGCCCACTTAGTGGTTTCGTTGGGAATCGCTGTACTGTATCTCTCAATGATGGGTGACTTCGCCATCCGCCGCGCAGCTATGCCGCAGGTCGATAACGGTTTCATGACCTCAATGGCAGGCGGACCGCCCACCATCAACCGGATGCGGCTGTTCATGGCCGGGCTGATGGGGTGTATGGCGCTGGGGGTGGCGAACGTCGTTTTGCACGAGGGACTGCGGCAGGGCGGCTGGCTGCGTGAGCGGGTAGATCGGCTGCGTCGCCCGGCAGTACGACGCGGCTCGCTCGGTTCCTCGCACTTCTGCACCATGCGTGAATACCGCCGCTACCGCCGCCCTGACCGGGAAGGTATCACCTTTTTCGGTGCGTTTTGGGGTGAGAACCGCTGGCGATTGGACTATGGGTCGGGCACCTTCCAACTGAGCGGGGAAGACGCGGCACGTGGTATTCTGACCTTAGGTGGCCCCGGCTCTGGTAAGACACAGGGCGTGATTCTCCCCGTCATCGGTGACCGGATGTTGGCCGGGCACAGCCTGGTCGTGGCCGACCCACAGGGTGAACTCAAAGAACACGTCACCCGCTTCGCCCAGGTCACCGGCCACCTGGTCGCGGTGCACGATCCCACCAGCAGCGCCGGGCCGCGTTACAACCTCGCGGCGGGCATCGCCAACGTCTCGGATGCCCGTGCGATTGCCGACGTGTTGGTTCCCAGTGCCCAGGGGGATAACCGCTTCTGGACCGACAGCGCGGCTGCACTGCTGGCCGCGTGCCTGATCCGCTTCGACACCCTCGGTGACATCTACAACGCGCTCAACGATCCCAAAGCCCTGGCGGAGAAACTGTCCTCAAAGAAAGATGACGCTTCGCTGCTGGCGAATGCTTTCATCGCCAGCGTGCGATCCGATGGAAAGGTCGCGTCGAATGTGGTGGCAACGTTGGCAACGGCGCTGACGGGGTGGGCATCGACCGACGTGCGCGCTAACACCAGCACGTCGGACTTCGAGGCGGAGCAGATCATCTCACAGCCAACCGTTGTCGTGCTCACCTGTCCGGGACGGATGCGCGCCGTATACGCCTCGTATCTCGGCGCGACCCTGCGCAAACTGATGCTCGACCTGGATACGCTTGGCGAACAGAACGGTGGGCCGCTGCCCATGCCGGTCGGCGTGGTGCTGGATGAGTTTCCAACCCTGGGCAAACTGGACAGCCTGGTGGCCGACGTGAACCTGGTACGTAAGCGGCGCATTTCCATCCTGATTGGCGCGCAGACCAAAGGCCAGTTCCACCTGATCTACGGTCAGGAAGGCACGCAGTCACTCTTCACCGGGCTGGCGACGCAGATCGTGTTCGGCGGCTGTGACGCAGAAACAGCGGAGTACTACTCGAAAGCCTCCGGTATTGCCACCGCTGACGCGAATGAGGACGATCCCAACAGCCACCTGCGCCAGCGACCTCTGCTGACGGTGGATGAAGTGATCACCCCGTTGTCGGGTAACTGCACCATCTTCGCCCGTTACGTCGAGCCGGGTTTTGCCACCCAGGTCATCCTGACTGCCCGTCTTACGCGTCTCTACGAGCGGCGTGACTGGCGTGCACGTTTCGCCGCTTCCAAAGGGGTGGAGCCGCTGCGGCTGGAACGCGGCTTTACCCTCGAACTGAAGCCGGTTACTGCACCTGAAATCACTCCGGCAGCCGGACCCGGCCCTGACCGCGCCGCAATGGAACAATCTTATCTACGCATGAAACAAAGG
>CAYYNB010000307.1:0-3415 GCA_964472565.1 uncultured Anaerolineaceae bacterium
CCGCCCAGCCCGCTCCACCCCGGCCCCACCCAGTATATTCGGGGCGGCAGAGTCCATGACGCTGCTCAAAGCCCTGGGGATTATGCTGGAAAAGGAAGACCCCGAAGCAATCCCCCGGCAGATCACGCTGGCCGTAGCGAATGTGCTGAAGGCCGATATTACGGCCCTCGTATCGCCCGAAGACCAGGGATGGGCGGATATTGTATCGGCCTATGATAACATCAAACAGCGGCAGATTCCGGGGCTGGCGATCAACCTGGAAGAACAGCCCACGATGGTGAAGGCGATCCAGGAGCGGGCGCAGAAAAAACTCGTGCCGGATCGGGACCTGGATGAACTGGTGGACCTGTATACGCGGCTGGATGTCAGCCAGTTGGGACCCGCCTACCTTCAGCCGATGTTCCGCGCGGGGCAACTGGTGGGGGTGCTGATCGTGGCGCTGCCGTACAGCAACCGCGAACTGCAAGAAAGCGAAGTCGGCCTTCTCGAAGGACTGGGGCCAGTGGGCGCGCGGCTGTTGGCATTGAGCCGGGCGGCGCAACAAACGCGCGTCTCAGCCGAAAGCCAGGCGATCCAGGCGATTGTCGAAGGGGCGACACCGGGCGAAGTGGATCAGGGAAGCGTGCTGGCGGCGCGGCAGGAGATGCAGCAGAGCCTCGAACTGGCACAGCAGCAGATCGCAGAACTGAGCCATCTGGTACGAGATTTGCAGGTCGAACTGGATTATGAGCGCAACCGGATGGCGCAACTGGTCGAGGACAGCGACGAAGGGCTGACGATTTCGCAGCGGATCGCGACACTGTCACAGGAACGCGCCCAACTCGCCGCCGAACGGCACCGTTTGTCACAGGCGCTGCAAGAAGCACAGGCGACCCTGGTCAGCGCGACGGCCCAGGGTGACGAAGACGTGTATACCACGATGATCGAAACGCTGCGGCGGGAGCGCGACGAACTGCAAGTTCAGAAGAGTAAGCTGGAACGGCACCTGGAAGATATTCGCACGGCACGGGAAACAACGGTGCCGAATACGCTGCGCGATATGCTCAGTGAAATGAGCGAGGAAAAAGCGCGGCTGGCGTTAGAAAAAGACGACCTCAAGCGCGAACTGGATACTGTACAGAATCAACTGTCGGCGCTCGGCTTCGAGGGCGGGCCGCTGGCAGTGGCGAAAGCGCTCGGCCAACTGACCGAAGAGCGGGCGTATTTCCGCAACCGGGCCGAACGAATCGCGCAGGAACGCGATCTGCTGCTGGCAGAACGGACCAAACTGGAAGAACAGATTCAGCGCGAAGCCGAACGCGAAGCGCAGATCGGCGGGTTGGAAGCCGAACTGCGGCGGCTGGCAGCCGATCGGGAGGCGATGATCAACCAGCGCGATCTGATGCGCACGGAGCGCGACGAACTGGCAAAGGCGCGCGATAACTGGGCGGAACAACGCGGGCGCGTGCTGGTCGAAATGACCGGGCTGCAAGCGGAACTCGAAGATACGGTCTTCGCGCTCAACCAATCGAATCAAGATAAACTACGGCTCAGCGAAGAAAATGCGACGCTTGACGCCGAAAAAGCGCGGCTGGAAGCGGAACGCACCGCGCTGCAAACGGAACGCGATCAACTGCTGGCGCGGGTGGAAGGCAACCGCGAGCTGTTGGAACAACTCGGCGCGGACGGTGTGGGCACGCTGCGGCTGATGATCAACGATCTGACACAGGAGCGCGAAAAGCTCGAAAAAGAACTGGCGCAGGTCAAGCAGGAACTGGCGAACAGCGAACGGGCCGAACGACGCCCCAGCGGATCAACCACGCAGGCTACGCGCCCGATTGCGCCGGAGAATCCCGAAGTAATCGTGGCGATTGCGCAAGAACTGCGCACGCCGATGAGTTCGATTATGGGCTACACCGATCTGCTGTTGAGCGAATCGGTGGGCATTCTCGGCGCGCTGCAACGGCAGTTTTTGCAGCGGGTCCAGGCGAACATTAACCGGCTCGGCAACCTGATTCAGGATTTGGTGAGCATCACCAAACTGGATACCGAAGGGGTGAAGCTCCAGCCCGCGACCATTGATTTTCTGGAAGTGATCGAAGACGCGATCACCGGGGCGGGCACGCAGTTCCGCGAGAAAAGCATTACGCTACACATGCGGCTGGCGGACAGTTTGCCCGCGCTGCGAGCAGATCGGGATGCGATGCATCAGGTGTTGATGCAACTGCTGTCGAATGCGTATCTCGCGTCGCCGCCCAACGGTGAAGTCACCATCAGCGCGCATTATGATCCGAAATTTGTGCCGCCGGTGATGGATGAATTTGATAACGGCCCGCGTGATGCCATTTACGTGGCGGTGACGGATCAGGGCGGCGGGATTCCCCTCGAAGAGCAGCGGCGGGTGTTTGGGCGGTTATACCGGGCCGATAACCCGCTGATTCAGGGGTTGGGCGATACGGGTGTGGGGTTGTCGATTGCCAAAGCGCTGATCGAAGCACACGGGGGCAAAATCTGGCTGGAAAGCGAAAGTGGAAAAGGCAGCACATTCCAATTTTTCATCCCGCTGAAGTCAATGAAACAGGAGGCATAGCCCCATGCGACGCCGCCGTGACCGAGGAAATGAACTTGTCGTCGCCATTGTCGTGACCGGGATTCTGGTCGTGGCGCTGGCGTTTGCGATCATTCTGACGTTGAGCAACAACGCCGAAGATGAGGATAACGAGAAAACGCCCGCGCCGAGCGAAGAGGTTGCGGTGCTGCCGGGGACAGAAAGTGCGACAGCCACCGAAACCGAAACGGCAACAGCGACGACGGCACCGACAGATACAGCAACAGCAACAGCCACCGAAACCGAAATAGTGACGGAAACGGCCACCGAAGAAGCGGCAACGGCGACAGTCACCGAAGGAGTCGCGGCGGTGAGTACGCGGGAAGTTCCGGCCACATCTGAACCGAGCGAGACACCCACGATTCAGCCAACAGAAACGGTTCAACCGACGGAGATCGTACCGGCAGCGACGGCTACGAAGAAGCCAACGAATACGCCAACGATCACACCAACGATCACGCCGAGTCCCACAAACACACCCAGCCCGACAATCACGCCGAGTCCCACGCGGACCCATACCGCCACGAAACCGCCAACCATCACACCGAGTCCAACCGCGACGGTGCCCAAAGCGACGCTCACGTTTACGCCGTATCCATCGCTAACACCGAGTATCACGCCGTTTGGGGGCGAACGCACCAACACGCCAAGCGCGAGCGGGTGTAAGGTGCCCGACAAATGGATTCCGTACACGATTCAGCGCGGGGACACGATGTATGCGCTGGCCCTGCGGTTCCGGCTGTCCACCACAGAACTGGCCGACGCGAACTGCATCACGAATATCCAGAGCATCACCGCCGGACTGATTCTGTTTGTGCCGCCGGGAAG
>CAYYNB010000308.1:0-2351 GCA_964472565.1 uncultured Anaerolineaceae bacterium
CAAGCCTTGCCCCTACTGGCAGCACAGTCTAGCTGCCCGTTGATCCCGCTGCCTATCCCCGCCCGCCCGGCGACATTCTGTACCCCCGTCAGGTTTCCGCCCGGCAAGCGCCGGAAACCATCCTCCACCGCACCGTGTCTTTTACAGTAGACAAATAATTGGCGGGGGTTTTCGATGACTGGCAAACAATCTATAACTGTTGTGCTGATCAGCCTGCTGCTGGTGATCGGCATCGATCTTGTTACCAACGACCTCAATACTGAACGCTATTTTTGGGATTTCGCCTTCTATTTCGATATGGCCGATCACGGGTTGGTGGGGAACGATCACCTGTGGGCACCGCTGGCCTATCGCCCGGCTACCCCGCTGCTGGCGGGTGCGCTGTCCGATATTTTTTCGCTCTCTACCGTGTCCGGCTTCAAGGTGATCGCCTATATCGGCGCGGTGGCCCAGTTGACTCTCGTGTTTGCGCTGGCGAACCACGTCCGCGCGGACTTTTGGCGCGGGTTGGCGCTGGTCACGGTGGTGGCGCTCTCGCTCTACAACGTCAAATTCCTGCTTTTTGACGTGTCGCGCCCCGATCATCTCGCCTACCCGCTGATGATTCTGGCGATGCTGGCGCTGTTCCGGCGGCGGTGGGCACTGTGTCTCGCGGTGTGCTGCGCCGGGCTGCTGGTGCGGGAATTTCTGATCATCCCCGCCGTGATCATGCTCGTGGTGCTGGCGCAGGACTATCGACAGACCCGAACCCGCTCCACCCTGTGGATCATCGCCGCCGCTGGCATCCTGATCAGCCTCTTTGTGATCGCGCCGCGCCTGCTGATTCCCGTACAGGGCAGCGGCCAGATGGTCGATCCCTTTAACCGCGCGGACTGGGCCAGCGAACTGATCCACGCGATCACGTCACAGCGGCGCATCGTGAATGTGCTGTTCAACCTCATCAGCTACACTTTGCCGATCCTGCTTCTGATCACACCGCAGCGGCTGAAAATCGTCTGGGCACGCCTGGACGGCTTCCGCCTGATTATCGGGCTTTACACCGCGCTGGTGCTGATCTTCACCCTCTACGGGGGAACCGATCTCTGGCGCTTCACCACCTATTTATTCATTCCCCAGGTGATCATCCTCACCCGGCTGCTGGATGTCGTCCCGCTGGTCGAAATCCCCTATATGCTGCTGTTCGTCGCGCTCTACAACAAGATCGGCTGCGCGCTTCCGAATGCGCTCGATCCCTACCTCGACTTTTACGGCGGCTACGATACGCGGGTGAATGCGGTTACACTCCTGCGGCTCTTCGAGATCGCGGTCTATATCGCGGGCGTGGTCCTGCTGCGCTGGCTGATCCATCTGCTGGAACAGTTCGGCGAACCGGCGCTTCATTATTCAAATCCGTGCGCTCAACCGTATAATGATCGAATGGATCATTAACAAGGAGCACGAGGTGAACGATAAATTACAGGAATTAAAAAACCGCTTAATTGAAGTCAATGATTTAAATGCGGCGGCGGCCCTCCTCTATTGGGACCAGTCCACCTATATGCCATCCGGCGGCGCAGCGGCGCGTGGGCGGCAGATGGGCACACTAGACCGGCTGGCGCACGATCAATTTATCGATCCGGCTATCGGCCACCTGCTGGACGACCTGCGCGCCTACGAAGAAAGCCTGCCCTACGAGCATGACGACGCCGCGCTGATCCGCGTCACCCGGCGGCAGTACGAGCGCGAAGTGAAAGTGCCGTCCGACTTCGCCGCCGCCCTGACGACACACACCGTCGAGTCCTATCAGGTGTGGGCACAGGCCCGCCCGGAAAACGACTTCAAAAAGGTGCAGCCCTATCTCGAAAAAACGCTCGACATGAGCCGCGAGTTAGCGAACTTTTTCCCCGGCTACGATCACATTGCCGACCCGCTGATCGACTACAGCGACTACGGCATGCAGGCCGCTACTGTGCGCGAAGTCTTCACCCAACTGCGCGAGCAGCTTGTGCCGATTGTGCAGGCGATTCTCGCCCAGCCGCCCGCCGATGACTCGTGTCTGTGGAACCATTACCCGGAAAACCAGCAGCTCGCCTTCGGACTCGACGTGATCAAACGCTTCGGCTACGACTTCGAGCGCGGGCGGCAGGACAAAACCCACCATCCCTACGAAATCCGGCTGTCACACGGCGACGTGCGCATCACAACGCGCGTCAAAGAAGATTATCTGGGCGAGTGCATGTTCAGCACCATGCATGAATCCGGCCACGCCATGTACGAACAGGGCACCAATGTCGCCTATGATGGCCTGCCGCTGGGCCGGGGCGCGTCGTCGGGCGTCCACGCGGGCCAGTCGCGCGTCTGGGAAAATATCG
>CAYYNB010000308.1:2361-3411 GCA_964472565.1 uncultured Anaerolineaceae bacterium
CTTCGATCTGGCGCGGGGCCGCCAGGATAAGTCGGTGCATCCCTTCACCACCAACTTCTCAATCAATGACGTGCGCATCACGACCCGTTACCAGCGCGATTATATGCCGACCGCGCTGTTTGGCTCGATCCACGAAGCGGGCCACGCGATGTACGAGCAGGGCAGCGCCCAGGCTCTCGAAGGGACCGTCCTGGCCGGAGGCACCTCGCTGGGCGTGCACGAGAGCCAGTCGCGCCTGTGGGAAAACATCGTCGGGCGCAGCCGGGGCTTCTGGGAACACTTCTACCCCACCCTGCAATCCTACTTCCCGGAGCAGTTGCAGGCTGTCCCGCTGGATACCTTCTACCGCGCCATCAACAAGGTGCAGCGCTCGCTGATTCGCACCGACGCCGACGAAGTGACCTACAACCTGCATGTCATGCTGCGCTTTGACTTCGAACTGGCGCTGCTCGAAGATCAGCTTGCGATCCGCGATCTGCCCGAAGCCTGGAACGAGCGCTTTAAGCAGGATTTCGGCATCACCCCGCCCGATTACAAAGACGGCGTGATGCAGGATGTCCACTGGTACGCCGGGACCATCGGCGGGGCGTTCCAGGGCTACACCCTCGGCAATATCCTCAGCGCGCAGTTCTACGAGGCGGCGCTCAAGGCGAACCCCGACATCCCGGCGCAGATTGGGCGCGGCGAATTCGACACGCTGCACGACTGGCTGACCGAGAACATCTACACGCACGGCCACAAGTTCACGATGTCCGATCTCGCGCAGCGCGTCACCGGGCAACCGCTCACCATTGAGCCGTATATTCGCTATCTGCGCACCAAGTACGGGGAAATGTACCAGCTTTAACCGCCCTCATTGCTGCGGACAAAACACCTCGATCCGTCGGGGTGTTTTTGTATCCATACTATTAACAGACCAGTTTGACACCAAAGAGGCGAATCAGCGTTGTAACCTTTTTCTAACGCGCGGTAGGTTAGGGAATGGTAAAAGTAGGCTACTTTTTTAACCTTAATGGGGATAAAAGTAACCTACTTTGGGATAAATGTGGG
>CAYYNB010000309.1:0-3375 GCA_964472565.1 uncultured Anaerolineaceae bacterium
CCATTTCTTCCTCAACTCCAAGACCAACCTCTGTCGAAGAGGCATTAGACCGAGCGCAGGCCTTCTCCGGCACACTCAATGCAGATTGGGAGCCGTTCATCCAAGAATTTGATGGCGTGGCGATGGTGCTGGTTCCGGCGGGGTGCTTCATGATGGGCAGCGATACCAGTTTGTATTACGAAGCAAAACCCGAACACCGCGTCTGTTTTGACGAGCCGTTTTGGATCGATAAGTACGAAGTCACCAATGCGCAGTTCGTGCAGTTCGACGGGGAGGCGGCGACCGACAGCTATTTTCCCGGCACCAACCGCCCGCGCGAGCAAATCACCTGGGAGGAGGCATCCGCCTTCTGTGCGAGCCGAGGAGCGCGGCTGCCCACCGAGGCCGAGTGGGAATATGCGGCCGCGGGCGTCGAGGGTTGGGCCTATCCCTGGGGAAATGAGTGGAACCAGGCGCGAGTCATTGGTTTTCGGAATGGCAGTCAAGGCACGGCGGATGTGGGCAGCCTGCCAGACGGCGCATCCTGGGTGGGAGCACTGGATCTGAGCGGCAATGTCTGGGAATGGGTGGCGGATTGGTATAGCGAGGCTTATTATGGAACACTGGCGGACGGCGCGGTAGACCCGGCTGGCCCTACCCGTGGGATCTACCGCGTTTCGCGGGGCGGCTCGTGGCTCAACTACTCTTCCGTTTACTTCCGCGCGTCGTCTCGCTACGGGAACAATCCTCGGAACGGGTACGGCGATTGGGGTTTTCGGTGCGCCCGCTCTCGCTTCGGCACAACGACACCGATCGCTTCCCTAACTCCAATACCTATCACACTTGAAACAGCCTTAGAACAAGCACAGACCTTCTCCGGTACACACAACACCGATTGGGAACCGTTTGTCCAGTCGTTCGACGGTGTGGAGATGGTGCTGGTTCCAGCGGGATGCTTTATGATGGGCAGCGATACCAGTTCGTATTACGAAGAAAAACCCGAACACCGCGTCTGTTTTGATGAACCGTTTTGGATTGACAAGTACGAAGTCACCAATGGACAGTTCGCACGGTTCGCCGCCTCCCCGTCGGAAAGTTATTTTTCGGGTGACAACCGCCCGCGCGAGAGCATCACCTGGGAGGAGGCATCCGCCTTCTGTGCGAGCCGGGGCGCGCGACTGCCCACCGAAGCCGAGTGGGAATACGCGGCGGTAGGTGTGAAAAGCTGGGTCTATCCCTGGGGGAATGAGTGGGAGCAGGCGCGGGTGGTTGGTTTCCGAGACTCCAGTCAGGGCACGGCGGATGTGGGCAGCCTACCGGACGGCGCATCCTGGGTGGGGGCGCTGGATATGAGTGGCAATGTCTGGGAATGGGTGGCGGATTGGTACAGCGAAGATTATTATGGAACGCTGGCGGATGGCGCAGTAGACCCGACTGGTCCGACGGGTGGAACCTCCCGCGTTTTGCGGGGCGGCTCGTGGTGCAACAGCATTACCGATTACTTCCGCGCGTCGTATCGCGGCTGGAGCGATCCTCTGAGCTGGGGCAGCAATTGGGGTTTTCGGTGCGCCCGCTCTCGCTGAACAAGCCCGCCCTGCGGGCGTAACCAGGCACAGGACTGTTATACTACTTGCAGACTACTATTTAGCAGCACCAGGATGCGTACTTATGCCCCGACTGTTTATTTCTTACCGCCGCACCGACAGCAAGCAGATCGCTGGACGCATCTATGATCGCCTAGCCCCTGTATTCGGCAAAGAGAACATTTTTAAGGATGTGGACAGCATTCCCCCGGTGCCGATTTTCGCGGCGTGCTGGCGGAAGCTGTCGCGGGATGTGATGTCGTGCTGGCGGTCATCGGCTCACAGTGGTTGACGATCACCGATGACAAAGGCCAGCGCCGCCTGGATAATCCAGGCGATTTTGTGCGGATCGAACTGGAAACCGCCCTGTGCCGAGATAGCTGTTTAACCATCCCGGTGCTGGTCGATAATGCGCGGATGCCCGCGGCTGACGATCTGCCCCTGAGTCTGCGGGAGTTGGCCTTTAAAAATGCGGTTGTCGTGCGCGACGACCCCGATTTTCACCCAGATATGACACGGCTGATCACCGCTCTCGAACAACGTTTTGAGGGCCATCTCGCCGCCCCACTCCCGCCCGCTGCGCCGAAGACATTTCACCCCCGTACCGCCGTAGCTGACTTTTTCCAGGCGATGGACGAAGAGGATTGGAATGCCGCAGGAGCCATCCTGGAACAAATCGCCGCTTCTGGTCATGCGCCGCGGACCTTCGATGTGGCGTATTATCGCCAACAGGTGCAAGAGGCCATCTGGCTTGAAGAAGCCGAGGCGGAATATGCAATTCTGCGGTTGCGGGCACGGCGCGAACCGCCCGAGCGCGTTCTCGCCGCACTGGAAACCTTCTGGCAGGCCTATCCCGATTACGATCCTGATGGACTTGCCGGGCAGTGCCACACGGCGCTTCAGAAGCAGCAGGCGGCCAAACCCGCCGCGCCGCGACTCTCGCGCAGTGAAAGTTTGCTGCCGCCGTTCGCCTGGATTGAGATTCCGGCGGGCAAAGTGAAGCTGGCATCTGGCGGGTATCTCAAAAAGGATACCACGTTTGATGTACCTGCTTTTGCGATCAGCAAATATCCGATCACGAATGCACAGTTTGCCAGATTCATCGAGGCAGGCGGCTACCGTGAGCAAAAATGGTGGACGGCGGCAGGGTGGCAGCAACGTGAATCAGAACAATGGACGGAACCACGCTACTGGCAGGACAAAAAATGGAACGGGGCAGAACAGCCAGTGGTAGGAGTGTCGTGGTATGAAAGTGCGGCGTTTTGCTGCTGGCTGCGTGAGATTTCAGGCGAAAAAATCCTGCTGCCCACGGAGCAGCAGTGGCAGCGTGCCGCCCAGGGTGATGATAACCGGGCTTACCCTTGGGGTAAGGATTGGGATGGGACACGCTGCAACAATTCGGTGAGTCCACAGAAGAGTGATCGTACTACCCCCGTGCGCCAATACGAAGGGCGCGGTGACAGCCCATTTGGCGTGGTGGATCTGGCGGGGAATGTGTGGGAATGGTGCCTGACAGCCTATGAAACGGGCAGTGTTGAGTTGAACGGAACGGATGTTCGCGTTTTGCGGGGCGGCTCGTGGGGGTATGGCAATACAGATTACTTCCGCGCGTCGTATCGCAACTGGTACCATCCACGGCTCAGGGGCGACGATAGGGGTTTTCGGTGCGCCCGCTCTCGCTGACGGGCCAGCTTTTGGCCCTGTCAGCATAGCTCTGGTTTCTGGTCTTCTGTTTTCTGTGGGGGTCTTGGGGGTGTGCCCCATACGCATTAAGCTAAGAAAAGAGACGCATGGTAAACTCGTCATCTGCAAA
>CAYYNB010000310.1:0-3292 GCA_964472565.1 uncultured Anaerolineaceae bacterium
GAGCAAAGCCCGGTGGTGAGTTTTGAGTTGGAAAGGTGCGGCGATAGATTTAGGCCGTATGAATGGGATGATTATTTTCTTGGATTGGCCTTATCTCAGATATAGAATAGCACGAATGTTCGAGTTTGTCATCACCATCGGATGGCTAACTTCAATGGTGAACTTCGGGTATGCTATCGATAAAGGCGGCGGAGATGGACGTATTTCTGGAACTCGTACCAGGACATCAACAGGCTGAGGCGCAAGCCATGTAAACCGTCGCGGTAGCCCTGGAGGGTGATGTAGCGCCAGATGAACTGGCGAAGGGGCTGTGTGATAAATTTATGCGGTTTGGGCTGGATGCCATGCTCTTTTAAAATGCGGGCGTCGTACTGGACGTAACGGTTCTGTTTTTGGCGGAACTGCTCAAAACTGGTGTAGTTGTAGTGGGTAAAGGGCACGGTTAGATAACCGGGTTCGCCTTCGACGACGACTAATTCATGGACTTCGCGGGTGGGGTCGTAGTGGGCCTGACCGCGACGCAGCAGGCGCATCTGGTAATCGGGATACCAGCCGGTGTGGCGGGTGAGTTGGCCGAAAATGTAATTATGGCGGGGAATGTAGTAACCATTATGGGCGGGCGAGGCCAAAACAGACCGAATTTCGGCGGCTTGTTCGGCGCTGGAACGCTCGTCAGCGTCAATGAAGAGAATCCAATCGGCTTCAACGGCGGCAAGGGCGGCGTTCCGCTGTTGGGCGAAATTTTCGAACGGGTGTTGAAGCACCTGTGCGCCTGCATTTTGGGCGAGATCGATCATACGATCTGATCCGCGCGCATCAAGAAAAACCACGACTCGATCCGCCCAGAGAGCGCTTGTGATGCAAGCCTGAATATGGTGTTCTTCATCACGGGCAAGAATTATAACGGCCAGCATTTTTGTGTTCCCTCGTCATTCGGATACCGTTGTACCCGGTAAGGCATCATTCCTGGCACATTTCCTGCACGGTGCGATAGGCGGCAAGCAGATCGTCGCGCTGCGACTCGGTCAGATGACCGGCTGCATATGATTGATGGGCAAGTTTGATCTGGCGGCGCATTCCGCGATAGAGCAGACGGTGGGCCACCGCTCGTTTGAGCGGTGAGTAGAGTTTTTCGTACATACGAAGCCGACTGCGCCACAAATTGACTACGCTTTGTGGGCGGACCTGCTGCGTGCTCTGGCCCGCCAGATGGGTGACATGCGCGGTGGGAACGGTGTAGATTTGCCAGCCCGCGCGCCGAATACGCCAACTCCAATCGACCTCTTCACAATACATAAAGTACTGCTCATCAAACAGCCCGGTTTGCTGAATCGCTGCGCGGCGGAGCATCATGGTTGCACCGAGAGTGTGATCGACGGGAAAAGGACGCTGCCCGGCGTACAAGGCGCGCGCGTAACGGCCATTAAAGCCGCTCTCGATCAACCGGGGCGGAACGGAAAACAGATCGATATATAGTTGACGCAGGCCGGGAAAATGAAAGGCGCTGTGTTGAAAAGAACCGTCTTCATAGGTGAGCCGCGCGCCCACTATTCCGGCTTTGGGCAACGTAAACAGGGCATCGTACAGGGTCCGGGTTGCGCCGGGGTGGGTGCGCGTGTCGGAATTGAGTAAATAGACCGCCTGGGGGAGATCGTCCCCGGTACTTGCGCCGGGGGTATCGTCAAAGCCCATCAAACGCAAGGCGACATTGTTTCCCCCTGCAAAGCCGTGATTCTCGGTGCTGACAATCAGCATCACATTGGGGAATAATTTCTGAATGGCATCGGGAGAGCCATCTGTAGACGCATTATCGACGACCCACACCTGCGCGTCGGGGCCATTGGCATCCAAGTCGGCATAGAGGGTGCGAAGCGCATCCAAAGTCAGGTCGCGGGTGTTCCACGACACAATCACGACAGCAAGTTCAGGAACCATGATTAATCGACGATGGTTTGTTTACCCATCATTATCTGAAAAGCGGCGTAATCTTCAAGC
This sequence comes from uncultured Anaerolineaceae bacterium, assembly GCA_964472565.1. Lineage (GTDB taxonomy): Bacteria > Chloroflexota > Anaerolineae > Aggregatilineales > Aggregatilineaceae > DATAMF01. The sequence continues at coordinate 1,996 of CAYYNB010000310.1, forward strand.
ACCACATCCATGATGCCGGTTGCGTCGGGCAGATCATCGTGCTGGAAGAGACTCAACAGGCGATCCGCGCCCGTATCATCATCTTCAAAAAACTCTTTCATCTGCTCGGTGATGGTCAGACGCAGCGCAAGCGGGATCATGGTATCGGACGGGAAAACGAGTGTTTCGTAGGGAATGATGTAATCTTCGGTGAGCGAATCGCCCGCCGCTGCCTCGACCAAAAGTTTGAGCGAACGGCGAACCTGACTCACACTGGCGTCTTCATCACGGGCGAGACGATCCACCAAGTCTTCAAATGATCCGGGTGGAAAAGCTGCGGCGTCACAGTCGTTGTTGTAGATGGCTTTCAGCATCGCCAAGTTATCAGCATCGGAATCTTCATATTCTTCCACGATGCTGCTAAAGCCCGCAAAGGGATCAACGCCTTTGCTGGACAAGATCAGGCTAGGCATGATCCAACTGGTGAAATCATCCGCGCTGAGGCGACACCAGCGGCGACCTGTCAGACCGGTGAGGGAATTGATGGCGGTACGGGTCACAATTTCCAGGGTCTGACCGACCATTTCGTCGCGCTGAACGGCCAGCAGCGGGACGGCCCCGCACTGCTGATGGGCGGCATGCATGGTAAAGGCATTGGTCCAGGCGGCGACGGGCGATCCATTCAGTCCGTTACACAGGGCATCCAGCGCACCGGACTCGGATACATAACGAATTTCGAGCGCAAACTCGTACCCGAATTCCTCGGCAAGTTCGGCCTGGAGATAAGTTTCCAGGGCGCGGCCTATCTGTTCCACATCGGAACTAGGGTTGCCTTCTGGAGCTGTAACCACGAGCACTACCGGGCGCTGGGCATCACCCAATGGCACTGCCGTTGCCGCCACCGTTGCCAGCGGGGTTGGGAGCGGAGTCGAGGTTGGAAGGGATGGTCCCCGGCGCACGACAGGTCCGGTGTTTTTTTCGTCGCCATCACCGCAGGCGACTAAGAATAACCAGAGCAACAAGAGCAACAAGATGAAAACCAAACTGAAATTCAGCTTGAATAAAGTTCGGCGGTTAATGGTCCACCTCCGGCTGAAATAATTCATTTGCCACACATAGTACAGCAGTTACCCCGCAGCGGCAAGCGTTCAGGGCACTACACCCCCGCTCCAACCCAGTCTATGCATTACCCACAAGTCAGAGGTGAGGGGAAAACAAGCGTTATACAGTTCACCCCTATCCTTCCGGCCTCCTTTCCCCGCGCGCGGAGAAAGGAGGGGCAGGGCGCGGCAAGCCGACGCCCCGACCCATGGCGCGT
>CAYYNB010000311.1:0-3192 GCA_964472565.1 uncultured Anaerolineaceae bacterium
CGCTACCCAAACTCAAACCGGTCTGACCGTTCAGGCTCGTCTTGTCACAACACCCTATCCGACGGGGATTAAAGTCCCGGACAAGGTGATGGAAACGCTCAACATCCAGGCGCATGATACCTGTCCCCAGTGGAACTACACCATCCAGCCCAGAGTGGTTCCTTTGTCATGATTCGGAAAGTTATTCTTTCACGGACCCTAAGCCGAGAGAAGAAACGACCACCCCTGACGGATAAGGATCGGCGATTGTTGGTGCTGCTGGCGCGGTTGTTGCCCTCCTGGAAAGATGCCTTGATGATCGTTCAACCTGATACGTTGATTCGATGGCATCGCGAGTTGTTCAAGATCGTGTGGCGACGCCAATCAAAAGCAAACCCAAACCCCAACCCGCCACCTTGCCGGTGGCGACCATTCGGTTGATCGGGCAGTTGGCCATGGACAACCGGCTGTGGGGCGCGGAACGGATTCGAGGTGAGTTGCTCAAGCTGGGTATTCAGGTGAGCAAACGCACGATCCAGAAGTATCTGAAACGGCTGCCGCGTTTGCGGCCCAGCGGACAAACCTGGTCCACCTTCGTGCGTTATCATGCGGCGGATATCTGGGCGTGTGACTTTGTGCAGACCTACGATGTCTTCTTCCGGACCATCTTCGTGTTTGTGATCATTGAGTTGGGATCCCGCCGGGTCATTCACTTCAATGTGACCCGATCACCTTCCGATGCCTGGGTCGCCCAGCAGTTGCGTGAAGCCACTCCCTTTGGTGAACACCCCGTCTACTTGATCCGCGATAATGACCGGAAATTCGGCGCGCACTTTGCCCATGTGGCCGCTGAGATTGAGGTCTTGCGCACCCCGGTACGCGCCCCACGCGCCAACGCCTATTGCGAACGCTTCATCGGCAGTTTACGTCGCGAATGCCTCGACCATGTGCTCATTCTCAGCGAGAGGCAATTACGTCGCCTCGTCAAAGAGTATGTAGATTACTTCAATGAAGACCGTCCGCATCAAGGCATCCACCAGCGGATCCCATCCGCGCCTGCTTTGTCACCCGTGGGTGAGGGCGAAATTGTCGCGCGACCGGTGCTGGGCGGGCTCCATCATGCCTATTCGCGTCAGGCAACTTGACCGCACATCTTCCCTCAAATCCGAACGGATGTGTGGTGTAGCCAGCACAGCGCCAGACCTGGGCCTTAGCCTTCGAACAGCACTTGCTGCTCCATACCGAGTGGTTTCGCTTGTATTACCACCTGGCGCGCCCACACGAGTCGCTGCGCCAATCACCGCTAGGGGGCAAGGGGAAATATCGTGCCTGCACCCCTGCCATGGCCGCCGGTCTCACCGACCGCGTCCTCACCTCCGGATGCCGCTGATCCCTGCCGCGGCCTAGTGGCGTTCCCCCGAACGCCAGGTAAGAGTTACCCTGTACGGACAGGGAGGGTGAAACCTGTCTTTTTCACCCCGCTGAGCGCTCGCTGGCTGCCGCCCTTGGCTCGACCTCCCCTTTGACCGTGCCCGTCGGCGCATTCCGAATTATCTTACATTCCCCGTTCCCGTACCTCGTGGACTGGATTCATCAGCAGTTTTTGTCCGGGGTCACGCCTACTGAGCTACACACCTTGCTCGCTGCCTGACCATTCAAAAGTGCAAAGATAGAGCAAATATTCGATCCTGGAGAAAAAGTGGGGCAGATTGATTGACAGTTGTTGTCAATAAGTCCGGGCTATTTGCAGTGCTCGCGCGGTATCGGTTCTGGTTGGATGTTCCGCATCAGTTCTCCCAGGCGTTCGCCAACGGGAATGATACCGTTGGCTGTATCCCGCCCACATTGGGTTAGCACCGGGCGGGTTCCCAAACCCGCCCGGTGCACGAATTAAGGTTGTATCAAAACCAATGTGCCTGGTTCGTAGAGCGTACCGCAGACGTAACCGGGGAACTCTTCAACCGAGTAGATTGTGAGCTGCTGCGGAACACGGGGGGCTTGACTGGCGGCTAAGAACCATAGCTCGCCGGAACCGCGCAAACAGACCACTCCACCGCCTTCGAACTGTGTCAGACCGGATGGGCTGAAGACATCCACCGCCTGAAGAACACCCTGTTCCAACACCGACTGCACGCCCACTTCGCCCGGATTGGTGAGTGGACTACCGTACCACCACAGGTAGTGCCCATTTTCCACAATTAGATGGCAGTAAACGTCGGTGCGATACTCATCGGGCAGCCACGCGCGCACGACAGACTGTTCATCGAAATCCATCGCATTGCACATTGGAGCAGGCGGCGATAGCGGAATCTCCTGCGGCGGCACGACTATCGTATCATCGTCATCATCAATCGTGACGTTGACGTCTGATACCGTCATGGTTGGGGGATATTCCGCTGCGCCAGTGGCCGAGATGGTATGTGTGATGGGTGTCGTGCGGGGTCCATCGTCGATACTGTTATCCAGCGACACCACGCTGATGATCTGCGGTGTCAGATCGCTGAAGGTGAGTGTCACAGGCGAGACACTGCTCCCATTGACTGTGATCTGCGCTGGGTTGAAGGTGATCTGAATGTCTACTGTGCCGCTGCTTGGCATCGTGTTTAAACTGAGTTGATAACTGGTTGCTGTTCCTTCCAGTATCAAAAGGGTGTTTGGCGTCACATTCACGCCCGGTATATCGTTGTCCTGGTTAGTGACGCTCACATCGGCGGGGTCCATCGCCGCATACAGCGGATCAGCCGTGCTGACGCTGGTGGTGATGGCATAGGCAATATCGCCATCCATGACCAGATCATCTACGCCTGTAATCACCACATCCTGAGTGATAGACCAGTTTAAATCATTGAAGCTAACCGACGCCGGAACATTTCCTTCAGCCGTGTTGGTGCTGGTGAAATTAATTGCGACCGGCGCTGTTGGCGCACTCATCAGCACGACGTTAAAGCTGGCCGTGCCGCCTGCTTCAGTGGTGATCAGGCCGCTCGTGGGGGTAATAGTGATGCCCGTTATATCGTTGTCCGCGTTGGTGAGACTTAAATCCAGTGGATCGATTAACGTATAGACCGGATCACTGGTCGTCACGCTGGTGACGATAGTGTAAGGAATGTCGCCATCCACCACATCATCATTAACGCCCGTAATTATCACATCTTTTGGGGTGCTCCAATCGCCCGCGTTAAAGCTGATCGAGGCAGGAACGGTGCCTTCGCT
>CAYYNB010000312.1:0-3191 GCA_964472565.1 uncultured Anaerolineaceae bacterium
CTGTGGAGCGGCATCAAGGCGGTCTGGAACAGCATCAACCGGCTGTTTGGGGCGATTGGGCAGGCGACCGGCGGTGTGATGGTTGCTCCCGGTACGGTGGCCGTTGGTGCGGCTGCGGCAGGGGCAGCGGTCGCCACCGGCGGCGCTTCCCTGGCGATGAACGTGGGCAGCAGCGCCCTGGCTGGGGCGTCAGCCCTGGGGCAAGGCGCAACCACGTCGCAGGCAGCGGGCCTGATGTTGGGCGGCTCGCGCAGTTTGAGCGCCGCCGCGCGCACCCTGGCTTATCTGCCCGGTCTGCGAGGAACTGACCTGGGTGAAGCGGCGAGCGAGTTCACCGAGGGTGCGATGGTGCGCCAGGTGGGACAGAGTGTCCCGTTGGTGGGCAAAGCAGTAGGCCCGCTGCTGGGTGTTCCGCTGCTCAGTGACCGGAGTGACAAGCGTAAGCGTGAGGATTTCCTGACGCTGCCTGCCGAGCCGGTGGAGGGCGATCTGGAACTGACCGAAGGCTTGTTTACGCCGGTTCGTTCCCGCCGGATGGGGACCTTCACGCCCCTGAATGCAGCCTCGTTTCCTCCGGTTTCGGCCAGCGAACCAACCGGCGAGATAGGCTCACAGGTGGGACAAACCCGCGCAGCGGTGGATCGCTCTCAATCGGCGGCGGAAATGCAGGGTGAAGAGGTCGAAGAACGGGTCAGCGCGGTGGGGGCCGACGTCCGCTCCCAGGCGGGTCAGGCCAGGGCCGACCGTGAACGCAGCGACTACGCCGACGACATGCATGGTGAAGAAGTCGAAGACCGCATCACCGCGCTGGGCGCGACCCTGCATCCCGGACAGGCGGCGGGCGGTGATCCGTCTGCCCTCGACCGGGCTGCTGGGCAGTTGGGCAGCGCCGCCGATGCATTGGGCCGTACTGCCGGAAGCCAGCCCATGCTGGGCTTGATGCGCGTGGAGGGAGATAACAATGTGGCCGGAGTGATGGGCGACTTCGTGTCCCAGATGCGTGTCCAACGCACCCTCGACGGGCAGCCGTTGGCCGGAGGCGCGGATCATTTCACCGTCGCGCAGGGGGTGGCGCGGGCGATGGGCGTCACGCCGGAGCAAAACGATCGTGCGCCGGTGCAGGGTGACGTGGCACGCCTGGGCTTGTTTGGTGACCAGGCGCTGAAGCTGGGACTGACCGGCCAGCAGGTCCAGACGGTGGTTGCTGAGGTCAAAGCCTCACCCACTGGCGAACTGACTCCGCCTACCCGCACGGCGCTGGTCGAACAGGCGCGCACGACCCTCAACACCGGCTGGGAGGGGGCACAGAGTGCAGTCAATGCTCTCCAGCGCGCGGCAGTGATGCTTCCCAATTCAATCACGGCGCGCGGCACGGTATCTGTGCCTGACATTACTGTTCATCCGCAGGTCCAGGTCAGCGTCAGTGCGCCGGAGCGCAGCGGACTCGACCAGGCCTTGGCATCCCAGGCGGCGCTGGCAGGCAGCCAGAATGCCGCCCAAAGAGGTGAAGCATGACTGAACAGTTGACTTTCCATACCATCGAAGAGCTGCGCGTTTTGAGCCTGGCCGATTTAAGGGCGCTGTGGGAACTGGTCCCCACCGACCGCCAGCACCGCTACCAGTCGGTCTACCAGCGTGAAGTGCGCACCAATGGCGCATCCGGCTCGGATACCCTTGAACAGCAGGTGGTCAACGCCCTCATCCAGCGCTACGAAGAGGGAGCGCTGGTGCCGGTAGGGGCACGCTGGGCGAAAACCCCGGTTCGCATCCAGGAGGCCGTGCGCGGCGGCGCGTTGTTGACGCCGCCCGAAGCGGAACTGACCCCTCCCCCAACGAATAAGATGCAGGTCCTCCTGATCTTCGGCGGCGCAGCCTTGTTCCTGGTGTTTTTTGCCCTGCTGCTGATTTCACGGCACGGAGGCGACGATCCCAAACCGGCCAGCACAGCGGACGACATTTCGCCTTATGCCACGCCGACCCAACGTTACACCCCTTCGCCGACACCGATTGCCCTGGAAGAGCAGGACGTCATCATCCGCGATGGGGTGCGCGACCGTGCCCCGGCCTACCCGGTCAACCTGCAAATCCTGCCCGCCGGGCAGACCCAGCCGCGTGTCTTTGTCGTGCAGCGGCGTAAGGTGGAACTCTCCGAGTGGTTGTACGATCCCAACCCCGATACGGCTTCCTTTATCAGCGCCTTGAGCGTGCGCCCGGTCATTGGTGTGCCCTGGTCGGAGCAGAACGAAGTGCTGTTTGAATCCCTCGGACCGGGCGCGACCTTCAGCATCCGGCTCAACACCGGCGCGGTGCAGCAGTTCCAGTTTGCCTCACAGCTTGAGGTCAGCCGCAGCGACACCGGCGCTTTCCGCCAGGTCGAGCCGGGCCTGGTGCTGGTCCTGATTGGCGAGCGTGACCACCGGGGCGCACCCACTGCCACCCGGCTGTTGATTCTCGCCACCTACCCACCGGAACAGGAACTCTCCCGCGACAACGTGCTGGCCTCAGATCTCATCGACCTGCCGGTGATCCAGGTGACACCGACGCCGCCGATGCCCACCGTGACCCCGATCCCGGCCCGTGATCTGCTGCATGTGGACGTGATCTCGGTTGAAACTGTTGAGGGCCGCGTCACTATCCGGCTGAGAGCCTACAACGGTCAATCTGAGCCGGTGGACATTCGCCCGGAAGATATTTCTATTGCTTTCGGCTACGAAGCCCAGCCGCCCGGTCCCTGGACCCCTGCCGATGGATTGGAGCCGTTTATCCTGCTGCCCGGCCAGGCGGTGGACTTAACCCTGTACTGGCCCTGGGCAGGTGAGCCGTATGCGATGCTGCGTGTTGGAGTGTACCGGTACGCTGTCCAATTCTGAGCTATTCGACTCTCCCCACTCTCCTCACTTTCGTACCTTACAGCCGGTCGTTTTGACCGGCTGTAACTTTGCTCGGCGAACCCGCAAGTTTGCGCCCGAAAAACCGTAATCCTACAACCTTGCGACCCCCTCACTTTGGTATCCTGAGATTGTCAGGTAAGCGGGGTGGTCCGGTCGCGAAGAGACCCCACACACTCAAGAGGAGATAAGCGTCGTATCGCGCGGCTCTCCACCCCATACCTGACCCCTTTTCCAACCTATCCACATGTGGAGGATTGTTACCGTGTCCATCAGTCAGACGCTCGAACAGTGGTTTACCGA
>CAYYNB010000313.1:0-3176 GCA_964472565.1 uncultured Anaerolineaceae bacterium
GGGTCATGCCGCCGCTGACACCGCCCAGCAGCAGGCGTTTGAACGGAATGCCCATAAAGCCCTTTTCATCCCGGCGCAGCACGTGCGATTTGAGGTCGGCGGTCATGACTGGTTCCTCCTGAGAATTGCCAGCCCCAAGCAGCCAGGTTATCTGACTGCTTGGGCTAAACGCTGAGGGCTGACAGTTAAGAAAACGAGATGAGGCTGGCGACGGTGGACGCAGCAATGACGAATAACAGGCCCATCACTACCTGGTTGGCAGCGCGTGGGTTGTCCTGTTTCCATTGCCCGATAATAGGCCAGGAAGAACCCATATACATAAGGCCCAACCCGATAAACCCGAGGAAAGCGGCCATCGGGGCCACGATTTGCGCAACAGCTTGCGCTTCGGAAAACCACTGTTCGAGCGTCTGACTGAGGGACACGGTAACAATCCTCCACAGGTGGACAAGTTGGAAAATGGGTCAGGTATGGGGTGGAGTGCCGCGCGATACGACGCTTTTCTCCTCTAGAGTGTGTGGGGTCTCTTCGCGACCGGACCACCCCGTTCACCTGACATTCTCAGGATACCAAAGTGAGGGGGTCGAAAGGCTGTAGGATTACGGTTTTTGCGGCGCAAACTTGCGGGAATGGGCAGCAAAGTTACAGCCGGTCGTTTTTGACCGGCTGTAAGGAGACGAAAGTGAGGGGGATGGGGCAACTCAGAATTGTACGGCGTACCGGTACGCCCCAACACGCAGCAGCGCATACGGCTCGCCTGTCCAGGGCCAGTACAGTGCTGCGTCTGCTGCCTGGCCTGGCAGCAGGGTAAACGGCTCCAATCCATCGGCGGGTGTCCAGGGACCGGGCGGCTGGGCTTCGTACCCGAAAGCAATCGAAATGTCTTCCGGTCGGAGGTCTACCGGCTCGGATTGGCCGTTGTAGGCTCTCAGCCGGATGATCACTTTCCCTTCCACCGTTTCGACCGAGATCACTTCTACATGCAGCAGATCACGGGCCGGGATCGGGGTCGCGGTCGGCATGGGCGGCGTAGGTGTCACGGGGATCACCGGCAGATCGATGAGATCCGAGGCCAGCACATTGTCGCGGGAGAGTTCCTGCTCCGGCGGGTAGGTGGCGAGAATCAACAGCCGGGTGGCAGTGGGTGCTCCCCGGTTGTCCCGTTCGCCTATCAACACCAAGACCAGCCCCGGCTCGACCTGGCGGAAGGCGCTGGTGTCACTGCGGCTGACTTCGAGGCGAGATGCAAACTGGAACTGCTGCACCGCGCCGGTGTTGAGCCGGATGCTGAAGGTCGCGCCCGGTCCGAGGGATTCAAACAGCACTTCGTTCTGCTCCGACCAGGGCACACCAATGACCGGGCGCACGCTCAAGGCGCTGATAAAGGAAGCCGTATCGGGGTTGGGATCGTACAACCACTCGGAGAGTTCCACCTTACGCCGCTGCACGACAAAGACACGCGGCTGGGTCTGCCCGGCGGGCAGGATTTGCAGGTTGACCGGGTAGGCCGGGGCACGGTCGCGCACCCCATCGCGGATGATGACGTCCTGCTCTTCCAGGGCAATCGGTGTCGGCGAGGGGGTGTAACGCAGGGTCGGCGTGGCATAGGGCGAAATGTCGTCCGCTGTACTGGCCGGTTTGGGATCTTCTCCCCCGCGCCGCGAGATCAATAGCAGGGCGAAAAACGCCAGGAACAAGGCTGCGCCGCCGAAGATCAGGAACACCTGCATCTTGTTGGTTGGGGGAGGTGTCAACTCGGCTTCGGGCGGAACCAGTGACTCGCCGCCGCGTACCGCTTCCTGAATGCGGGCTGGAGTTTTCGCCCAGCGTGCTCCCACCGGGACCAGCGCGCCTTCCTCGTAACGCTGGATCAGCGCGCTGACCACCTGCTGTTCGAGTACATCCGAGCCGGATGCGCCGTTGGTGCGTACTTCGCGCTGGTAAACCGATTGGTAGCGGTGCTGGCGGTCGGTCGGCACGAGTTCCCACAAAGCACGCAGTTCTTCGATGCTGAACGCTCGTAGTTCTTCTATCGTGTGGTAGTTCAGTTTTTCGCTCATGCTTCACCTCTTTGGGCGGCGTTCTGGCTGCCTGCCAGCGCTGCCTGGGATGACAAGGCCTGGTCGAGTCCACTGCGCTCCGGCGCGCTGACACTGACCTGGACCTGTGGATGAACGGTAATGTCAGGCACAGACACCGTGCCGCGTGCGGTCATGGCGTTCGGCAGCATGGCGGCGGCCCGCTGAAGGGCATTCACCGCACTTTGCGCCCCGTCCCAGCCGGTGTTGAGGGTCGTGCGCGCCTGTTCGACCAACGCGGTGCGGGTAGGTGGAGTCAGTTCCCCGCCGGGCGAAGCTTTGACCTCAGAGATGACGGTCTGGACCTGCTGGCCGGTCAATCCCAGCTTCAAAGCCTGGTCACCAAACAAACCCAGGCGAGCTACATCACCTTGCACCGGCGCGCGGTCACCCGGCTCCGGCGTCACCCCCATCGCCCGCGCCACACCCTGTGCGACGGTGAAGTGATCTGCGCCTCCGGCCAACGGCTGACCATCCAACGTGCGCTGAACGCGCATTTGAGATACGAAATCTCCCATGACTCCGGCCACGTTGTTGGCTCCTTCGACGCGCATCAAGCCCAGCATGGGCTGGCTTCCGGCAGTACGGCCCAATGCATCGGCGGCGCTGCCCAACCGCCCAGCAGCCCGGTCGAGCGCAGACGTGTCGCTGCTTCCCGCCTGACCAGGACGCATCGTCGCCCCAAGTGAGGTGATGCGGTCTTCCACTTCCTCGCCGTGCATATCATCCGCATAATCGCTGCGCTCACGCTCGGCTCTGGCCTGTCCCGCCTGGGAGCGAACGTCGGCTCCCACCGCGCTGACTCGTTCTTCGACCTCTTCACCCTGCATCTCTGCCGCCGACTGCGAGCGGTCCACCGCCGCGCGGGTTTGTCCCACTTGTGAGTCTGCTGCGCCGGTTTGTTTGTTGTCTGAAGACAGAGGAAACGGCGCTGCATCCAGGGGAGTAAAGGTCCCCATCCGGCGGGAGCGGACCGGTGTAAACAGGCCCTCGGTCATTTCCAGGTCCCCCTCCACCGGCTCGGCAGGCAGCGTCAGGAAATCCTCACGCTTACGCTTTTCGCTCCGGTCACTGAGCAGCGGAACGCCTAGCAGCGGT
>CAYYNB010000314.1:0-3138 GCA_964472565.1 uncultured Anaerolineaceae bacterium
CCGCGGCCTAGGGGGGGGGGGGGGCGGGGGGGGGTGCTGGTGGGGGGCGCGGCGCTGCTGTTGGTATTTGGGGCGGAAATGCGGCCTGAATGGGTGTATGCGCATATGGCGCTGGCGCTGGCGGCGACATTCACGCTGCTCTATCTGATGCTGGATGATCCCACTGCGGTGATACCTTATGGACGGGTTTGGATATTGGCTGCGGTGGTGGGCGTGGTGGGGATCAGCCTGATCCGCGTGTATGGGCTGGCGGTGTATCCAACCCTGCACAGCGCCGATGAACCCTGGGTGCTGAGTCATGGCGTCAGCGTAGCGGAAACCGGCAAACTGGCGGACCCGATGATTCCGGATCGTGACGTTCCGCTGAACTATTTTGGGTATGCACTGGGCGCGTGGCTGCGCCTGGTGGGGATTGGCTTGTGGGAAGCGCGGCTGTTCACGTTTTTGTTGACTTTCGTCGTGATCGCTTTGACCGGGTTGGCGGCGGGAAACCTGTATGGACGGGGAACGGCGCTGCTGACCACCGCGTTTTTGATATGCAGCGCAACCCTGATGAGCGCGGCGCGCATCCGGCATGATATTGGGCTGGCGGTCATGATCGCGGCGTCATTGTGGGTATACAGCGTGGCGCTGCGGCATGAACGGCGCGGGCTGCATCTGCTGGCGGGCGTGCTGATGGGCTGGGGGATGTTTGCGCATTATAACGCGTCGGGGTTGGGCGTGGCGGCGGCGGTCAGCCTGTATGGACCGCGTTATGTGGCCGGGCTGCGGCAGGGCAAACGCTGGCCGGAAGCGGGCTTGTGGCTGTATGGAGTGGGCGGGCTGATCGGCGCGGGCAGCGTAATGCTGACGCAGATGCTGCCGTACCTGGATACATTCTTCAAAAATAATTCGCCGGAGCCGGTCAGCCTGGAAACCTATCTGAAGACGTTCATCGACTATCTAACGTTGGCGCAGCAGTCGTCGCGGCTGGAAGTGCTGCTGATCTATGCAGGGCTGGCGGCGGCAGTCGGGCGGCACCGGGTTGTCGATGGGACGCTGGTCAGCATGCTGGTGCTGGGACCGCTGGCCCTGACGGTGATTGCGCCGAACGCTAACCCGCTGTATATCGTGCCGCTGACGCCATTTTATGGGCTGGCGGTGGGAAGCATGATCGGGATGCAAAACCAGACAACGAAAACCCTTCGGCGCGGTCCGGCGGCAGCGGCGATGCTGATGCTGGCGGCGAATCTGGGACTGACGCTGCGGCCAGCGCTGGAATATGTGCGGCAGCGCGGCACTATGCGACCTGATCCGCCAGCGCCTGCCCAATGGATACGGGATCATGTCGATCCGAATGCGACGTTGGCGGGCGAACATTATTACTATTTATGGCTGACGGATTACGACTATATTTCGCCGATGGTCGCACGGGTTGATTTGCAGACGGATTATCCGAGTGAGGCGGAACTGTGGGACGCGCTGCACCCGGATTATTTTATTGTTGACAGCGGACGCGCCTCGTACCCGATTCTGCACGATCTGATCGAAGACGGGTACGAGGTGGTCAGGCGGTGGGAGACGGTGACGATCTACGGCAAACCGTCACCGGGTTGAATCAATCGTAATAGGCGGGTGCCTGGTTGAGCGTTTGCCACTGCTGGCCGTCATGGCTGAAAATTACTAACGAGACGTGTTCACGCTCGACCAGCGCCAACAGTTTGTGTGTGCTGAGGCGCGTTTGTTCGGCATTGTCGTTCATCGGCCAGGCGGGCGCGTCGGGCGTGAACAGCCGCTGGAACATCACCGCATCGGAGGCGAGCAGCACGGGGCCGGTGTGCGGCAGACGGATTAAAATGGATTGGTGGCCGGGCGTGTGACCGCTGGTTTTGATCAGCGTCAGGCCGGGAAGCAGATCGGTGTCTCCATCGACCAAACGATAGTTGGGCTGATCCCAAACGGCCCGCGTGGCGGCAAACCGGGAATGGCCGCTGGAGGCGGCTTCGTATTCGGCGCGCTGGACGATCAGTTCGGCGTGGGGGAAGGCGGCGATATGACCGATGTGATCGATGTCCAGGTGCGTACAAATGACAGTGTGAATGTCAGCCGGCGATAAACCAAGCCGCTGCAACTGGTCGATGACATTGGTCGCGCCCGTTGTGCCGGGCTGATCTGCATGATCGGCGGGAAGACCGCAGTCAATGAGCATGTTCTGACCGTCAGCGGTCTGAACCAGATAACAGCCCAACACCATATCCAGCGTGCCGGTGGGTGAGGGGATTTGGGCGGTTCCCAATTGTAAAAGATAAAGGCGCGAGGGTGCGCTGGTCATGGTTCCATCCTTGTATAGATCGAGAGAAGGACGATAAAAGGGCAACAATGAACGTGCTTAAGGTTCCGATTGGACCACTGAAAACGAACTGCTACATTGTGGGGGATGGGCATGATTGTATCGTAATTGATCCGGCTGACAACGCGAAGTTTATTGTGGAAACGGCGAAGGATGCAGGCTGGACGATCCGCGAGATTCTGGCAACACATGGACATTTTGATCACATTATGGCGGTGGCGGACCTCAAACGTTTGACGGGGGCGCGCTTCCGGTGTCATGCGCTGGAAGCCGAGATGGTCAGGACGATGCCGGAAACGGTGGTGCGGTTGATGGGGCTGAAAGCACCGTTACCCGCTGAGCCGGATGGATTTGTAGAAGAGGGCGAACGGATCCGCGTGGGAGAAATCACGCTGGACGTGTTGTTTACGCCGGGACATTCGGCGGGACATGTGAGTTATGTGGAGCGGGCGCAAAAACTGGTATTCGATGGCGATGTGCTGTTTATGAACACGGTGGGGCGGACGGATTTGCCGGGAATGAGCCATGATGTGCTGATGGAGTCGATCATAACCAAGCTGATGGCGCTGGATGATGAAGTGATTGTGCTGCCGGGTCACGGGCATAATACGACGATTGGGGATGAGCGGCGGAGTAATCCGTATATTCGGGAATATCAGAGGAGTCGTTAGTTGTTCGTGATTAACTATTAGTTAAGCGATTACAGAATGGATGGAAGGAGCGCCACCCCCACCCCCCCTTGGCGACGTCTCACGGGGAAAAAGTTTCTATTTCGCGTCGCCACACGGGAAGATTTGTTGATCTTCGGA
>CAYYNB010000315.1:0-3134 GCA_964472565.1 uncultured Anaerolineaceae bacterium
CACCCCCTGCCCCCTCTGCAATCGAGTTGGCGAGGGGGAAAAATGGGCGCAGGGGATCAGTCGTGGTGGCCGTCTTCGAGATTTTCCGCGCCGGGGAGCCTGCCGATCAGCTCGTGCGGGGGCGGCATGGTGTATGCCTGCGTTCGGATTTGGTTTGAGGCGACTCTAGCGCGCGGGGCGGCGTTGATTTGGATCAAGTTCGGATCAGAGAGGCGGAACCGTATTTGGTGCATTCGCCCTAGTCATGGTGGGAGGGGGATGATATAATGCGGCTATTCCGTCAAGACCGGTGGTTCCTCGTCCGAACCACCCGGTGACTGAAAGGTGTGAGAGGACGATGGGCATTTCAAAAAAAGAAAAAAACGACCTGATTACGAATTACGCGGTACACGAAGGTGATACCGGATCTCCTCAAGTACAAATTGCCATTCTAACCACCCGAATCAGCCAGCTTACCGAACACCTGAAAATTCACAAGCATGACGAGCACAGCCGTCGTGGATTGTTGAAGCTGGTGGGGTCACGTCGCCGCCATTTGCGGTATCTGAGCCGGAAAGACCCGGCAGCCTACCGGGACCTGATCCAGAAACTGGGTCTGCGTCGCTAAGCAGCAAATCAGAACGCGCGGGGCGGCAACTCTCCGCGCGTTGCATGACTAGTGAGGGTTATGAAATTCTCGCAGCGAGTGGGGAGCGTGAACTGATTGGCGCTCACCCGACAAACCCGGATCGGCAGGTCTTGGAACATGCGGTCAAGTATGTCACTTGACACCAGGTTCCAACGCCTGACCTCCGGGTTTTGTTTATAATCTGAATTACGGAGGAACAAATAATGAACGGCAACGAAATGCCACAAAACAAACGGTTTGTCGCCCAGGTGGGCGGCAAAGAGATCGTGATCGAGACGGGCAAGCTGGCCGAACAAGCCGGCGGCGCTGTCACGGTGCGGATGGGCGATACGCTCGTGTTTGGAACAGCGACGATGAGCGAAAATCCCCGCGAAGGCATCGACTTTTTCCCGCTGAGCGTGGACTACGAAGAGCGGCTCTACGCGGCGGGACGCATCCCCGGCAGCTTTATGCGGCGCGAAGGCCGCCCGTCGGAGGCGAGCATTCTGATCGCCCGCGTGACGGATCGCCCGCTGCGCCCGCTGTTCCCGAAGGACTTGCGCAATGAGGTGCAGGTCATCGTGTCGCCGCTGAGCCACGACCAGGAAACCCACGCCGATATTCTGTCGATTATCGCGGCGAGCACGGCGCTCACCATTTCGGATGTGCCCTGGGCGGGTCCGATTGGCGCGGTGCGCGTGGGCATGATCAACGGCGAATTCATCGCGAACCCGACGATTCCCGAAATGGAAAGCAGCACGCTCGATCTGCGCATGGCAGGCACGGCGGAAGCGATCATCATGGTGGAAGCGGGCGCGCAGGAAATCGACGAAGAAACGATGGTCCGCGCGCTGCGGTTCGGCCACGAAAGCATGCAGAACCTGATCCACGTGCAGAAAGAAATGCAGCAGCAGATCGGCAAGGCGAAACGCGGCTATACCCCGGCGAAAGTCGATGCGGCGCTGGCCGAAGCTGTCGCGGGGCGCGTGTCGGGCGATATTGCGAACATCGTCGGCACGCACACCGAACGCGATGCCCGTAACGCGGCGCTGGACGAACTGCGCGAGCGCGTGCTGGAAGAATACGAATCGGCGGCCCCTGGTGACGAGGGTACGGACGCCGTGAATATGCGCGAAGTGCGCGAAGCGATTGATGATCAGCTTAAAAAAGAAGTGCGCCGCCGCATTATCGAAGAAGGCGTGCGGCCCGATGGACGACATGTCACGCAGATTCGCCCGCTGGCGGCTGAAATCGACCTGATTCCGCGCGTTCACGGATCGGGCCTGTTCAAACGCGGCCAGACGCAGGTCATGAGCGTCTGCACGCTGGGCACCCCGCGCGACAGCCAACCGCTGGATGGGCTGTATCCGGAAGATACCAAGCGTTACATGCACCACTATAATTTCCCGCCCTACAGCACGGGCGAAACCGGCATGATGCGCGGCCCCAAGCGCCGCGAGATCGGGCATGGTGCGCTGGCGGAAAACGCCCTGCTCCCCATGATCCCCGATGAGGACGTGTTCCCCTATACGATCCGCGTGGTGAGCGAAGTGATGTCATCCAACGGCAGCACCAGCATGGGCAGCGTCTGCGCGAGCACCCTGGCCCTGATGGCGGCGGGCGTCCCGCTGATCCGTCCGGTGGCGGGCATTGCGATGGGCCTGATCAAAGAAGGGGATCGTTACGCCGTCCTGACCGACATCCAGGGGTTGGAAGATCACCTGGGCGATATGGACTTCAAAGTGGCCGGGACCGAAAACGGGATCACCGCGCTGCAAATGGACATCAAAATCATGGGCGTGAGCGATGATATTCTGCGGCAGGCGCTGGCGCAGGCCCGCGAAGCCCGGATCCAGATTCTCGGCGTGCTGCTGGCCGTGATTCCGGCCCCGCGGACGGAACTCAGCCCCTACGCGCCGCGTATCGATACCGTCCAGGTTAATGTGGACAAGATCGGCATGATTATTGGCCCCGGCGGTAAGAATATCCGCAGCATTCAGGACAAAACCGGCACCAAGATCGACATCGCGGAAGACGGCACGGTATTTATTGCCGGGTCGGATGGTCCGAGCGCCGAACGCGCACGCGATATGATCATGGCGATGGTGGAAGAACCGGAACTGGGCCGAATCTACACCGGGCGCGTAACGCGGGTGGAAGCCTACGGCGCGTTTGTGGAAATTATGCCCGGCCACGATGGAATGGTGCCGATTGGTCAGATTTCCGATCACCGGATCGAAAAGGTGGAAGACGAAGTCGGCATCGGTGATGAGATCATGGTCATGATCACGGACATCGATCCCAGCGGCAAGATTCGCCTGAGCCGTCAGGCCGTGCTGGAAGGCTGGACGCTGGAAGAAGCGCGCGCGGCGGATACCAAGATCGCCAGCGGCGGCAGCGGTGGTCGTTCGGGCGGCGGTGGTCGTTCGGGCGGCGGTGTCCGGCGCGGCGGTGGCGGCGGCTATCGCGGGGATCGCGGTGGAGATCGCGGCGGCAGCGGCGGCGGTGGCTATCGCGGGGATCGCGG
>CAYYNB010000316.1:0-3082 GCA_964472565.1 uncultured Anaerolineaceae bacterium
AACCTGCCCCTACAAATGCCTACGCATTCGATCCCCCCTGTTCGCCAACGGTATCGCACGCGGAGAAAGGGGAGCCCCGCGCACCCTACCCCCAGCCCCTTCCCGCAAGCAGGAAGGGGAGAAAAACGGGGCGAGAGGTGAGGGGTATAAATTCATCATAATTTCAGGAAGCACCCGTTGCATAACAATTTGAACCATTATACTATGATAATAAAGTGGAAATAAATGAAGGGAGGCGGCTCAATGGTTTATAGCAGCTTTGACAAATCGACTGAAATCTATGGCGGGATTATCGTAGGTTTTAGGAAATCCATTAACCAACAGTCCTTTTCGCATATTTTGAGTCGATATGGCTTAGATCAGGCTAAAGAGCATGAATGGTATCTCTTGCAGGATTGGTTGAATGTCCTGAACGATATTGCCGCTGCGGGCGACAGCATGTTTGATTTTGTAAGTATTGGGCTTGCGCTTGGGGAGCAATTTTCCATTGATTCGCCTGAATATCAGGGTAAGTCGGTGGCGCAGATCCTGCAATTATCCATCGGGAACTCGCTCCAACAGTATTTTAGAAATGGAAATGCCGGTTGGGTAAACGTCAAACAGGTGTCAGAAAAACATATTCGCCTGGAGATACAGATGCCGTTTCCATCGGATCTGCTTTATGGTAAGGTGTATGGTACAAGCCGTATCCTGTTGAAGACGAGTTTTACTCTCAGCTATGATGAGGGGAGTGTACTTCCTGAAAAAGGTGGTGAGGCTGCTGTCATGCATCTCACCTGGTGATAAAAAGGCGCGCCGCAACTGCGGCGCGCGTGATGATCGATTAGACCCTTGTTCCAGTACATTCACTGCTACTGGTTGCCCCGAAGTATCGAGATTAACCACAAAATATGTATGAGCACCCAAACTAACATTTGATTTGTGGCCTGATCGCGAGGACAGAACCTCATCCCCTGCCCCATACGCATTCAGTTCTGCGAGGAACCCCTTCTCGCTGGAGCAGCCAGGGATACGGCGGTGTACGGGAAACCCCTATCCCCCCGGCCTCCTTGCCTCATGTGCGATACCGCTGGCGAATCCTTTGATAGGGGAGGGGAAGGGCAGGTTTGAAACCTGCTCCTAAAAATGCCTACGTATTTGATCCACCCTGTTCGCCAACGTGGCTAAACATTACCTACAAATCGGGGTAGAGCGAAAAATTAGCGGGGCAATTCGTGAATTGCCCCTACGAACCTCACCCCCTCGATCCCCCTCTCCAACCAAGTTGGAAGAGGGGGAAGATAGAGCGCGGCAAGCCGACGCCCTTACAAATGGTGGGCATTGAGCGCGGGGCGTATGGCGATACGCCTCTACGCGGAGCCGTTGAGCTGCGTCTCAAAAGATGTGGGGGGGGGCAAACAGGTATAGACGGGTGCCCCTCAACGGGAGTTTCCTGAAACTTGCCCAAATTGCCCGCGCCGCATACACTAAATCTCAGTGAGTCGGGCTATCCCCACCGGATAATATTCAATGGCAACTGTTCATCAAGTTCACCTGGGTTCTGAAAATACACCTGTACAGCAGGGGCGCAGTTCACATGGACGCTGGCGCTATGGGTTTCAACACGCCGACGTTACCCCCGAAGGATTGAGCGGTCCCATTCCTTCGACGCTGCACCTGATTCAGGACGCGAACCGCTATGTGTTTGTGCTGGCGAGTGGCGCGGCGGCAGATGTGTTCAGCCAGCGGCTGGCCGACTATCTGTGGATGGTCGAAGACCCGGACAGCGATTGGCCGCAGAATGTGCGCGATTGGCTGGCGGATATGTCGCGCTGGCCGGATGTGCCGAACGAAACCACCCACTTTATCTGTGGGCGGATCGAACGGCAGATTGCGGGGGGGCGGCTGCTGCTGGCATGGCTAGGGATGAATGGAGTCCGGTTGATTGACCGGGCGGGAACGGATGTCACGCTGGATGTGATGCTGCTGCCCGAAGAAGGGTGGACTCCGGCGCGTGGGCCGGAACCCGTCGGAATGGCGTTACATGCCTATCGTGGAAGCCTGTTTGGGTTGGCGCGGCTGTTGGTATTCACTGAAAGCGCGCGCGCGGTGGGCGACGAACTGCCCGATCTGAGCGCGGCGGACCTGGATCAGGCACTGGTTGATTGGAGCGAGGAAGCCGAACAGGACCTTGCTTTTTTGGATCTGCGGCTGACCCCGGTTTTGAGCGGGCCGGATGCGGTACTGGTTACTCACCGCTGGGTGTCGTCTGAACTGTGTGAATTATCGTGGTCGGCAGCACCGACGGCGAACGCGTACCGGATCGAGCAATCCAGCTCACCCAATTTTGAAGCTGCGTCGCTGTTGGCGGAACTGACGGATGCGCGGCAGCAGCGCTATACTTTTTCGCCCCAGGCGAGCGGCTCCACCTATTACCGGGTGATCCCGCTGAATCAAGGGGTGATGGGCGCGCCAAGTGATGCTGTGAGCGTCACGCCGATGTCACTCACCCCGCCGATTATGGAGCCGGTGCAGTGGTCGGAAGAGGGCGGATACAGCCTGCGGTGGTCGCCTATTCCGCAAGCGACCAGCTACGAAGTGCAAACGTCCTCTGATCCTGATTTCGATAATTACGGGACGGAGATTGTATACCGGGGCGAAAGCGCCGAGACGCTGCTGCCGCGCGATACCCTGCCGAACCGCTATTACCGGGTGCGGGCGATTAATTCGCTGTATGCGCCGCACTCGCCGTCGCCGTGGAGCCGCGCACGACGGGCACCCGCGCGCCTGAATACGCCGACCTTTACGGAAGTCAGCCAGCGGCGGCTGGTCTGGACGCCGGTGCCGGGGACGCGGCAGTATGTGGTGCATGTCACGGCGAAAGGGCAGGATGAGGCGTCGGGGGAGGACTTTTTCACCATCGAACCGACCTGTGCTGTCGCTGATGAACCCGCTGTCTACCGGGTGCGGGCGATGCGCAGCCCGGATGATATGCGGACGGCCAGCGAATGGAGCGAAGCGGTTACGGTATCGCCGCCTGAAGTATTTGGCGCTGCGCCACGCGCTGCACTGCCGTTCAGCCTGCCGATGCTGCTGGTGGCGG
>CAYYNB010000317.1:0-3061 GCA_964472565.1 uncultured Anaerolineaceae bacterium
GTTTAGCCCCTTTCTGCCTTCTTGATCCCGGCATCCATTTTTTGCAACAGAACCGGCAAGACAAAGTAACTATTTTCGTATAGCTCCGATGTCAATCGCCAGCAGCATTTGGTGTCCCTCATTTCCCATCTATAATTGAATCAGCTTCTGGTTTCTCACATCCGCTTTCTCACAAGGAGAGAAAAATCATGAAAAGATTATTGATGGCCTCCCTTTTGTTGGCGAGTACTATCCTGCTTGCTTCTGGTGGAACAGTGTCAGCGCAGGACGAATTCAAAGAATACACCGTGACCCTCGATAACGGCATTGTTGGCACAGTGGTCGAACCCCAGGCCGAGGGGCCGGTTCCCGCCGTCCTGATGCTGCACGGTTTTGCCAGCGTTCGGGACGAAGTGGGCGAGATGTACAAGAATCTTGCCGCCGAACTCGGTAAGCGGGGTATTGCGTCCTTGCGCATCGATTTTCGCGGCTGGGGCGAGAGCGCCGGTGATATGGTCGCGAGCACCGTGCCCGGTCAGGTCGAAGACGCCGCCACCGCCTACACCTATCTCACCACGCTCGAATTTGTTGATCCGGCCCGTATTGGTTTGATCGGCTTCAGCATGGGCGGCGCGATTGCGATCACATCGGCGGGCGAAAACCCCGACTGGTATCAATCGCTGGTGCTCTGGTCAACAAGTGTGGATTTGGGAGCCAGCTTCCTCGAAGAATTGGGCCAGGACAATTTCGACACCGCTGCCGCCGAAGGTCAGGTGACGATTGATCTCGGTTGGCGCGAAGTCACCCTCGGCGCAGACTTTTTCACCACCCTGAACCAGTACAACGTGCCGGAAGAATTCACCAACTATACCGGCTCCTTCATGGTGATCGCGGGTTCCGAAGATGCGTCCGGCCAGCATGTCGCCTGGTTCCTGGACAATGCTCAAGGCGCGCTGCGGGCCGCCTATACCGTTCCCGGCGCGGATCATATCTATGGCGTGTTGACCGAGGATCAAACCCTCGCCACCAGCGTGATCGTCAAGACGGCTGACTGGTTCAAGCTGACTCTCGGCTAATGTTGACATTAACCGCAATCGAAGGCTTTCGCGTCGGCCATGCGCAGGATGTGGAAGGCGCGACGGGCTGCACGGTGATTCTCTGCCCGCCCAATACTGTCGGTGGCGTGGATCAGCGCGGCGGCGCGCCCGGCACGCGTGAAACCGATCTGCTGCACCCGATGCATCTGGTCCAGCACGTCAACGCCATACTGCTCGCCGGGGGCAGCGCCTACGGGTTGGATGCCGCCAGCGGCGTGATGCGTTATCTGGAAGAGCAGAACAGCGGCTTTAACGTGGGGATCGGCGTCGTGCCGATTGTCCCGGCGGCGATCATTTTTGATCTCGATGTCGGTAACTTTCGCGCGCGTCCCGATGCCGCGATGGGTTACGCCGCGTGTCTGGCCGCCTCATCTGATCCGGTGGCCGAAGGTTGTGTCGGCGCAGGGACCGGGGCGCGCGTCGGCATGTATTTGGGGCCGAACTTCGGCTGCAAATCCGGCCTGGGCAGCGCCCTGATCGATCTGGGCGACGGGCTGAAGGTCGCCGCGCTCTTTGTAGTCAACGCCCTGGGTGATGTGATCGATGAGCAGGGACAGATTCTGGCGGGGGCGCGGATGCCCCCCGATGGCGCGCAGTTTGTCGATACGCTCAAAATGTTCCCGGCGATGGCCCGTGTACAGACTGGCGGGACCAGCAACACGGTGATCGGCGTCGTGGCGACCAATGCCCAACTGACCAAAGACGAAGCCAACAAGGTCGCGCAGATGGCTCAGGATGGGCTGGCCCGCGGGATCCGGCCCGCTCATACCATGCACGACGGTGATACGATTTTCGCGCTGGCGACAGGTACGGCAGGCTGGGCGAATGTCAATGTGATCGGGGCCTTTGCCGCCGAAGCCGCGTCCCAAGCGATCCGCCGCGCTGCCCAAACCGCGACACCGCTGGCCGGGTTGCCCGCCGGAACCGCCTTCCGCTAAATCATCAGGGCAGACTCGCTCTGCCCTGACAACCCTTATTCCTTCAAAATAGCGACCGGGGAGGACAGCCCATCCGGGTTTTCGAGATCGACGCACCAGCGACCATCCTCTTTTTTCAGGTCCAGAAAGATCACATGGCTGGCTTTCATTTCCGCGCCGGACTCGTAGACCACCTGGAAGGAAACATCAACATTGTATTCGACGGCATCGCCTGTTTTTTTCAATTCACGGATGGCTAAATCCGCTACGGTGAGTTGATCGATACTGTCGAAGACGGACTTCAACCGCCGTTCGCCCTGGTCGCTCTGCGTACACGACAGTTCATATACCTTGCCCGCATTTTTATCCCCGATGGCATCATAAAACGCCTCGACGGTGCTTTTGGCGCTGCGGCTGAACCATCCCTGCTTTTGCGCGACCCATATTCCCACCCCAATCAGCGCCACAATGGCGATCCCGATCACCGCCAGTCCGATCATCATTTCGGTGTTCGCGCTGCCGCGTTTGGACGCAGGGCGGGGGGCGGGAACCGCTGCCTTGCCCGGCTGCGCTACCAGTTCAGCAAATGGATCGCCCAGATCATCCGCCGGGGCGGGGCGGCGCGCCTCGTTCAGTTTTGCCAGTTTGACCTGCGCCTGAACGTGTTGGGGATTGATCTTGAGCACGTTTTGCAGACATTGTTCCACTTTATCCGGCTGTGAAACGGTGTGCGCCATCAGCCACCAGGCGTCCGCATCGCGGGGATGCTGGCTGATGTAATGGGTGAGTACCTGTGCGGCGGCAGCCGGTTGGCCGCCTTTGATCAAACCAAATGCTTCTATCAGTTCGGGTGATTGGGACATATGATGCCTGCCTTGTTCGTAACCTGACCATATCCCTATCCTAGAACATTTGGGCTTGACTGCTGCCCCTAAAATCCGGGGCCTTTTGATTTAACCTGAATCACCCGCGATTTAGCCTGAATCTTGACGCATTTAAGTTAAATCTATCCCACATTTATCCCAAAGTAGGTTACTTTTATCCCAATTAAGGTTAAATAAGTAACCT
>CAYYNB010000318.1:0-3060 GCA_964472565.1 uncultured Anaerolineaceae bacterium
GTTGATCATGACCCGCCGCTTGGCCCGGTTATGATCTTTCCGTACACGCTCTTAGGAGAACGGCGATTGAACACCCCCCAGGATTACTTCGAGTTCGCCCTGTTCCTGGTCATTGGGATTGCGGGGGTACACCCCCGGAAGCTGTAAGACAATTCGAGATTGAAGCCCAAGGGCTTGACAAACGCGCAGAGAAAGATAGACTGCGCGTTTTTTGCGCCATGTTCCAAACAGAGAGCCGTCCGTGCCCGATCTCCTTGACCTCGAACACCTGGTATTGTTACTTCTATTCGTCTACACGAGCCACCTATGGTGGCGGCTGAACCGGCGGCGAGTGAAAGGGTGGTGGCAGCGGGTGAAAGATCACCTGCCGCTCCACCGCCATCCGAAGTCACCGAAGGACTGTCCGCATTGCTGCCAAGGGGTGCATCTGGAGAAGGTGCAGATCAACCGTGAGGTCCGGCCCTGGAGCGAGGTGAAAAGCAAACGTGGACGGAAGAAGCAGTATCCGACCCAAGGGTGGGCCTGTCTGAACCCGGCGTGTCCGTATGTCGGGATCACCGAGGAAACGATCCATGCGCTGGTCCGGCACACCTTACGCGGCAAGGATCACGACATTCTGTATCTGCGCTGCCAATGCTGTCAAAGCATCTTCAGCAGTCGCAAAGGCACGCCGTTGTATTATCTCAAGACGAAAACGGACCGGGTGGAAATGGTCTTGTGGTTTCTGGCCGAGGGAGTGAATCGGGCGGTGTTGGTCCGTTACACCGGACAGCAGGATGCCACGCTCGCCCGATGGTTGGAGCGGATGGGGGAACACAGTCAGGGACTGCATAACCGGTTATTCCGTGAGCTGGTATTGAGCCTGGTGCAGTTGGACGAGTTGTACGCTCAGGTGAAGGACAGCGAGCAGGCGCGGTGGTTATGGCTGGTGATCGATCCAGTGACCAAGATCATTCCGACGCTGCACCTGGGGGGACGAAAGCGTGAAGATGCTTACGCGGTGGCCCATGATCTGAAGGAACGAGTGGCGCCGGACTGTGTTCCCAGCTTCATGACCGACGGGTTGTGGATGTATTTTTACGCCTTGACGGCACACTTTGGGCATTGGTTTCGCCCTCCCCGTGCGCGGACCGACCACTGGCAGCCGGACAAAGACTTCCGGCATGCGCAGTTAGTGAAACGGACCCACCGCCGTCGGCTGACCTATACCATCCGGCGCATGGCCTGGGGGAAACGCAGCGAGTTGTTCGAGGTGCTGAGGGCGAATGGCTTCCGGCAGACGATCCAAACGGCCTTCATCGAGCGCCTGAATCTGACTTTCAGACAGGGCATTGCCGGTTTAGGTCGCCAGACCTGGGCGTTGGCCTCGGAACAGCACTTGCTATTCCATACCGAATGGTTCCGCCTTTACTATCATCTGGCCCGCCCGCATGAGTCGCTGTGCGAACCGATCCCAGGGGGAAAGCGAAAATATCGTCCACGCACCCCAGCTATGGCCGCCGGGATCACCGACCGTGTCCTCACCGTCGGAGATCTTCTCCGTATGCCGCTGATCCCCGCGGCTTAGTACAGCGTTCCCCAGAACGCCCGGTAGAGGTTGCCTTGCGCAGATGGGGAGGGTAAAACCTGTCTTTTCACCCGGCTGAGCGCTCGCTGGCTGCCGCCCCTGGCTCGACCTTCCGGTTGGCCGCCCTCGACGACGTACTCCGAATTGTCTTACATTCCCGATCCCCGTGCCCGCTGGCAAGATCGCGGGATGGGCAAACACTATCGCGAGATTGCGGGCAACTGCGCGCAGTTTCAGAGCCGCCATGTGCTGGCTTGGTCCTGGGTGATCTCGCCCGCGCCCGACCTGATGGCGCTCGTGCCGGAGGATCAACGCCGCAAGCTGGTGATGGACGTGACCGAGCGCGTCGTGGAGTCGTATTACGAGGCACGCGGCTTCCAGACGCCTCCCTATTCGTTTGTTTTGCACGACCGATTGACCACCGAAGGCGAGCAGCAGCTCCATACCCACGTCATCCTGCCGGGCATGGCCCCGACGGTCGAGGGCTGGGAGCCGGTCTACAACAACAAAAGCCAGCAGCACGACAAGCTTTTCAACGAGGTTGCGCGGCAGGAATTCGAGGATGTGCTGGATCAGGCGATTGGCCCGGAGTGGAGGCGGCTGCGCCCGGAGGCGGACCGCTCACCGGCAGACGACATCCCGCAAGACATCGACAATTTGGACGCCTGGTTTCCCAGGTAGAGGAGCAGAGCGCATGTTGCGAGTCATTTCCTGGTCTGCCTTGAACGGCCTGGTGGTCATGGCGATCCTTTTGCTGTCGTCGGCAGTGCTGACCCAGTTGGGAGTGAGCTTCGGCGAAGCCTTATATGTGTCGGTGTTCGGCCTGGTCGTCATCGACTATGCGGTCACGTCCTGGCGGCTGCGGCAGGAGCGATAGCCCATGTTTTATTGGCTGTTCACCGAAGGACGTGCCGCGCTGGGCGGCTGTCTTGCGCCGCTGTTATGCCGGATTCCGCTGGTTCCGCTCCTGGCCGCCGCGCTGATGGGAGCTTCGATCCGCCGCACCGATCAGCCAAAGCAAAGTACCCGGTATGATCGGGCCTTGCGATTGCTGGCCCATGGGATCGTTTCGCTCGGAATAGCCGCCCTCTACCTGTCCCTGATGGGCGATTTTGCCATCCACCACGCGACCGTTCCGCCGGTCAAAAATGGATTTATCGCGGCAGTAGCAGGCGGCCCGCCGACCCTCAACCGGATGCGGCTGTTTATGGCGGGTGTGATGGGGTGTATGGCGCTGGGAGTGGCAAACGTGGTCTTGCACGATGGGCTGCGGCAGGGCGGCTGGCTGCGCGAGCGCGTGGACCGGCTGCGCCGTCCGGCAGTGCATCGTGGCTCTCTGGGATCTTCCCACTTTGCACCATGCGCGAATACCGCCGCTACCGACGACCGGATCGCGACGGCGTGACCTTCTTCGGCGCATTCTGGGGCGAGAACCGTTGGCGATTAGATTACGGCACCGGCACGTTCCAACTCAGCGGTGAGGACGCGGCACG
>CAYYNB010000319.1:0-3048 GCA_964472565.1 uncultured Anaerolineaceae bacterium
TCATTTTCTCACAGCGGCAGGGCATGAATGTCTTTCGGGAGGATGCCGCCTTCCAACACTTCAACAAACATCACCTGGACATTATCGCTTCGCTGCCGCGTTTCCAATATGTGCTGGATATCCAGGACGAAGGGATTTTCTGGCTCATCAACCGCCCACCTGCGTCCGAGATCGGGCGCTTTGGAACGACCTGATTGTTCACCAGAAATAAAGTTCTGGATTCAGAAATAGAGTCCTGGACTCAGAAATAAAGTCTTGGACTTAAAAGGATGGTTTGAAGGCATTTCAAAGGCAAAACGCACATGCATCAGAGAAAAACAAGTGTTCCCAGTCCAGAACTTTATTACTGAAGAATCAGGAGGCTGATCATGAGAAAAAGAGGCGAGTTCAGAACTTTATTTCTGAAAATGCCTTTCGATCGTTTTGTTCTCAGGCGAAAAACGCCCACGCCCAGTCCAGAACTTTATTTCTGAAGAACACTGATGGAGAAACTATGGCAAAACAATCCAGCACCAGCCCGATCCAGGCCATGGAAGAGGAAGCGTACCATGCTTTTTTGGAATGGCCGGTGTGGCTGGTCCTTCGAGAAAAAGAACTCGCTGTCTATCAAACCGCAGATCGACCGCAAGCGGACTCGCGAGCAGCTTCGAGCGCTCGTGGTCCTGCTCAACCTGATTCGGAGACCTGATCGATGACCTACCGATTACTGCTGACGGAAAGCCCGTCCAAAGTCAAGCGGATTAAAGCGTTTGTCGGTGAAGGCTGGCGTGTGCAAGCCACGCGCGGCCACGTCCGCGATCTGCCCCAGGACAAGCTGGGGATCGACGTGAACGACTCATTCCGCCCGTTGTACGAAGTCCTGTCGCGGCAGGCGAACACGGTCCGGCGGTTGCTTAAAGCGATGCGTGAGGCAGAAGCAGTTTATGTCGCGACCGACCCAGACCGCGAAGGTGAGGCCATCGCCTGGCATATCTTGCAGTTGGCCGACCTGCCGCCGGATAAGCCCGTCTACCGTGTCACGTTCACGGCCATCACGGAAAGTTCAGTCAAAGCCGCCATCGCTGCGCCACGACTGTTAGACGTGAATCTGATCGAAGCGCAGCAAGCGCGCCGGATTGTGGACCGATTGGTCGGTTATTTGGTGTCGCCGCTGGCCTGCCAGATCTTGAATGGGCGGTACTCAGCAGGACGAGTGCAAAGTGCCTGCCTGCGGCTAGTTGTCGAGCGTGAGCGGCAGATTGCCGCTTTTACGCCGGAAACCTATTGGACACTGGATGCTCGACTTAGTTCCGGTACAGGCGAATTGGATGCTCATTTGTCCGTGATTAAAGGCCAGAAGGTCGAGCGCCTTTCACACGAACAAGTTGAGAAGCTGATGGCCGGGATGCAAAATGCGGCCTTCTGGGTCGGTCAGGTTGTGCAAGACACCCAGGTGCGCCACCCGCAGCCGCCCTTTACGACCAGCGCCTTGCAGCAGGCAGCCAGCAGTGCCTTAGGCTTATCCCCAGAGCGCACCATGCAGATCGCCCAGCAGCTTTACGAAGCCGGGCAAATCACATATCACCGCACCGACGGTGTATCGGTCGCACCGGAAGCAGTGGAGGCGGTTCGTCGCGTGATTGCCACGACCTACGGCGGGGATTACGTTCCAAACCAACCGCCTGTCTATGAAGTAAAGACCAAACATGCTCAGGAAGCACACGAGGCGATCCGGCCTGCCGATGTCACCCGCCTGCCGCAGGAGGTGGAGGGCGACGGTGCAATGCTCTATGGCCTCATCTGGAAACGGTTTGTGGCCTCTCAAATGGCTCCGGCACGTTATGCCATTCAGACGGTTCCGGTCTGGGTGGGAAAAGCGCCGGGCCAGCCGTATCCACTGCTGTTCCAGGCCAAGGGCCGTGCATTGGTCTTCGACGGGTTCCTGAAAGTCTACCAGGAGCCAGCCGATCCGGATGCTGAAACGGAAGGAGAAACCAGTCTACCGCCGCTGGAGGTAGGAACGGCGCTGCGCCTGCTCAACTGGAAACCTGCCGAACACCAAACTAAAGCGCCGCCGCGATTCACCGAAGCGATGCTTGTGCGTGAACTGGAACGGTTGGGCATTGGCCGCCCTTCGACCTATGCCAGCATGGTGCAGACGCTCAAGGAACGCGACTATGCCACGCTTGGCGATAAGCGCCTAGTGCCGACTGAGAATGGTATCACGCTGTGCGACTTTCTGGTGGCCCATTTCCCGAACCTGTTTGCTGCGCCCTATACCGCCCGGCTGGAAGACTCACTGGATGCGGTCGCACAGGGAGCGATGCCGCGTCTGGCGGTGCTCCAGTCCTTCTGGTCCGATTTTGTACACCAATTAAGCGCTGCCGGGCAGGTATCTCAACAGCAGGCAAAGACACGCCGACAGCCACCGGCTCTAACTGGTGAGAACTGCCCCGTCTGTGGTGGCGACTTGGTGGAACGCAGTGGCAAAGGGGGCAAGTTCATCGGCTGTATGAATTACCCTGACTGTGGCTACACGCGCGGCGTGGAACACAAGCCGGTGACTCTGCACGGTATGTCGAGTTAACAGGGAGTGAGTCATGACTTACGCAGTGGATTATCCACCGGAAGATTTTTCGCAGGAGCCGCCACCCGAGTTATACGACTACGAACCGCCAGATGACATGCGTTTTATGGACGAGCCACCGGAGGAGTACGACTATGAGCCGGAATCGTTTCTGACCGTTCCGGCACCCGACCAGCAGGCGCTGCCCGGTTTTGAGCCGCCTTCGGTTGAACCGCCCAGCGAGTGGTCCTGGGTAGACGCGCGGATGGTGGGCTTGGAGCAGTTCGATCCAGCAGGCCAACTGACCGGCTATGAGGTCGGCTGCGTCGATCTCTATGCCAATACTCAGACAGGTGACCTGGGTGGCGTTTTTCTGCGAGTGCAGACGTTTGAGCCGGGGGAACTGGACCGGGCAGAAGATCTATTCAACCGGCTGAACGGTTACGCTTATGATAAAGACCTGGCGGCTCACGAACTCCCCGACCTGGCCGAAAAAGCGGCGG
>CAYYNB010000320.1:0-2928 GCA_964472565.1 uncultured Anaerolineaceae bacterium
AAGGGGAGTCAAACCAGATGAATGGGATGATTATTTTCTTGGATCGGCCTAACATTATCCCCCAGATGGCCCATAGCGTTTATTGAATTTTCGTTGTATCTTATAGATCAGTTAACTCTAGCATCTCAGTATCGCTGCGTTTAGGATTATCGATGCCATTCGCAATCACAAAATTATCCACTGAACCTATCGTCATTACATCGTGGACACTTCCCTTTCATCGCTATGGCGACAATATCCGGGCCAGTAATGCGCGGGTGGCTCATATTGCGGAAACAACAGCAGGCCCCGTCTACCGGATCATTAACGCCACCGGAGAATTAAGTTTTAGCGATATTCAACTCTGGTTGGCCGAACACACCACAAATACACCCGGTTCCATCAGCGATCCCCGTATCCAGGCCATTTTTGTCGGCAACGGCCCGCTGGTCGAACTGCTGGTAAAAAAAGCCCGCAACCGAACCGGGCTGAATTTCCCCCTGTATTCCGCGTTGGAAGATGCCATCGCCTACGCGCGGAATGAGCTGGCTCAAAGCTCTGCCGTGCCGGTATAACGAATCTCCGATTTCATGCGCCCATTTTTTATGGGTTTTTATTGGTTTCAACGCAGAAGTATGTCATAATACTTCTAGCGTTGAGTTAGTTTAGGGAGTCGCCTATAGGATTCAACGAGGGGACACTAGCGCAAGGCCCTGCTCACCTGAGCGGGGAAACGAGGTGGCGGTTTCTCGTCGCAAGACGGGATTAACCCCGGCAACGGGGGAAAATCGACTCGATCTGCGGATGCCGCCAGGGTCAACACCACGACCCTCGCCGTTCCCTCCCAAGTAAAGTCGCGGCACAAAGACCACAGGCAACTGTGGCCCAGAAACGCGCGGCGGTGGTGAGTTTTCCTGTTGAAGCATTCAATCGAATAGCTTGGCAGTGCATTGACTGCCCGGAGGGACTACCATGTGTGGAATCGTTGGTTATATTGGCCCGCGTGACGCAACGCCTTTGATTCTGACCGGATTGCAGCGCCTGGAATATCGCGGCTATGACTCGGCGGGAATTGCCGTCATGCAAAAAGATCAGATTGCGCTGCGGCGCGATGTCGGTAAGCTGAACAACCTGATGATGCGGGTGGACGAAAAACCGCTGAATGGCCGGATCGGGATTGGGCATACGCGCTGGGCCACGCATGGCGTGCCGTGCGAAAAAAACGCGCATCCGCATATCAGCAACAGCGGGCGAACGGTTGTCGTCCATAACGGGATCGTGGAGAATTTCCGCGAACTGCGCGCCGATCTCGAAGCGGGCGGCGTGACCTTCAACTCGGATACCGATACCGAAGTGATTGTCCACCTGATCCAGCGCTACCGCGATCAAGGCCTGGATGTGACCGAAGCAACGCAGCGTACAGTGGTGCAGCTTCGCGGCGCGCATGCGATTGTGGTGCTGTCGGCAGATGAACCGGATCGGCTGGTGGCGGTGCGGATCGGGAATGCGGGTGGCGTCGCCATCGGCATCGGCAAGGATGAAATGTTTGTCGCGTCGGATATTCCCGCGATTCTGGAACACACGCGCAAAATGATCTTCCTCGAAAGCCGCCAAATGGCTACGATTACGCGGGGCGCGTATCAAATTCAAACGCTGGAAGGCGATCCGGTGGATGCAGAAATCCACAATATTCCCTACGATCCGGTCAGCGCTGAACGCGGCGAATTCAAACACTTTATGCAGAAGGAAATTCACGAGCAGGCGCGGGCACTGACGGATACGCTGCGCGGACGGGTGGATTTTCAGCATGGCTGTGTCGATCTGCCGGAATTGAACATTAACGCCGAAGAAGCGCGGAAACTCAAGCGGATCGTTACCGTCGCCTGCGGCACCAGCGCCTACAGTGGGCTGGTGGGTAAGTTCATCATCGAGAGCCTGACACGGATTCCGGTGGAGGTCGATTATGGGAGCGAATACCGCTACCGCGATCCGATTCTGGATGAGGACTGCGCGGTGCTGGCGATCACACAGTCGGGCGAAACCGTCGATACACTCGCGGCGATGGAAGAAGCGCGCGACAAAGGATCGCGCCAGTGGAGCATTGTCAACGCCATCGGCAGCCAGGCGATGCGCGTGGCGGATGGGTATATCACGATGCAGGCCGGGCCGGAGATCGGCGTGGCAAGTACCAAAGCCTTCACCACCAGCATTGTCGATCAATACCTGATCGCGCTGTATCTGGCGCAGCAGCGCGGCACGATGTCCTGCGAACAGGTCGAAGCGCATATTCAGGACCTTGCGCGGCTGCCTGATCTCGTGAGTCAGGTTCTCGAACGCGAAGACCAGATCGAAGCGCTGGCCCATGAACTCTACCAATACACCAATTTTCTGTATCTCGGACGCGGCATCAATTATCCGATTGCGCTCGAAGGCGCGCTCAAGCTGAAAGAGATCAGCTATATTCACGCCGAAGGCTATCCGGCGGGCGAGATGAAACACGGCCCGATTGCGCTGATCGATGAACATATGCCGGTGCTGGCGATCACGCTGCAAGATTCGGTGTATGAGAAGATGCTCAGCCAGGTGGAACAGGCGAAGTCACGCGGCGGGCTGGTGATCGCGATGGCAACGGATGGCGATACGGAGATCGCGAAAAAGGCGGATCGCGTGATTTATGTGCCGGAAATGCCGTATCTGGTCAGCCCGATTGTGGCGGTGGTGCCGCTGCAAATGCTGGCGTACCATATCGCGGTGCGGCGCGGCGCGGACGTGGATCAGCCGCGTAATCTGGCGAAGAGTGTCACGGTGGAGTAGCTGTAAGTCGTTAGTTATTAATTGTTAGTTCTCAGATTACAAAGGGCGGACTCGACTGGGTTCGCCTTTTTGATCCCCCGCCCCCCCTTGACGACGCCTCACGGGGAAAAAGCTTCCATTGCACGACGCGAGACG
>CAYYNB010000321.1:0-2924 GCA_964472565.1 uncultured Anaerolineaceae bacterium
CCCGTACCCTATAACGTTCGTTCTTGCCTTACGGGGAATTTAAACCTAGATTAAGATCGCAAATAAGCCGATCATTTCTCTTTAAAGTGGGGTCTTGCCCTACGGGGCATTGAAACCTTACGGTAATTGACTGATTTACCTTTTTCGGCTGGGTCTTTAAAGTGGGGTCTTGCCCTACGGGGCATTGAAACAAATTGGACGCCCCTATGTTAAAGGGTTTGAATATCTTTAAAGTGGGGTCTTGCCCTACGGGGCATTGAAACCTGGCTGCCAGGGGTAGCCTGCGACTGATCGGTCGCTTTAAAGCGGGGTCTTGCCCTACAGGGCATTGAAACGAAGCACACCTCTGATCTTGGAGGCCAGGCTTCTCCTTTAAAGCGGGGTCTTGCCCTACGGGGCATTGGCTGAATCAGATAGTGCATCGACTGGCACCACCCGCAAAATACGATCCATGCGAAACGTGCGCGGCGCACCGTCCAACTGGCACCACGCCTCCATATATTCTGCGCCATTCCGAGCATAAACCATTGTGGGTTCGATGGTCCGCCGCGTGATAACGCCCCGCGCAGGACTGAAATACTCAATTGTGATCGGGTCACGCTGCTCATAAGCCGCCTGTACTGCTTGGCGAATCGACATTGAATCCGCCGGTTGGATCGGCGGCGGGACAGGAGAATGTCCACTTCGCAGTTGAGATAGCTGCTCAATGAGATAGTCGCTGACGGTTTCCAATCCATCCCGCTGTGACGGAGTGAGAGCGGCTTCGAGCCAGATACGCGTGTCGGCAGGAATCGAAATGGGTTGGCTCACCAGCGCACCCAGCTTCTGATAAACACGCACGGCCAGCCACAAATAGGCGGCCAGTTCCGGTACCAGTGAACCAACCGGTGCCACAGGCCCGGAGAGTCTATCGTGACAAACGGCATAACCGCGCCGCTGGAGCCGGTTCAAAAGCACGTCGCTATGGGTTGATAACACAGCAGCATGATGCGAGGACAAAAGTTCTCCGAAAAATGGTCGCAGCCGCCAATCGGCGCGGAGACGGGTGAGGGCAGCCGGATCATGGGCGGTCAATACGGTCACTGTCCGCAGCGTGAGCGTTTGGGCGTCATCGGCCCAGATGCGGAGCCGATTGAAAGTCGCCGGGGGCAGCGGCGCACCGGTGAGATCGCACAGCGCCGCCGCGATTTGCAGCGGATCGCTCCCGCGTTCCAGCGCCCGGCGCACGGCATGCGCATCCACATTCAGGCTGCCGTTGTTGATTTCCGCCCAGACACTGCATTGAACCAGCGGCAGCAGCCGGGGGACAGAGGGGAGGGAGAGGGTCAATCCCTGATCGTGTTCGGTCAGTACCGCCGGTTGAGGCTCGGCGAAATGCAGCGCTTCCCGCCGGAAGGTTCGATCATCGACACAGCTCACCCACCCCATCCAGGCCAGCGGCCCCGCGAGCAGCATCGCCCCCTGATCCAGCGATTCCAGGCCATAGATCTGCATCGTATGCAGGAAATCGGCCTGATGATAACATTGACCGGGCGTAAGCTGACTGATGTGATCGAGCAACACCGTCCAGGTGTCCATCCTGATCGGCGGCAGACGATAGCGATTCCAGAGGCAGGACGCGGATGTGAGATCGCGGTGCAGCGCGGATTCGATCAGATGCTGCCGCTGGGCGGGTTCCTGATTCAGCCAATGCCAGGCCTGGACTGTGGGTTTAAGATGCCCGGCTTGAACCGCGATCAACCCGGCGGCCTCAGCCAGGTAATGAACAAACCGCAGCCGTCCGGTTTGCAGTTCGCTGCGGATTCCCGTTACAGCTTCCGGTTCCTGAAATCGCTGATTGACGCCCCGCAGCACCGTCGGCGGCAGCCAGCGGCCCGCCACTGGATGCACATTCTGGTACAACAGCAGTCCCAACAGCGCAGCAATATCGTTGTGCAGCCGCTGTACTGGTGATCCATCCATCTCCTGCGTTTGGTTCCGCACCGGCTGCGGGCGCGGTAAGGGAGGCAGCCATGCAAGCACTTCATCCGGCAGGACAACCTGTTCGGGATGCCCTTTCACGACCTCGATAAACCCCCAATACCAGAGCTTCTCCGCCGTCGAAATGGGCTGTTTCCAGGGCTGTTTGGGAATCGTGCTGCGCCAGGGCCGCCAGATCCGAATGGGTCCGAAGGTTTTCCGAAACCGGTACAGCAGCAGGGTACCGCCCGCCGCCTGGATGGTGATCAATGCGCGGCGTTCCTCATCCGAGAGGCGCTTGAAGCGCCGCCGCAGCGCGCCGTCATGTATGAGTTGCTGGTACAGCCGGGTATAAGCCTGCGCTTTGGTATGGCGCGTATAAAAGGGCAAGCCATGAGCGTGAGCGGTGGTGCGCAAATCGTACCACGCGCGCTGGACGAGCAGAGCTGTCATGCTGATTCCTTTCCGTTATTTCGTCAGTATACCAAACAACCTCTCCACTATTTCTCGCGGCAAAATCACATACGGCCCGCAAATAGCGCTTTGCCGCCGATCCAGGTCATTCTGGCGCGATCCAGGGGGTAAAAAACGAGTGATTCCGGCTGGCGGTCGCCCGCCCGATCACCGTTTTGGCGACCGTTTCGCCCTTGCCCGCAACATCGAAAAAACCGTTACCCAATTGGCGTGTTACGGCGTTTAGCGGTATAAAATCGGGTGAAGGTGATCTGCCCTTTAAATGGGGGGACCGCCCTTCGGGGCATTGAAACTTGTTTCGTCAAAATTTGCGTTTAGACCGTCTTCCCCTTTAAATGGGGGGACCGCCCTTCGGGGCATTGAAACCCGACTCATCGCGGAATGTAGCTACCACGAGAGTATCTTTAAATGGGGGGACCGCCCTTCGGGGCATTGAAACGAATTCGCCACTGCCAACAATTCCTCCGCGCACAGACTTTAAATGGGGGGAC
>CAYYNB010000322.1:0-2793 GCA_964472565.1 uncultured Anaerolineaceae bacterium
TGGGCCATCGACTCGTCCGCCGTGATGCGGGTCGCGCCGATCTTAAACACTAACGACGTGGGGTTGCTTTGTTCAGCCATCGATTTTTCTCCTATACTGGTGGCAGGTTGAACTTGAAAACAGATGGGAAATGTTATGACAAATCAAGGACTTGAAACCCTGCTGACGAAATTCATCGCAGGGTTCTATGGATACGGAAACTACCGGGGGCGGTACTGGTTCGTTGGTATGGAAGAAGGCGGCGGAAATTCGTTAGAGGGCATTCAAAAACGTCTTCACACCTGGGCCAGACGCGGTAAACACGAATTGGAAGACGTGGCCGCCTACCATCATGGCCTGGGTTATGATCAGTTTTTCACCCGGCCCACCAAAATACAGCCGACGTGGAACAAGCTAATCCGTATGGTGTTGAGTGCCCAACAGCCGCCCTCGTTAGAGGCTGTAAAAGCCTACCAGCGAGACAGGCTGGGACGGTGGAAAGAAGAGACGTGCCTGCTCGAACTGCTGCCCCTGCCTGCCCGTTCGACGGGAAGCTGGCTGTACAGCGGATTTACGACGATTCCCGGCCTGGAGTCGCGTGAGACGTATCGCCAGCAGTATGCGCAGGTCCGTGCGCAGCACCTCAGGCAACGTGTGCTGGAATACCGCCCGGCAGTGGTGGTATTTTACAGTGTTGATGGGTGGTATCTCCAGTGGTGGGGCGAGATCGCGGGCATGGCTTTTGAGATGTGTAAGGTTGGCAAAGAGGTGTATTACGCCGCGTCCGATGCCCATACCCGCTATTTCGTCGTCAAACACCCGGCCAGCCGGGGTATCACCCACGAATATTATTACCACGTGGGGCGGCTGTTTCACGGGTAGCTACAACAGACCGGGCTGATCACCTCCACCGGAGTCGTCTGATAGCTCCGGCAGGTCGCCCCCCTGTTTGTCCGAGATGGTGTGGATTTCCTCGGGCAGGTCATCCTCGCCCAGCGCTTCAGCCGTTCCACGTTGGGCGAAGTCTTCCAGGGTGAACAGGCTCATTTCCTTGTCGCTCAATCCTTTGAGCTGGCGCTGCACCCGGTACACGTCGTCGATACGGATGGGCGACTTCCCGTCCCACAAACCGCCGGTGATGAGTTTCCCGGCGATCTGTACGGCCTGCCGGTAAGCTGCCGCGTCGGTTTCGCCGCCAGTGATCTTGAGATAACTGATAGGTACTGTTACCACCCCTTTTTTCACCGGGATGTCGATGGTCGGCTCTCGCGGCTGTTCTGGTTCGGGAGAGGGTGCTGTTTTTGCCGTCGTGTTACCAGGCGGCTCGTCAGCAATCACCGGGGGATTGCTTTCAACGAGGGCCAGGGCATCCATGGCCACCTGGACTGCCGCAGTGATGTCGCTCACCTGGGTGTAAGGAAATTGCCGCACGTGGGCCAGCTCGCCGCGCTGAATGAGCAGGATGCCTTCACCGCCCGGTTCGGGCAGTGTCAGCGTAAAGATCGTCGTAGACGGGGTTTTCGTTCGTGATTTTTCGGTCATGAGGTCTACATCCTTTCTGTGGATAGTCGAAGAGAACGTTTCAGGCAGATTACGCCAGCAGCCCACCGTAATCCGCCGGGTGGAGGTCCAGGGCCAGGCAGACGTCTTTGAGCAGCAGCGAGCCGCAGATGAAGCAGCTGCCGTAAGCGCTGCGTGTGTTGAAGCCAAAGGAACTGTGCCGGTCATTGTGCTGGTGGCGGTGGGGGTAGAGACAGGGGCCGCTCAGCCAGTCTCCGGAGCGCCGGTAGCCCTGCTGGATCAACACCTCGGTCACGGCGGAAACCAGGCTGGGGTTCAAACTGGCTCCGGTCGGCGAGTGTCTTACGGAGGTTCTGGCAGGTGAGGTTCTTCTACAGCGCGGCGTAAGACGCTGCACCATGTCATCAAAATCGGACAGGGAATAACAGTTCTCGTGTAAGACAACGATCCGGCAGAGGGCATTGTTTCGCTGGGGCTTCGTATTACAACTTCCAACTAACCTGAGCGACTGGGCGGGCGAAAGCATATCTCCCCTCAGAACTACCGCCAGCGCGTGAAGTACCCGTCTTACCTGTTGCATGTTGGTTGCTGCGGTGCTTAGCCACCACAGTGCATGATAACCCCCTCCCGTGAACGTAATACAGGAGGGAGTAGGCGCAGCATTTTGCAGCCGGTCCAGGGCCGCTGGTGAGGGATCGTCCACGTCAGCGAACAAAGCAGGCAGGGCCACCACGTCGTCTGCGCCACCGCGCTGCCAACGGGTCAGCCCTGTCTTACGCAGCCCAACTCCGAAGAACGCGCCCCAGCCCAACCGGTTAGCTGCTTCCAGCCGGTGCAGTGCGTCCTGTAAGACAGATCGGTCGTGCAGAGGCACATGCCGTGAAGGGGTTGGATGTCGTCCATCCGGGTGCATGGCCGTCAGAGTCAGGCAGGCTGTTGGGTGGTAAGGCGCACAGCGCGCCAGCAGTGCGTCCAGGAAGGTGAGCGTTTCGGGGGACATGAGACACACTCAAAACAGGGCTAACTGCACGGCGGTTTCACCCTGTCTTACGCGGCGGCGTGACCGCACCGGCTCGACCAGATCTGGCACTTCCGGTTTCCACAGCGACATGGCAGCGTAAGATACGGTTTCTTGCGGCTCGTCGTGCGTCTTATGCCCTTCATACAGGGCGGCAGTATCCACCTCTGGCGAGGTCAGCGCTTCGCGCGCCAGGCGCACCAGGCGGGCGGCGACTTCGGCTTCGTGCCCGGCAAATACCACGCGGTGCTGTTCCAGCCAACCGCGCGTCCAGT
>CAYYNB010000323.1:0-2702 GCA_964472565.1 uncultured Anaerolineaceae bacterium
GGAAGCACCTCACCCCCTCGGTCCCCCGCTCCAGCCAAGCTGGAAGAGGGGGAAGACCGGGCGGGGCAAGCCCACGCCCCTACGCATGGCGCGCATTTAGCGGGGGCGTATTGCAATACGCCCCTACGAGTAACTGTTGGGCGGCGAGCCAGAAGATGTGGGAGGGGGAAGATCAGGATAGCGATCAGGGAATGTTCTATTTTCGGCGAGTGGTTGGCAGAAGCGGAGCCAAACCTTGCATATAGTCCAGGATAAAATCAGTGAATGTGCCTCTTGGGTAGGGGGATTTGAGCGACTTGCCCTCGGTGAAAAACCAAACTACCGGGTTTTCGGCGATTTTGGGCAGAGCAAACCAAGCAGCCTCATAGCCCTGATGCATCCAGAACACCAGATAGGATTCGGGCAGGGCAAATTGGATATGGTTCTCGGCCAGCAATTCGGGGAGGTAGATTGTATTATGCCTTGCATCGTTGATGAAGCAATCTGTGCCGCAGAAAACACCCTTACCCCATCCATAACAAATACTGCCGTGCAGCCCACAGGCGGTCCCGTGTAGGGTTCGATTGATGCGCGGTGGAAGGCGCGTAGTTCGACCAGATGATCCATAACCAGGCTGACCCTCTAAAAGGCAACATGAGTATGATATAATCGCGCGGGATACACCAGATAGACTATTGAGGATCGCAGGTATGTTGGACAAGCTGGCAGGCATCGAAGCTCGCTACGAAGAACTGGAACGCGAGATCGCTAATCCAGATAATATCAGTCATTATGAAAAAGTGGTCGAGCTTTCGCAGGAAAAAGCGGAAATCGAAGAGGTTGTCAAAGCGGCGCGGGCGTACCGGGCGACTCTGAATGAATTGGAGCAGGCGGAAACGCTGTTTGATGATCCCGATATGGGCGAACTGGCACGCGAAGAAGCCGCCCGGCTGCGGGAACAGATTCCGGCAATGGAAGCGAACATTCTGCGGCTGCTGCTGCCGAAAGACCCACGTGATGAAAAGAACGTGATCGTGGAGATCCGCGCCGGGGCCGGGGGCGATGAGGCGGGAATCTTCGCGGCGGATTTGTTTCGCATGTACAGCCGGTATGCCGAAGAAAACCGCTGGAAGGTCGAGATTCTGGATGCGCATGATACCGGAATTGGCGGCTATAAAGAAGTCGTGTTCGAGGTGAAGGGACACGCGGCGTATTCCCGGCTGAAGTATGAAAGCGGCGTCCACCGCGTGCAGCGCGTCCCGGCGACGGAAAGCCAGGGGCGAATCCATACGTCCACCGCAACGGTGGCGGTGCTGGCGGAAATGGATGATGTGGATGTCGAGATCAACCCGGATGATCTGCGGATCGATGTGTACCGATCCGGCGGGGCAGGCGGGCAAAATGTGCAGAAGAACTCCACCGCTGTTCGAATCACGCATCTGCCCACGGGGATCGTGGTGGCATGCCAGGACGAACGCAGCCAACTGCAAAACAAAATGCGCGCCATGGGCGTGTTACGGGCGAAACTGTACGATATGGAGCAGGAACGCGTTCGCAGCGAGCAGGAATCGGATCGCCGGAGCCAGATTGGATCGGGGGATCGGAGCGAAAAAATTCGCACGTATAATTATCCGCAAAACCGCGTGACGGATCACCGGATTGGCATCACCAGCTATAACCTGCCCGCCGTGATGGATGGGGCGATTGACCAGTTTATTGATGAACTGGCGACGCGCGACGAAGCCGAACGACTGCAAGCGATTGGCGCGTAAGGATTATGGCCGAACGGGTTGATCAGGCCCTCGCCTGGGCACGAAGCGTGCTGGCGGGGGCTTCTGATTCTGATGCGGTGGATGCGACGCTGCTGCTGATGCATGTGCTGGGGGTGGCGCGGGCGGCGCTGGCGACACATCCTGAAATGGAACTGACGGCGGCACAGTCGGCGGAATTCCGGCGGCGGCTGGATGACCTGAGCAAGGGGGTTCCGCTGGCGTATGTGACGGGAACACGGGCTTTTTATGACCGGGATTTCAGAGTCACGCCCGCGGTGCTGGTGCCGCGTCCTGAAACGGAACTGCTGATCGAGGTGGCGCTGGACTGGGCGCGCGGACGGGAGAAACTGCGGATTGTGGACGTGGGAACGGGCAGCGGCGCGATTGCGGTGACGCTGGCGGCGAAACTGCCGGATGCGCGGGTGTGGGCGGTTGATGTGTCGGCGGACGCGCTGAAGGTTGCACGGGAAAACGCGGAACGGTATGGGCTGAGGGAGCGGCTCACGTTTGGGCGGGGGGATTTGCTGCAACCACTGATCGAAAGTGGGCAGCAGGTTGATCTGATCGCGGCGAATCTGCCGTATATTGCATCAGATGATCTGCGGGGGCTGCGGGTGGCCCGGTATGAACCGCAACTGGCGCTGGATGGCGGCGCGGATGGATTGGATGTGATCCGGTGGCTGATCGAACAGGCTCCGCGCGTGCTGGCGGTGGGTGGGTATATGGTGCTGGAGATCGGCGCGGGGCAGGGTGAACGGGTGCGGGTGTTGGCGGAAGCGGTGTTTCCGGCGGCGCGGGTGATCCTGGATTATGCGGGGCATGATCGCGTTGTGGCGGTGAATGGCGGCATTGGGTGAGGCGTGCTATAAGTTGCATGGTGCGCGGAGAAACATTATCCACAAGTCGGGGTAGAGCGAAAAATTAACGGGGCAATTCGTGAATTGCCCCTAC
>CAYYNB010000324.1:0-2612 GCA_964472565.1 uncultured Anaerolineaceae bacterium
AGGTGGGCGCAGTCATCTCGCGCAGCGCCTGCTCGTAGGTGTGCAGCGGCTGCCACAATTCCGACGCAGACAGCGACCACGACTCAAGGTTGGGAGTATCGCCCACCGCTTCCGGCTCCGGCGGCGCGGGCAGGGTTTCGTGCAGCTGGCGTAACTGGCGTGCCAGGTGCTCAGGCATGGCCGGTTCTGTCGCGGCTGCGCGTTCGGTGTAATCCGGCTCCGGGGTGAGCAGCACGAACCGCGCGAGCGTCCCATTGTGCCAATCCCCAGGCGAGAGCGCGACCGAGAGTTCCGCCGGAGTGCCCGCTCCCAGGATGGACAACGCTGCGTCACGGATGACGACCAACCCCCGGTTGTTGGTATTGGAGTCGAGGTAGTCCGGGCAGTCGTAGAGCTGCATGATCAGTTCTTTCATACCGCTCATGTAGTCCCGGCCCATCGATTTGAACAGCGCGGACAGTTCATCCCGCAGGATGCCGCGCTGCGCCGCGTATTTGTTGCCTTTGACCAGCCGGTCGCGGTCGCGTGTCGGGATCTCGTCAAAGTTGGGAGGCAGTACCCCACCCAGCATACTCATGAAGGCTTCCGGCGATCCCGGCTGGGGCAGGATAAGGTGCGGCATGGCGGCACGCGCTACGTCGTTCGCCAGGTTCAGTCCCGCCGACTTGCGGTAGTAGGTGGACACCGCCACCAGCATGATGTACAGGTTAGGGTGGACCTTCTGCCGCCAGGGGGTGTGGATGTGCAGCCTGCGGCCAATCGCCAGCGCCGCCAGCCACAAGCCTGCGCCCTCGTGGAAA
Organism: uncultured Anaerolineaceae bacterium; assembly: GCA_964472565.1. Taxonomy (GTDB): domain Bacteria; phylum Chloroflexota; class Anaerolineae; order Aggregatilineales; family Aggregatilineaceae; genus DATAMF01. The sequence continues at coordinate 801 of CAYYNB010000324.1, forward strand.
CGCAGCGGGGTTTCGTTGGCCGCCTGGCCTGCCCAGGTCACGTATTCGTCCAGCCACTGCCCCACTTCAGCCGCCTGCTGCTGCTGATCCGCATTCAGACGGGCGGCGGTGGGCAGTTCCGGCACGGTATCCACTTCGATGGTCCGCAGTTTGGGGGAGGGTGCCGGGCCGTTGGGGTCCATCGCCAGCACCGCGTGCAGCGCTTCCGGTCCCAACACCCGCCGCATGATCTGCATCTCGTCCGGTTTGTTCAGGTCGAGGTGAGTCAGCAGCAGTTCGGCCACCGGGCTGACCAGCAGCCCGGACCAGGATTTGCCCACAAACGCGCGGGCCAGGGCATACGCATCCCCCTCCGATAATCGACTGGCAACACTCATTCCGACCTCCACTTCTTCATACCCACTGCCTTGTTTCGCTGCATGGGCTTGCTTGCCTCTCGCTCATATGTTCGTCTACCAGCATAGCAGAAAAGATGGGACATCCGGAGGGGTAAAATGGGACATTGGCTGTCCAAAATTGACATTTTCATGTCCCATTTATGACAGGCTTATGTCCCATTTGGGACATTTAACTGTCTCATTTGTGACATAGTGATGTCCCATCTCCCCTCAAAGCATCCTCATTAGCGTTTCACAAACCTTGCACCAACCTGTTTATGACCGTGAATATATTGTGTTTTTTGGTCAGTTCTGAGATAATATTTCTATTTATTAGAACGAATGAGCTAAATCCTTAGCGGGAGGAGGTGATGACGAGTGACCATAAAAGTTGGGGTGATTGACGATCACGAGTTAATCCGTATTGCGGTGGAGGAAATCCTCAACCGCGCTTCTGATCTCGACGTCGTGGGCGGCTTCACAGGGGTGGGACCTCTGCTGGAGTCCGGTCAGGAGGTCGATGTGCTGCTGCTGGGCGATGGACTATCCCAGGCCAACTGCCTGGCTGCCCTGGCGCAGTTGACGGAAAAGCGTCCCACGATGCGCATCATCGTGTTAGGGCGTCAGTGGAATGAAGCCAGCATCCGGGCGGCTCTGGAGTGCGGCGCGGCAGGTGTAGCTGACAGGGATGAATCCCTGCATGACCTGCTGGCCGCCGGAGTACGCCACGTTTTTCGCGGTAAACGGTTTTTGTCGCCAGACGTAGCGCTGGCCTATACCGATGCCATACCCGGTGAGCAGCTGTCCGACCGTGAGCTGGATGTCGTGCGGCTCATGGACAAAGCGGCAAGCACGAAGGAAATGGCAGCAGCGATGGGATTAGACCGGCGTACCATCTACCGGACCCAGCAGAGTATCTGTGAGAAGTGGGACCTGCGGTCGAAAGACCAGATTGTAGCCGAAGCAATCCGGCGGGGTATTATCCGCCATTGATCACCAAACAAGGGTGTTGGCTTTATTGAAAACCCGGTGGATGCGCAGCGCCGGGTTTTTGTTTGGCAGGACACCGGATGGGACAGGTAAATTTACCTCCCGGATGTCCCATCTTCCCTCTTCGGATGTCCCCTCGACCGTGTTATGCTGGAAAAGACGGATTTAGAAGGGGATGAGGGTGGCATGACGATCTCTATTATAATTGCGGATGACATGGACCTGGTGTTGGAAGGGATCAAGGCGATCCTGCGCCAGCAGGAAGACTTCGAGGTGATCGGGACTTACCAGGGACTCTCCGACCTGGTGGATGCCCTGACTGAAGAGCGGCCCCAGGTGATCGTGTTGGGTGACCGGCTCGACCCGGCACTGGATGTATTGGCCTTGGTTGAGAGCGTGCGCCGTATCACACCCCGCTCACGGATCATCGTGATGAGCAGTCTCC
>CAYYNB010000325.1:0-2575 GCA_964472565.1 uncultured Anaerolineaceae bacterium
CAAAAAAACGCCCGGCGGGAATATTCCCACCGGGCGCGATCCCTACATCATTATATTGAAACTTTTGACATCGGGGTGTTCAAACAGCTTATCCGTCATCAACTGGTGCTGCTTTGGTCTGCCGAAGGTGTACCATGTACACACCATGTCGCCGCCCGTTTTGACCCGCTTCCGGTCCACGATACGCAGGCCGCATGCGCCAAACAGCGCTTCGAGTTCCCCGAAATGCTGCGGCGAAGGGGCGGCCACCACCTGATACGTGCGAAAGTCGCGCACATTATCGATCCAGCGTTCCACCGTCGGAAACAGCATCAGCACCAGCAGCACCACCACGGTCACCACGCTCACATACAGATAATAGCCGCCGCCGATGCCCATCCCCAGCGCCGCCGCCAACCAGATCGTCGCGGCAGTCGTCAGCCCGGCGACGTGCCCGCCCGCATCCCGCATGATCGCGCCTGCGCCCAAAAAGCCGACTCCGGTTACGATCTGCGCCGCGATCCGCGCTTCATCGCCGCCTTCGCCCAGGTACTGCGAAAAGATGGTGAACAGCGCCGCGCCGACGCAGATAAAGATAATCGTGCGGAATCCGGCGGATTTGTCGCGGAATTCGCGCTCCGCGCCGATCAGACCGCCCACGCCTACCGCCATCAGCAGTTTGAACAGATCACTGTATTCCATGACTATTTCGCCGCCCACCAGCGGTAATCAATATTCGGGAAGAGGCGGTCTTTTTCCCACAGACTCGCCGCCAATGTGCCATCCGGCGCTCCGCTGTCGATGCTGTCCGCCAGCGACAGGAACCGTTCCAGGTGCTGGCTGAACCGCTGCACCGCGTACTGCCGCGCCTGCCCCGTCGTGACCAGAAACGGCCAGTCGGAACTTTCGAGCAGCAGCAGTTCGCGCGCCGCCTGGTTCAGCACCCCGCGCAGATCATCATCCCCGTAGCAATCAAAATATTTCGCCGCCAGCGCTTCCATTCGGCGCTCCGCATCGTGGATCGGCTCCCACATCCAATGGGTATCGTTGTTGTCCCAGGTGAAATGTGTCCCGCCCGCGCCCCAACTGCCTTCGGGCAGATGGATCACCTGCTGCGGCTGGTGGTCTTCCACATACTCGCTGGCAGTGGTCAGATCGACGATTTTGCTTTGCGACAGCAAGCGCAGCACCTGTTTCAGCCAGTCCACGCCCTCGAACCACCAGTGACCGAACAGTTCGGTGTCATAATTCGACGCGATGATGCCATAGCCGAGGCCGTTATCCCACTGCGATTGCAGGATGCGCTCCACCACCGCGACATAATCCTGCGCGTGCATGCGGACCTTGTGTTCGGCCCAGTCCGGGTGATAAAAATCCTTGCTGCCGAGATCAACCTTCGCGCCCGTCACCCGCCAGTATTGCAGGCCGCTCACGCCGTCCTTGCGATGAAATTCGCGGTAATCAAAATCACCGGGATACCCCCAATCCGCCGACCAGACGCGCTGCCCGGTTTCGTTGTTGCGCCCGATCACCGCCACGCCGCTGTGCTGTTCCGCCCCAACACCCGATGTCGTATCGCTGACGTAGTACGCGCGGAAGGTCGTCATTTCGTGCGCGGGCGTCGGCGCTTTGGTCATCGGGATCAGATAGCGGCGTTTGATCTCGCCATACGGCCCGATCGCCTCACCCGCCGCGACGCCAACCGGCGCGCCGCCTGTGATCAGGTGTGTCTCGCTGAAAAACACCTTGATCCCTTCGCGCGCCAGGAAATATTCGATGCCGGGGCGAATCTGCGATCCTTCGTAGTACGCCGGACGGTAGGCGCATTCGGGGAGCCAGATACCGCGTGGGGCACGTTTGAAAAAGCGTTTGTAGCTCTCCACCCCGGTATGAATCTGCGCCCGCACCGAACTATCGCGCCCCAGCAGCGGCAGATAACCGTGAGTCGCGGCGCTCGTCGTGATCTCGATATACCCCTCATCCTGCAAGCGCTTGAACGCCCCGATCAGATCGCGGTTGTAGCGGCGGTCCAGCGCGTCTTTGATGGTTTCGTAATACTGCTGGTAGAAGCGTGCCAGATATTCCAGATGCGCGTGCCCCACCCACCAGGGTTTTTCCTCAGCCAATGCATCTTCGGCTTCATCCGAGGCTTCGAGCGCATCCGCGACAGCCTCCCGATCCACCGGGGGGAGTTCGCCTTCTTCGGCCTCTTCACGCGGCACACCGGCGGCTTCTTCTTCGCCGCGAAACCGCAGCACATCCGCTTTGGCCCGCGCGATCTTATCGTCCAGATATTCGTCCAGGTGATCCAGCACATCCGGATCGGCTAACTGTTCGGCCAGCACCGGCGTGATCCCGATGGTGATCTTGTATTTCACGCCCTCATCCCGCAGATCGTACAGGGCGTTCAACAGCGGGATATACGTTTCACTCGCCGCCTCATGAATCCATTCTTCGCCGTGCGGCCAGCGTCCGGCCAGCCGCGCATAGGGGAGATGGCTGTGCAACACAAAGGTAAAGGCACCGATTGCGCTCATCAAACTATCCTCTCTTGGGCAAAAGACTGCTGCTCTTCATTTTAGCGGCAAGCGATCCA
>CAYYNB010000326.1:0-2551 GCA_964472565.1 uncultured Anaerolineaceae bacterium
AAACCAGCAGACTATCGACTTCATCAAACAGGATCACGATGCTGCGGCCCGGATGACGCTTTTGCAGGGCGGTGACGACATCCTCGAACTGGACCGGGTGCGCTTCCTGCGTCACGTCCACCTGCCAGCGGCGGTTGATCAGCCAGAAAAAGGAGCGGTAATTGGTCGCGCCGTGACAGTCGAGATAATAGGGGACATATTCGGACTCCGGCATTTTCATCAGGCGCTGAAGCCGCTGCAAGGTCGAGGTTTTGCCGATGCGCCGCCCGCCGATCAGAGCGACGCTGTGAGTGCGCAGTTTGCTGCGGACTTCGTTGATCTCACGCTCGCGGCCAAAAAACATATGCTCCGGCACGGGGCCGCGCGTATAAAAGGGCGAGACGGTGGTTAGCTGGACGTGTGACAGCACCAGATCGCTCAGGGCGCGGGTGGGCAGGCGGGCGCTGATCAGGTGTTTGACATCGGCCTCATCCAGCGGGATCACGGTGAAGTTCACGCGGCGCAGCGGCTCGGTGATCTGTTCCATATCGGAGCGCCCGTTCAAATTGATCACAAAGGCGAACTGTTCTTCGAGCGGCAGCGGCGTGATGGCACGGAAAATATCCTCACCGACCTCCTGGGCCGGGCGGTTGGAATACATAAAGACGATGGCGCAGGTCGGCGGCGGGAGTTTGAGGCGGAAGGGTCGCAGTTTATAGATCACCAGGCGCAGATCGGCGGTGAGCGCGGGGGCGTTGGTGGTTTCCTGCACATCGAGCGCGACACCAACGGCCCGCACCAGGCTGTCCAGCGGCTGGGGGAGGGCGTTCGGGTTGCGCTGAAGGGCGGTGAGAATGCTCTCCCAGATGATGGAAATTTCGCGGCGGGCGCTGGTATGGACCAGATCGGCCATGGTGGAGTCCCAGCGGCGGTCAATGTGAAGGGGCATCCCTTCGGCCCCGGCGCGGTCATAGGCGCGGCGGTAGGTTTCGCGCAGCGGCGGCAGCGCCTCGGCCATGACGCCGTGCAGCATGCGCATCACCAGAATTTCGTCGGAGTCGGGGGATGGCACAAAACTGCGGATGGTGCCTTTGGGCGCGGGCGGAACGGCGCTGAGGGCGCGCGGCACTTCGCGCACCAGTTCAAAACGCAGCGGCGCGGGGTGTTTGTCGTCGGCGGTGGGGATCATGGCGGGCGTGGCGGCGTTGGGCAGGGCAACCAACAAGGGTTGGTAGGCGGCTTCGTTCTGGCTCAGAAATTCGTACAGGTCCGAAAAACGGTAGGCCCCGGCCAACATACGGCGGGCGGCGCTGCGAATATCGGTCAAAAAGCGGCTCAACTGGCGTTCGGGCGGGACATCGCCGGAGGCCCACGCCTGATAGACCTGCGCCAATAATTCACGCGGGGGCTGCTGGCCGACCCCGGCTAACTGCTGCGTGCCCGCTGCATACCAGTTGTCGGTGAGGGCGATGGCGGCGGGAAAACGCGGCGGCATGGCCGTTGCTTTTTCCATCTCGCGGCGGCAGACGGCCTCGAAATTCTGGAGGGACTGGGCGGCCTGTTCGATCTGCGGCAGCAGATCACGCACCTGGTCGCGCAGGCTGTTCGCCAGGGCGCGGAGCGACTGCCAGGCATCCAGGCGGGCCTGGGCAATGATCAGGGTGATGGCGGCTTGCAGCCCGGCCCCGGCGCGGGCATCGAGATCGGTGAGCAGGACTTTACGACTGCTGACAAACCGCGCGCCCGCTTTGGCGTCGGCTTGCTGGGCCAACTCCACTAATGCCTGCCGCCCCAACTGGTAGGCGGCCTGGGCTTCGGTTAAATCGTGTTGGAAACGGGGCAGCGCGGCGGTGAACTGATTTTCGAGTTCTTCGAAGGCGCTCGCTACCCAGACGAGGCCGAACCCCTTAGCGTAAGCCATTTCGACGGGACTGGCGGCCAGCGCCGTCTGAAGCTCCGATAAACGGCCCGCGAAGGCGGCGTCGATCTGGCTGCGCAGCGAATCCGGGATGGCGGTATCACTGCCGCTGGCGTTGATCGTTTCGCGCTCTAAGCGCGTCCATTCATTCTGTACAAGTTCCAGCATCCGCGTGGGATCGCCTCGCGCCGCTCGCGATTCCTGCCTGCGGATCAACCCGTTGGCGCTGAACTCGGTGGTCCATTCGCGGACCCGATTCACGACCGTAGGGGCGCGCAGGACATCAAACCCGATCAGCGCGGTCTGGGCGGCGGTGACAAGCTGGGCGGCCCAAGTGGACGTGGCAAGGGTGGCGTTGGCGCTTTTGACCGCTTTGAGCGTGGCCTGAGCCAATCCAACGGCGGCTAATTCCATCGCGGCGCGGGTGGGCAGGGCTAACTTGCTGAGGCCGAACACGCTGTAACTGCTCAGCCGGTCCCCGCTGGATTGGATCGGTTCGGGGAGAACGGGTGCTTTTTCGGCGGGCAGCAAACTGGCGGACAGCGCTGTGATCACGCCTTCGGCCAGGATACTTTCGGGCGGCTGGTTGAGGGTCGAAGTGGCGTCATCGGCCAGCCAGATCTTATCGCGGGCGCGGGGGGGTGGGGCGGGGGG
>CAYYNB010000327.1:0-2544 GCA_964472565.1 uncultured Anaerolineaceae bacterium
ACTTTTGGCCTTGTGCGGCAACTTCCTCCCCCTGTGGCTTAGCTTAATGCCTATGCCCTCGGTCCCCCTCGCCAACCGAGTTGGAAGAGGCTTAAGTTGGGTCGGAAGCGCTGAGTTTTGAGTTATGAATTTTGGAATGTGCAATGGTTCTCGTCTACAGGATAGCACGAATGTTCGAGGCTGTCATGGTCGTGAATGACTAACTTCAGTGACTAACTCGGATGGTTAATAATGAAAATCTTACAGCGGCAGAATCTTCATAAGAGGGCTGCCGCTGCTGCGTCTAACATCCAAACGAGTTCGCCGTCATCCGGCTGGATGAGTTGGGCGGGATATTGATCGGGGTGGAAGTCACCCTGCAAAACTTCACGAACGGCCTGGGCTTTATGTTGGCCGGACACCATAAACATGATATGGGACGCGGCGTTGATGGCCTGGGGCGTGAGGGTTACGCGCCACGCTGACAACTTCTCGACGTAATTGGCTACAACCCAATGCTGGCGATCATGCAAGGCCAGCGTTTCGGGATACAACGAGGCGGTATGACCATCGTCGCCGATGCCCTGGAACATGAGATCAAAACGCGGTTGGATATTGCCGAAATGGGCATGAAGAATGGCCTGATAATCGGCGGCGGCCTCCGCTGGATCAAGTTCACCCCGTATGCGAAAAATCTGCTCAGTGGGAATCGGAACGAGATCGAGCAGCAATTCACGCGCGAGACGGTAATTGCTAGCGGGATGATCGGGTGGAACACAACGTTCATCGCCCCAAAAGACGTACACACGGGACCAATTGATAGTGGTAGTGGACGCCAGAAATTCTAAAGCGGGGCGCGGCGTGTGCCCACCCGAGAGGCCGAGGTTGAAACAACCATGATCGGCAATGGAAGACCGCGCGACGGACGCTATATAGTCCGCCACGTTCTGAACAAGCGCTACAATATTGGGGTAAACCTGTATGTTAGCCAATGTGTTCTAAACATCCTTTTTCCCACCAGAACAAACCGTCCTGGGCTAATAATTCATCGGCTTCTAAGGGGCCAAAACTGCCGGGGGAATATGTCACCGGCGGCTGCTCCGAATGGATAATGGGATCGATAATGCTCCAGGCGGCTTCGATTTCGTCGCTGCGGGTGAAAAGCGAGGCATCACCATTCACCGCATCGAGCAATAAGCGCTCGTAGGCGTCGGGCAGCGCACCATTGCCGAAGGACGAACGATAGTGAAATTCCATGTTGACGGAACGCGATTCCAGCGCGGACCCCGGCTCTTTGGCTTCAAAGGTCAGATGGATACCTTCGTCGGGCTGAATACACAAGGAGAGGATATTGGGCGTAAATTCGTGGCCTTCTTTGCGGTTGAACATCATGTGCGGCGGCGATTTAAACTGGATCACGATTTCGCTGATTTTGGCGCGCATGGCTTTGCCGGAACGCAGGTAAAAGGGGACACCCTGCCAGCGCCAGTTATCAATGTTGAGCTTCAGGGCGGCATAGGTGGGGGTTGGGGAGTTGGGCGCGACACCCTGAGTCTGCAAATAACCGTTATATTGGGCGCGAACGGTGTGCGCCGGATCGATGGGGCGGATGGAAGACAGCACCTTCACTTTTTCGTTGCGGAGTGGGGTAGCGGAAAAAGAAGCGGGCGGCTCCATCGCAACCAGGGCGAGCAACTGTAACAGATGGTTCTGGAACATATCACGCAGGACACCCGCCTGATCGTAGTATCCGGCGCGGTGTTCAATATCGACGGTTTCGGCGACGGTGATCTGGACCTGTTCGATGTAGTTGCGGTTCCAGATCGGCTCGAAGATGGTGTTGGCGAAACGGAAGAACAGGATATTCTGGGCGGTTTCCTTGCCGAGATAGTGGTCGATGCGGTAAATCTGGTCTTCGGAAAAGACGGAATGGATTTTGTGGTTCAGGCGTTGGGCTGAGGGCAGATCGTGACCGAAGGGCTTTTCAACGACGATGCGCCGCCAACCGTTGTCCTCGCGGTTCATGTTGTGCTGACCGAGGCATGCGATGATGGGTTCGTAGAGGGAGGGAGCAACGGCCAGATAATAGAGGCGGTTGGCATGACCGCCTTCGATGGCCTGGAGAAAGGCCTCTAAGGACTGGTAGGCAGCGGGATCGGTGGCGTTGTGGGGCTGGTACCAGATGCCTTGAGAAAAATCGTTCCAGGTGGTTTCGTCCAGGTCGGGGATGCCGGCGCGGAGATGGGCGCGGAATTCTTCATGGGAATAGGGGCGGCGGCTGGTCCCGACGAAATTAAAGGGGCGCGGCAGGCGGTTTTTGCGGAAGAGATGGTACAAAGCCGGGATCAATTTCCGCTCGGTCAGATCGCCTGATGCACCAAAACAGATCAGTGTGGTTGATTCGGTAGTCATATATTCCCCCAGAGCATTGGATCACAAAGAATATAAAGGCTTTAGGGCTGATAAGGCCAGATTTTGTAGATGACAAAATGGTTCACCTGGACCCGCGTGGTAGACAAATGGGCGTGATCGAGGGCGGCGATCCAGGGGGCGCGTTTCTCGCCG
>CAYYNB010000328.1:0-2491 GCA_964472565.1 uncultured Anaerolineaceae bacterium
GACAAAACCACCCGGTCTTCGGGTGAGTTTGGCGCAGGAACTCTGAAATCCTACACCGTGATTTCCTTCGACCACGGGGCGTCTTACCCTACGAGAATGTCTTACGGGAGGGTGATAAAACCGGCAGCCAGGCCGTTCTGAATGACCCTGGACCAACGTTCTGAATCCAGGGTCACCGCCCACACCTGCACACCGCCGTAACACGTGCAGCGCTGTACCAGGTTTTCCTGGCGTCCTTGCTGAACCAGGAAGGCATACCAGTTGGGGAATACGGCCACCTTGACCAGCCGGGAGACGTGATGGCCCAGGATCGCGGTGGCCTGGTCTTTGGCGGTGAAGAGCATGTAGGTGATGGTCAGCTCGTTGTACACCGGCTCGGTGATCGCCTTGTGGACCAGCAGCAGGTGATCTATCGCCAGCCCATCCAGCTTGCGCTGAAAACGCGCGAACAACCCCGGCTCAGGGGGTTGTAAGACGATGCTTGACCCGGTATCCGGCACGATGCGGGCTTCTTTTCCTTGAGCGAGTTTGGCCCACACCGCTTCAACCGAGGTGGCCGGACCGGCAATGTCGAGATACACCGGGCGGTTGTCGTGCAGCGCTGCCCCGAACACGAAGCAGTCACCGACGACATTCATCCTTCCCACATACTGCTGGGGAATAACTTGTGTTGTCATTGGTTGGCTCCTCTTATGCCCAAGGATCTTCAATACGGATGGTAGCGACCGCAGGCAGTGCGGGATACCGGGTAAGACGTTCCAGGTCAGCCTGGAACTGCTCGACCATTCGGCGTAAGACACGCTCTTGATACGTCTCGCGCCTGACTGTTGGTGGCGTAAGACGTGGGGAATAACGGGGCGGTGTGGGCGCAGCCAGACCGGGTGAATCAGGCTGCAAGACTGGCTCACCCGTGGGGTCCTGCTGGCCCACCAGGGCGGCGATCTCGCCAGGCAGTTCGTGCCCGATCCAGTACCATGCGGCTCTTTTTTTCGACCAGCGGCAGCCGTTGGCCTTGAGGGTCTCGCGGTGGCGGTAGGTCTGCGAGTGAGCCTTTGCAACCCGGCGTTCGTCTTGCACCCACCACCAGGGGATAGACCCGCCGCTCTTTTCTGTGCGCTCGATGACCAAGCCATTCCCGGCCAGGAGCTGGGTGACGGTTTCGTGGGGTGTCATAGCATGTTCCTTTCGGAAAACAAAAACCCCGTGATTTACACGGGGCAGGTTTTGTCTTGTGGAGCAGTAAGCTGTTCGTGAAACTGCCGGATGGTGGGGGGTACGCTGCCGCTGTAACACACCATCTCGCCGGTGCCCTGAGCCAATACCTCGATCCCTTTACTGAACTTCTCGACCAGGTACGACAGGCCGGGGTCTTCACGTAAGACGATTTCAGCGGACTGCATGAGCAGGGTGCAGGCCAGCAGCCAGTAATACGCGGTTGTCCCGCGCCAGCCCGGCAGCAGGGCCGCATGATCCAGCGTCCGCACCAACGCCCGCCGTGCCGATTCGGCCAGCGCCAGCGTCGCGATGTGGGCGATCTTCTCGTGTGTTTGCCAGGGCCGGTCACCGCTCACGAAGTGATTGAGATGTTCAACGGCGAGTTTGACCAGCACAGGTGTATGGTCGTCCAGCGCGCCCAGCGCATCACCCAGCCGTTTTCCGGCTCCGGCGTAAAACTCCGCGCCGCTCAGTTCCAGCGAGGCATCGATGAGCAGGTTCATGAGGCGGTTGTGGCGCTCGTCATACGCTTCCAACTGCGTCACCCGTTCGTCCAGACCCAGTCCCGCAGCCAACGCCAAACTGAATGCGCGGTAGGTCTGGTTGTTGTAGTGCGCGTTGTACGCATCCAGCACGCGCTGGGGAATAGTCGTCGTTTGAGACATAACAACCTCCAAAGGAATAAAGAGGAAAGGTTCTGAAATGGAGAAAGAGGCCGCAACCAGCCGAACAGGCTGATGGCGAGTGACTCGCGCGGGGAAGGATCTGTCTTGACCGGCCCGGCCTCAAAAACGCCTTGTTGGTGTAGGGTGCCGCCCGAACGTGACCACGCCTATCAGGGGATGGCGCAGCATTCAGAGGCCTTTCCGGCGACCCCTTTTCAGGGGTCAGTTCACGACGATCTACACCGGGCACCGCCCGGAACGGGGAGTGATCCGGGCGGTGAAGGCGCTTGACATCTGGGGTTCCACCTGCGCCCGCTAGAGTCAGGCCAACGGCTGGTCCGTTGAGCGTCGAATTAAGAGGGCCGTTTCCGGCTGGCTCGCTTCGTGCCCAACTCGTAGCGCAGGCAGTTCCGCAGATGTTTTTGGTAAGGTGCTTTCTTTCGCAAGTCGTTCAGCGCAGCCGCTTCCGGCGGTGTGTCGTCGCCAGACCGGCCTGAACCTCGCCTGAGTGGAACGGCGCAAGCCAGGGCGAGGTTCAGAGTCCGCAGCCCGCCCACGGGCTGGACACACCGCGCGGCTGCGCTATCTTGCGAAGAAAAGAAAGCACCCAA
>CAYYNB010000329.1:0-2462 GCA_964472565.1 uncultured Anaerolineaceae bacterium
ATCCTGTAAACTGCAGTAGAGGATACCTACTCTCAGATTTTTTGCAACAGAACCACTTCGTCCCCCTCTGAGAACAATACCACTCGACTCGCGTGCATCTATCTTGAGCTATGCTATAGTCAAGCACAGTAAAGGTACCGTGCCGCTACATTTGAAGGAGATGCGATGAGAGCTTGGGTTTTGCGTTATGGATTGGCTTTCATTTGTCTAACCGTGGCGATCTGGATATGGCTCCCGGAGCCTCATCCCGCAGGTGGGCAGGATGATAATTTGCCTGCTGTTGTAGGGTTTCTACTTAACGAACAAAGGCAGCCCGTAACGGGGGCTACCGTGGCTGTTTTTCTCGATGGCGAAGAACAACCGGCAGTAGAAACCGAAAGTTTCGAGAGCGGCTTGTGGGAGATAGAGCTACCCCGTCTCCCGGAGCATTCTCTGCGGATCGAAGCCCAGCACCACCACTACAAAACCTGGACCTACGAGTTGGACATTAACGACACCGATCTCGAAACCCAAGAACATATTCAGACCTTGATGAGCGGGCAATCGTTGAACCTGGGAACGGTTCAACTCAAAAACGACTTCACACTCGGCTTCTGGGTAACCGCCGGGACATTTTTGTTGGTTCTACTGCTGATTGTCTTTGAACGCATGGCAAACGCTACCGCCGCGCTGTTTGGCACCGCGATTGTGTTTGCCTCGACGTTTCTGGGCGGCAAGTTCGTGCCAGAACTCTACATCTTCGACTTTGAGCGAGCGCTGACCTATATCAACTGGGAAGTGATCTTCCTGGTGTTAGGCATGATGATCGTGATCAGCGTGATCGAAAGCACGGGCTTGTTCCAATGGCTGGCGTTCATGTCCTACCGTTGGAGCCGAGGCCGCCCCCTCATATTGGTGATTGTGCTGGTCATCATCACCTCGCTCGCCTCCTCGCTGCTGGATAATGTGACCACGATGCTGCTGATGGTCCCGATCACCCTCGAAGTGGCCATCGCTGCCAGCCTGCCGCCTACCGCGCTGCTCATTATCGAGATCATGGCGTCCAATATTGGCGGCACCAGCACCCTGATTGGCACACCTTCTAACATCCTGATTGGTGTCCACGCCGGTCTATCATTCAATGACTTTTTGCTCGACCTGACCCTGGGTGTTCTTCTTGCCCTGGTTGTGATGACCGGTTTTGTGCTGTGGTATTACCGTGAAGAATTCAGCCGGGGGAAAAAAGGTATCTCGCCGAAACTGTACGCCAAGTTAGCCGAAAATGCGACCATCAAAGATGTCGCTATGCTGCGAAAATCACTCTTTGTCTTTGCGGTGACACTGGTGGCTTTTGCCGCCGGGGATACCCTGCACATGGTCCCTGCTGTAACGGCACTGCTCGCTGCTACGGTCATGCTGGTCTGGGTAGAGACTGATGTGGAAAAGATGTTAGGCCTGGTGGACTGGACAACCCTGGTTTTTTTTATGGCGCTGTTTATGTTAGTGGGCGCTGTTCAAGAAGTGGGGTTGATGGGTGCTGTTGCCAGCGCCATGGGAAAGATTGTCGGTCACAGCGTTTTGATGGGCATTCTGGTCGTCGTCTTTGGGTTTGGTCTGCTGTCGTTTTTCGTGGCGACGATCCCGCTCACCGCGTCGATGCTGCCTGTTGTAGATTATCTATCAGGAAATATCGGTGTCAGCAGCAAGGTGCTCTACTATGGTCTGGCGATAGGCACTTCATTTGGGGGAAATGCGCTGCTGATTGGAGGCGAAACCAACCTGATGACAGCCGGTGTCACCGAACGCGCAGGGTATACCATTTCCTTCAAACGGTTCGCTCAAGTTGGACTGCCGGTGACCCTTCTCACGCTTCTGGTGGGATGTGGATGGTTGTTACTCCGTTTTGAAGTTTTCGGGGGATAAAATGGACGTCATTTTGTGCGCGACACGTGGTGGAGAAGCGAGTCTTCAAACCCAGCGTCGGGCGATAGAAATAGCCAAAGAACGTGAAGCAAAGCTCATCTTTATCTTTGTGGCAGATGTACGTTTTTTGGAGCATTACACTGCCCCCTTTGTTCCAGCTATGGCAGAAGAAATGAAACACCTGGGAGAATTTCTGCTGCTGATGGCCCAGGAACGGGCTGAACAGGCGGGAGTCGAAGCGAATTACACCGTCCGGCGTGGAGAACTCGAACCAGCCCTGATTGAGGCCGCGAAAGAGTATGGCGCATCCCTCATTATTTTGGGTCGTCCGGGTGACGAGAATGTGACCACCCTGGAGTATCTGGAGGAAAAGCTCTGCCCGGCTCTTGAAGCCGAAACAGGCGTCAAAACGATTTTGGTCTAGCCATTTAATACCGCGAATTGTGGTTCTGTTGCAAAAAATGGATGCCGGGATCAAGAAGGCAGAAAGGGGCTAAACAGATGCCAGTACCGGTTCTGTTGCAAAAAAATCCACGAACGAGTAGCTCCTGTCACGACAC
>CAYYNB010000330.1:0-234 GCA_964472565.1 uncultured Anaerolineaceae bacterium
CCCTCTTGTCCACCCTTCGCAATGCGGACGAGGCCGTCCGCGCTCCCGGTCGCTCCGCACACGCCCCGCACGAGCCCTGCGCACCCCCGTCACAAACCGAAGACCGATTCCCGTTGAAATTCGCTGCACGTTGACGGGATAACCTAGAAGATGTTATTTTATGGGCATATTTTCCTAGTCAGTACGAGGAGGGTGTTATGAGTGTTCGTGTGTCTGCCGCATGGGCTGTCGTCG
>CAYYNB010000330.1:244-2365 GCA_964472565.1 uncultured Anaerolineaceae bacterium
TCGGGTCATAGCCTGGCAGCACGCGCTCGGCGTGCATGTCGTGCATCAGCTTTCCCCCGAACTCGAGATACAGCTTGTTGCCGTTTTGACCAGCCCGGCGTCGAATCTCCTCCGTCTGCTCGGCCAAATACGTCTCGTTGTCGAACCCGATCTTAGCGTTCACCATCGCCCTGCTTTCCTCTCGGCGTTACCCAGGGACCGAACCCAGCCGAACTTGTGAAGGGCTGCCCCGAGACCGGGAAAGCAGTATAAGGCACGCATCTTCGGAAGGAAACAACTTTTATGTCTCTTTCTACATAAATGTACTTGCTTATGCACTTGACTAAGGCTCCTTCAAGGCCGTCAATGTTTGCGGGGCTTTGCCGGCGGCAATCCCGAGAAGCGTTTGGAAAGCGGCCATCGGTGTCTTTCTTCGGTTGAAACGGAAGACGAATTCTTCGAGGTAAGTCTGTAGGTATTTTGGGTCTACACCATGATGGGTACCGTTGATCCACGTCTTGAGGTTTCCAAAGACCCGGTGAATGTGGGTCGCATGCGCCCCCGTGGACGGGGAGTGGCGGTAGTTGGCGAGGGCGGTCTTGGAGTACCCTTTCCATCCATCGGTGCTGATCTCCGATCCTTCCGCCACATTCTGCGCGAGAAACAGTCCTATCGACTCCCCGTCGGCTCTTGGCGTGATGGCCAAACGGACGCGGCCGGCCTTCTCGGCGGCACGCCCGTGCTTGTCGGTATAGCTGATCACTTCAACGGCGCCGAAAACCAGTGTTTTGTTCTCCGAAGCCGCCACGCCCCGACCGAATCTCCCTTTGACGGTGCCTCCTACAATCGTTTCGTCGGCTTCAACCTCTCCGTCAAGACGCGACCGCGCGTCGCTGACCATCGCCCGCCGCAAACGGTGCAACATGAACCAGGCGGTCCTGTATGCGCACCCGATCTGACGTTCAAGCTGCTTGGCGCTGAACCCCGGCGTATGCGTCGCCACCAGATAGGCCGCCCAGAACCATTCCTGGATGCCCACATGGCTCCGGTGCAGCACAGTGCCGGCCGTGGGCGACGTGCGTCTGCCACACCCAGAACACTCGTATCCAAACGGCTCCTTAATCACCCAATGCTCCCTGCCGCCACACTTCGGGCACACAAACCCGCTCGGCCATCTGCTTTGTGCGAGATACTCCAAGCAGATGGCGTCGGAAGAGAATTGCTGTCGGAACTCACGCAACGTCTTAGGAAATTCTGGCCGTCCCATGTGTCAATGATCCACAACGGGGAAACCTTAGTCAAGTGCATAAGCAAGTCGCTCACAACGCCCGAGCCCTTGACCGACCGCTGCTGATAGGTTGATGCGCAGCCACACGCGAACAGGGCGCTGATAGCCGCGGCCGCGGCCAGATGTTTGCGACAGAACACAGCCTGATTATTCATGGAGCTTTTCCTTTTTGTTGTTCGTGTTTAAGATCGCACGAGTCCGCTTTGTCGGGCGGCCTGAAAGACGCGAGGTGCTCGAGCAGGATGCGCCGGACCTCCTCGATCGTCTTCGGCCGGCCCTGGCAACTGTGCCCGCTGCGCACCACCAGCTCGGACTCGACGCCCGCGATGTGCGCGCTCGCGTATTTCACCACGCCGTCATCGCCGTCCGGCGGCGCCTCGTCGCCTTTGATGGCGATGATGGAGTGCGCCTTGACAGGCGGCGCGACCGGAACGTCCGCCAGCGCGAGCAGCGCGGGGTTGTCCGGGGACATGCTGTCGAGGCTCGTGGACGCCAGGCGCACCTCCCCTTCCTCGTTGGGGATAAGCCGCATGACCTCGGCGCTGGTCTGCAGGACGCTCTGGGGCAGGTGAATGAACCACCTGGCCGCGCGCCGGGCGAGCCCGCTGGCGAGGAAGCTGCCGCGGTGCGGCGTCGCAATGAAAACCACCCGCTTGACCTCCGGAAGCGGCGTGAGCAGGGTGTACGAACGCATCAGCTTCTCGTCCTCCGGCGCAAGCTTCAGTTCGGCAAAAGTCTTGCCGGTCAAGGCCCGCACCAGCACGTCGCCGGTATCGACAGCCGGCGCCTTGGTCAGCAGCCCGCCCTGGCTGTGGCCGATGACGACCATCTGCCGCAGCGCCGGGTCTTTTCCT
>CAYYNB010000331.1:0-2332 GCA_964472565.1 uncultured Anaerolineaceae bacterium
AAGAAACCGAAATCCACGTAACACTTCAGCCGTCTGAAGTGGGTCATTCTGGGCGAAGCGAAGAATCTGTGCGATTGTTGAGATAGAGATCCTTCGCTTCGCTCAGGATGACAAGAAGTCGCCATTCGGCTGAAGTGATACAAATCCACCAAGAGAGACTGCTGCTAACCAGAAGTGGTGCAGCCACGACCGGAAATGAGATTCAGGAGTAACCAACCCATGAGCGAGAGCACGAGCAAACGGTTGTCCTTCTTGGACCGTTTTCTGACGCTTTGGATATTCATGGCGATGGCCGTCGGCGTTGGGTCCGGGTATTTGATCCCCGGCGTCGAGAATTTCATCAATCTATTTCAGGTGGATACGACGAACGTGCCGATCGCCATCGGGTTGATCCTGATGATGTACCCGCCGCTGGCCAAGGTGAAGTATGAGGAACTGGGCGACGTGTTCCGCAACTGGAGAATCCTGGGGCTGTCGCTGGTGCAGAACTGGATCGTCGGGCCGATTCTCATGTTTCTGTTGGCCATTGCGTTTTTCGGATTCCTCTTTCCTTGGCTCAGCTCGCCCGATCCGCGGTATTTCGAGTACATGGTTGGCCTCATTATGATCGGCTTGGCGCGGTGCATCGCCATGGTCATCGTCTGGAACGATCTGGCCAAGGGCGACACGGAATACTGCGCCGGACTGGTGGCCTTCAATAGCATCTTTCAGGTGCTGTTCTATAGCCTCTATGCCTGGATCTTCATCACGATCCTGCCGCCGCTGTTTGGCTTGAGCGGCAGTGTGGTCGAGGTCAGCATGGCCCAGATCGCCCAGAGCGTGTTCATTTACCTCGGGATTCCTTTCCTGGCCGGGATGTTCACGCGGTTTGTTCTGGTGAAGACCAAGGGCAAAGTCTGGTATGAGCAGAAGTTTATTCCGAAGATCAGCCCAATCACCTTGATTGCGTTGCTCTTCACGATCGTGGTCATGTTCAGCCTCAAGGGCGAGTTGATTGTGCGGATTCCTTTGGACGTACTGCGGATTGCGGTGCCGCTGTTGATCTACTTCGTGGTGATGTTCCTGGTGAGCTTCTGGA
Organism: uncultured Anaerolineaceae bacterium; assembly: GCA_964472565.1. GTDB lineage: Bacteria > Chloroflexota > Anaerolineae > Aggregatilineales > Aggregatilineaceae > DATAMF01. The sequence continues at coordinate 1,079 of CAYYNB010000331.1, forward strand.
TGAGCCGAAAGGCCGGCGCAACCTACGGGCAAACCGCAACGCTGTCGTTCACGGCAGCCAGCAACAACTTTGAACTAGCCATTGCCGTGGCGGTGGCTGTGTTCGGGATTGACTCGGGTGCCGCCTTCGCGGCGGTGATAGGCCCCCTGGTCGAAGTGCCCGTGTTGATCGGCTTGGTCAACGTGGCGTTGTACTTTCGTGGGCGGTATTTTGGGCAGTCCGGGTCATCCGCCTAGTTCATGTGAGGTATTCAACCGACCCTGGACGGGAACCGCCCTTGCCGACGAGTGCCCTTTTGGCTAAACTTGCAAATATCACCTGTCGATAAGGATCTGTAAAAGAATAACGTAACACTTCAGCCGAATGGTGGCCCCTTGTCATCCTGAGCGAAGCGAAGGATCTCTAGCTCGCTGGTTGTAGAGATTCTTCGCTGCGCTCAGCAGTGACTGACGCACAAATTGGGTAGTCTATTGTCTTACGAGACCTAAGCCGGGAATGAACACCATGGACGCCAAGACCCAAGCCCAATACGAAGCCCGCGCCAAGATCATCAAGGCGCTGGCGCATTCGACCCGGCTGTTTCTCGTCGATGAGTTGGCGAGAAACGGCGAGCGGTGTGTGTGTGAATTAACGGAGATGGTCGGCGCGGACATGTCCACCGTGTCGCGGCACCTGGCGATGCTCAAGGGGGCGGGTATTGTCGAGGACGAACGCCGCGGCGCGCAGGTGTACTACCGGCTCCGCGTCCGCTGCGTGCTGAACTTCTTCGACTGCGTGGAATCGGTCATGAAGTCCAATGCCAAGAACCAGCAGAGGCTGCTGGTGTCGTAGGAGCGTGGATCGCGGCCTCTTTTTTTGCCCTGAGCCTTGGCTCTTTGGCCAAATACCCAGGGGTGCATACGCAACCCGTCCACGGGACGCAAACCAAGATGGTCTCCCTTTCCAACGCAAAAGCGCAGGCCCACTACGAAGCTCGGGCCAAGATCGTCAAGGCGATGGCGCACCCGACTCGCCTGTTCCTGATGGACGAGTTGAGCCGAGGCGGCCAGCGGTGCGTCCAGGAGTTGACGGACCTGATCGGCGTGAGCATGTCCACTGTGTCACGGCACCTGGCGATGCTCCAGAACGCCGGGCTGATCGAACACGACAAACGGGGTTCACAAGTGTACTACCGCATCCGCATTGGGTGCGTTTTGAGTTTCTTCGACTGCGTGGAATCGGTGTTGGGACGCAACTCACGGGACCGCCGCAAGC
>CAYYNB010000332.1:0-2313 GCA_964472565.1 uncultured Anaerolineaceae bacterium
AGGCGGGCCGTTCGGCCCGCCTCTTTGTCAGGCGATAGCAGGTTATTTTGTAACGGTGATGCTCGTTTCAACGTTGCTGGCGGATTGGTAGGTGTAGCCATCTTTCGCCAGGTTGGTGACCGTGTAAAGGACGCTGGTCACGCTGGTCTTGAGGCTGGCGGAGACGCTGCAGGCTCCGGTTGTGCCGGTGGTGCAAGAGACGGTGGAGGATCCAAGCGTGCCTGTGACAACCACGCCGGAAACAGCCGGGCTGACCGTGATGGTCACGGTCGCGGTCCACTTGGAGCCCTTGACGGTTCGTGAGCCGGCCAGGTCGGCGACGAACATGGGGGTGGGCTCGCTGCCCCCGCCGCCTATCAGGGCGTCGATGGCAGCTTTGGCCTGCACCAGGCCGTAACCGTAGTAGTTGTCGCGTCCGGCGGCTCCCAAATCCTCAGCGGTTTGCTGGAGGACGGCGCGAATTTCGGCATTGGTGGCGGTGGGCTTGGCGCTCCACACCAGGGCGGCCACGGCGGATGCGTGTGGGGTCGCCATCGAGGTGCCATCGTAGTATTCGTAGCCGCTGGCAGGCGCGACGATTTCGCCTGTGACCGTGGCGCGAACAGCGCCCATAGCTACCAGGGCTTGTCCGTCTTCCAGGCTCATGGTCACGCCGGGCATGGTTCCGGCCACTGCCTCGCCCAGTGTGCCACTAAATCCGCCGGACACATTGTTGTAGATGACTACCGCGGCGGCCTGGCTGGTGGAGGCGTTCATGTATTTTTCGAAGAAGGTGTTGGTGCCGCGTTGGCAGAGCACCACCTTGCCGGTCCAAGGGCCAGTCGCGGTGCATAGACCGCCATCGACCATCACGCCGCTAGCCGAATTCTCGGGAGCATATTCAAGTTGAACTGCGGGATAGATAGTGTTTTCGCCCACCGTGACATTGGATTCATCGACATACGGCACGGTGCTGAGCACACCCACGCCAGGGGCGGCCAATTCCACCGCGCTGTTATACTGGGAGAAGGTGGCCCAGGCTTTGCTCTCGTCGATGGCGGCTACCGAAACAACCGAGGAATAGCCGGCAGGATAGGAGAGGGCCGTGGTGCCTTCGTTCCCTGAAGCGGCGATGGACAGAATGCCCTGGCTATACAGGTTGTTGAAAGTGTTCTGCTCGGTGCGGTTGGACTTGCTGCCGCCCAGGCTCATGCTGATGATGTTGGCTCCGACAGCGGCGCAGCGGTTGGCGGCGTCGGCCAGGGTGGAAGAATAGGCCCAGGCGCCGTCGTCACCGAAGACGCGCACCATGTAAACCTGCACGGCGCCGGGGGTGACGCCGATCACGCCCAGGGCGTTGTTCACCGCGGCAATGGTCCCGGAGACGTGCGTGCCGTGGCCGCTGCCGTCCGTATTCCAGGGCAGGTTGCCGTCGTAACCTGAAACGTCCACTCCCTGCAGATCTTCATGCCCGGTGTAAAAACCGGAGTCGATGATGCAGATCTTGCGGTTAGAACCGGTGGGGGCTCCGGTATCCACCACGCCATCCCCGTTCGCGTCCCATACTTCGCGGGCCTGGACCATGTCCACGCCGTAGGGCACAGTTTGCCCGGTGAGGGTAACGGCGGCAGGGGCAGCGCTCTGGCTGGGCAGGATGCTGATGGGATAGCGGATGGCGTCTTCCTCAATGCTCACCACATTGGGGTTGTGTTGCAGGCCGTTGAGCGCCTGGGCGGGAACGCTCACCGCTACTGTGTTGAGGTCATCAAACGCGAAGTGGAACTCCGCGCCCATGCCGTTGAGTTCGTTTTCCACGTCGCCCTTATGACCGGGGGCAAACTCGATCAGGACGCGGACCTTGTCATTGTTGCCTTGTCCGGCGTTGACGGGCGCCGCTGCCGCCAGGCTGAGGACCAGGCTCAAGATAATCGCTACAGACAGAACAGAAAACTTTTTCATCTTCACTCCTTTGGAAAAAAAGAATAGGGTTTACTCACCAAAACCGGGAAAATTCGCGAAGCGAACCTTTTCACTGTTGGTGTGCGTGCTACCGAAGAGTCCCACCAGGGTCTGAGTTTGGTCGCAATATATGAGGGAGCGCCAAAAAATGCAGGCTTTTTCCTGTGTACAAATTGGGGATATTTACTTGTTTGACGAATAAGCGGAAAGATCGTGACGAATTGTTACAAAACTGTAAGGTTGATTTATTAAATCATAATTATTCGGATAAAGCAATAATCAAAATGGGTAATCGGTAGATTAAACACCATTATATTTGACATGGCGCTGGTGGTTTTGATTTATATTCGGGCTCTCTAGGAGTTGCCGTGGTAG
>CAYYNB010000333.1:0-2292 GCA_964472565.1 uncultured Anaerolineaceae bacterium
GAATGTCGGATGAAGGATCAGCGGGGGCAGGTTTGCCACCGTGCAGACCGATCATAATTATCGATATTCGCATGAATGGATAATGGTAATTGTACCGTTAATATCTGTTTCTACCATTAAAGCAGGATAAAGTACAAATAAAGCCTGTATAAAAGCCAGGCAAATCTAAACAAAAAGACTAAACAATTTGTTTGTGACCGGTGGAAAAGACGGTGGGCTGAAAAAACATCGCGCCAGCGAAGCTGGCGACCCACCCCACCCATTTTTCGTGTAATTCGTCTCTTCGTGCCATTCGTGCCGCGCCCCTACAATTGACAGGTTTTTGTAGGGGACGGGCGGGAACAACCGGGTGAATCGTACCAGTGCGATCATAGCCCGTCCCAGTGGATGACCAAATCGGCACACCGTGCGCCGCGACAAAGATCGGGCATTGTCGAGGCGGACCGGATCCGCCCGAATCGATTCGGGGAACCGTCAACGAATTGAACACGAATGAACGAATGACGGATTCCTGCCGGAGCCAGGGCGCCTTCTCCTCCTCCATTCGCGTTCTTCGCGGATGGGGGAGTGAAACCGAACGCCGGTGTTGATATGTGCCATACAATCGTGTTGAACGGCGTTCGGAGACAGAGTGGCTGCAGTGCACAACAGCGACACTCGTGACGTTCGTCCATCCGTGATGAAAAACGAATCGAACCGCAAAGACGCGAAGGGCGCGAAGAAGACGGTGGGGAATGGTTACTGGATTTCCACCTTAAGAATCGCAGTGCTGTCCTCTGACCACTGACTACTGACTTCTTCCCTTACGGCAACCCGACACACAGCACCTGCGCGGCTGACGATTCCAGCGTCACCGTCTCGCAGCCGGCGGGCAGAAACGCGGTGGCGAAACGCTCCAGTGTCATGCTTTGCCCGCCTGAGGTGAGTACCATCTGGCCTTCGATCACGGTCAGCGCCTGGAAGCTTTCAGGCCCCACCGGGTGGGGCAGGCTGCCGCTCACCTGAATGCGATCCAGCGTGAAATAAGGGGATTGGGTCAGGTGGGTGCTGGCATGGGCATCAGCATGGGTGAGGGGCGGCAAGGCGGCTGCGTCGATCACCGCCAACGACTCCTCGATGTGCAATTTGCGCGTCTCGGTTTGCGGGCGGCCCCAGTCATAAATTCGGTAGGTCCAGTCTGAGTTTTCCTGCACCTCGTAAACCAACATGCCTGGCCCCAGCGCGTGCACGGTTCCGGCATTCATCAGCACCATGTCTCCCGGGCGAACCGGGACATAACGGGCGTTGTCAATGATCGAGCCGTCGCGGACGGCTGCGTCCAGTTCGGCGGGGGTCAAAGGGCGCTCCAGCCCGGCAATGATCTTCGCTTCCGGTTCGGTTTCAATGAAATACCATGCCTCGGTCTTGCCGAACTCGGTCTGGCCGTGCCGCTGGCGTGCCTGGGCGTCGTTTGGATGCACCTGCAGCGACAGCCATTCGGCACAGTCCAGCAGCTTGATCAGCAACGGGAAGCGCCCGGCTGTGTTGGGCATGGCGGCAAAGCGCGTACCCAGCAGTTCAGCCCCCAGTTCAACGGCAGCCTGCCCCAGGGTTTTGCCAGCCAGCGGCCCATTGAGGATCGCGTTGTGCTCATAGACCACCCACGCCTCAGCAGTGGGGGCGTTCCCCGGCCGCAGCCGGTCGCCGCCCCATACGTAGTCGCGGTAGGTGGGTTGTAGTTGAAAAGCGCTGCATACGGTCATGGCCTTTCCCTCCTGTGGGAAACATTGTACCTGAAAAAATAGCCGGGGTGGGTGGGCAGGTAAAGTGTGCAGCCGCATCCGGCAACTTACAGCCATCATCCGCCGGCTACCTTCTACCTACTCTCTACTTCCTACTTCCTACTTCCTACTTCCCACTCTCCCCTCTTGACTCTTCCTCCGATTCGATCTATTATAGGAATAACACTATATGGGAATAACATTATATGAGTCTTGAGTATGCCATCCTCGGTTTTCTCAATTACCTGCCGCTGAGCGGCTACGACCTGAAAAAGCGTTTTGATCAGTCGGTGCAGTTCTTCTGGCCCGCCGATCAGAGCCAGATCTACCAGACGCTGGCGCGCATGACCACGCGCGGCTGGACGGAGGTGGAGCTTCAGCCGCAGACCTCAAAGCCCAACCGCAAGGTGTATCACATCACCAGCACGGGGCGGGCGGCACTGGCAGACTGGCTGCGCGGCCCGCTGCCAGAGGACGAAAATCGCTCGGCGGTGCTGATCCAGGTGTTCTTCTCGGGGGCGCTGAGTGATGC
>CAYYNB010000334.1:0-2273 GCA_964472565.1 uncultured Anaerolineaceae bacterium
AGCCCCACGACGGCCCCCGCCACCAACACCAGATTCCACACCACTTCCAGGGGCTGCATCCAGTTCGGAATCTGGCTCGAAAAGCCGTACATCCGTCCCATCCCAATCGGAATCGTAAAAACATACGCCGCCGGATATTTTTTGAACGTTTCCAGCGCCGTTTCCATCATCGCATCGGTCAGTTCGGATGAGCCGGAATAATGCGTATGCCGCGTCAGATCGTTAACCTGCGCCGGATCGCGCCCCAGCTTTTCTTCGACCCGTGCCGCCAGCCGCAGGTACACTGTGTCCATCTCATCGCCGGAACCCCAGTGTTCCACCGACGCCGCGCGGTAATACAGCATACTGTACGCGCCCACCGACGACACCGTATAGTTATCGAACACGCGCCCGTTATGCACCACCAACGCGCCGATCCCAATCACGCTCACCAGCGCATACACGCCAATCGCCGCCCACTTGCGGCGGTACACCAGCACCAGCCACACGGCCAGCCCCGTCCAGATCAGATAGGCCGCCGGGCGCGACCACACCGACATCGACAGCCCGATCCCGGCCACCGCCGCCCATGCCAGCGCCCGCCACCCGTCCGCGTACACCACCGCTTGCAGCAGCGCCACCAGCATGATCAGAAACATCGTGTTTGCCAGCGGTTCGGCACCAAGCCACGCGGAATACGCGATATTCGCCGGGTCCAGCGCGACGATCACCCCGACCACCTGCGCCGCGCCGACCGGCAGTTTGAACTGCCGCGCCAACACCACCGCCAGCGGAGCCATCACCGCGCCAATGATCACGTTGGCATACAGCACCGCCTTGCCGTCACCGTCCAGCAGCGCGATGAGCGCCGGGAACAGCGGGGGCCGCAGCAAAAACAGGCTGTTGCTGAAATCCCCCTCGGCGCGAATATACTCGCCCCCGATCCGGTACAGCTCCCAGTCCCCCGACTGGAACCGGGTTAAATCCGGCGTATACAACACAGCGGCCAGTGCGAACCGCGCCAGCAGCGCCAGCGCGAAAATTAAGCCTAAAGCCAGTTTTGGATGTCGTGTCATACAACAAAAACCCCCGCGAATGGGAATGTCATGCGGGGGCTGATTATATCGAAGTGTCGGTCTGGCGGATACTATTGGCCCAGCGGCGGCGCGGTGATGTTAACCGGCTCGTTCATCGTTTGCAGTTTGATCGACTGTGTATAAGTCTGGCTGAAATCAATGGACAGTCCCGCCAGGCGTGGATCAGTGATCATGTCGGATGTGAGCGTGATGTCGAAACTCATGGTCTGCACAAAGCTGTACAGCAGTTGATCATCGGCCCCAACCGCCAGTTCAATCGTATACGTGGTGTTCTCGCTTCCATAAATCAGATCGATGAACATCCCCACGTCAAAGGGCATCTGGGCCGTATTATTGAACATGCTTTCCAGGTTCGAGCTACCAATCGTTTCGAGCGCTTTTTCGACATCCAGCGTCAGACGGTAGCGGTTGACCGTGCGGCCATCCAGATCGGCCTCGCCCAGAATTTCGATGCCCGTCGTCGCATTCATCAGGTTATTCACGTAATCCTCGCCGAAATTGCCGCTCAATTCCAGCATCGCCTTAAAGTCGAACATCTCCATGCCCGGATACATATCCGCGCCTTCGGTGATGTCCTGCCAGTCTTCCGGGAAATAACCTGCCAGTTCGGCGGGAACGCCTACCTTCAGGTAGATGCGATCATCCACCACGATCATTTCGAGATCAATCGGGCCAACCACCATCGGCGCGGAAGACCCAGCGCCCTCCGATTCCTGCGTAATTTTTTCCGTCATAACCAGGTGCTGGTTGTCGATGGCCGGCTGCCCTGCTTCGATTGTGCCGGCGGTATCAATCGTGGTGGTGGTCGAAATCGAATCGCTGCCCATCATGGGGATTTCCATATACTGCTCGACATCCTGAGCCACATTCGCCGTATAGCTCTCCAGCGCCATAAAGTGAGCGAACGCCGCCGCCACCTCATCCAGCGCGGCCTGTTCTTCGGGCGTCCAGCCGCCATCCTGTCCATGCGCCAACGCCAACGGTTGGGCCAAAAGTAACACGGCCACGATCAGAGCAAAATAACGTTTGGTCATACAATGATCCTTTCTCAGTAAATTTCAGACTGTCCCCCCAACACCCGATCAACCTACCTCTGCGTAGGGGCGATTCACGAATCGCCCCGCGCTTTCCGCCGCGCCACCCGTAGGGGCGCTGCTTGCTGCGCCCAACTTCCCCCTCTTCCAACTCGGTTGGAGA
>CAYYNB010000335.1:0-2258 GCA_964472565.1 uncultured Anaerolineaceae bacterium
TCTTGGCGTACAGCTTACCATCTGATTTCGGGTACACCCGGATCAGGTCGGTCGCAGGTTGGCCTGGCACAGCCGCCGGGCGTTTTAGTTCCATGAAGTCACCCAGGTGAACCGCACCATCGCCGGTATGGATCGCGTAGGCTTCGCCAGCGCTGGCAGGCAGCGAATCAATTTGGAGTCCGTAGGCCGTATCCACCGGGCTGGTGCCTTCGTCGTTGATGGTAATGCTGACACCTACCGCCTCGTCCAAGTGACCGCTGGTCTCGTTGGTCACCGTGCTCTGGATGCCGATCAGCCTGCCGAGTGGGTGCGTGCCGTTGCCGCCCTCGTTGATAGCCTCAAAGTCGGCGGCGCACAGTTCGGCCTGATCCGCGTCCCCGGTGTTCTGCTGGGTCAGCCTGCTCCGCAAGGCAGCGTGGATGCCGCTCACAGCAGCGTTACCCAGCAGTTCCAATTCGTGGACACTCCAGGCGATCCCATCTCCCAGGGTTTGTGGCGAATTGGCCGTGACACGTCCGAGCGACTGCACCCCACGCAGGGGCGCGGATGACGGTAAAGTGAGGGTGTTGTTGGCTTCGATGAGTGCATCGGGCGTGCCCATATCCAGGGTGCCGAGTTCGAGCCGCCCGTCGCTCGTGACCTGGGCCAGCGGATCGCCTGTGCTGTCAGCCCAGGTTTGCAGGGGCTGACTCTGATCTGCTGTGCCGCGCACTTCCACCTGCACCACGTCGTCGGTGCCATATACCTGGAGACCGCCGTTGATCAAGACATCTTCGTTAAAGGTTGTCATACGCCTGCCTCGTTTAACCCACCTGGTCGTTAGCGTGTTACGGTTATTTGATCCTAGGGCCGTTTGAGCTGCGTTTTCTGGATGATCAAGCTACGTTTGCCCACCGCTATTCTATACTTCTATTTACTTCATATTCTTAATTGCAATAATCAGTATAAAGTAATCCGTCTGACATGATCAGTCTCAACGGGAAGCATTGCCACACCGGCCACAGGCTCTCCTGTATTAAAGTGAGATGTAACCCCGCCGCGCCTGCGGATCTGATCGGCCCTTTCTTCAGCAGCACAGGAGACGGATAGATCAGGTGACGCCCGCCGGCGTTTGCACCATGCTTAAACATAGAATCCATCTCCAATCCTGAACTTCCTGTTAGGCTGCCCAACCAAAAAAGGGGCCGCGCGGCCCCCGTGATCAACACTTGCCCAGCAGTCGCCGGACGGTGTTATAGCTCGTGCCCAACTCAATGGCGATGTTCCGGAGCTTCATGCCCTGGTCGAGCAGCGCCTGCACCTCGGCAATGCGTTCGTTCCGCGCCTGCTCACGTTCGGTGACGGTTGGGCGGTGGTTTTGCATCTGCTGGAGATTTTGCATCACCCACCCCTGGGAGTAACCCAGGCGTGCGCCAATCTTGACGAAGCTCAAGCCCTGGGCGCGCAGCTCACACAGTTGGCGCAGTTCAGCGTCGCTGGCCGGCGCTTTGCTGCCCACATATCCACACGACGGGCGCTTGTGGCCTGTTAGCGCTTCGTAGAAAGTGGTGCGCAGGTGGCGGAACAATACCCGTGTGTGGTTGTCCGACCAACCGTGCCGCTGGCGGATCTCGATCTGGCTGTAGCCTTCCATGATGTCAGCCATCACCAGGCGCATATCCGCGTGGTAACGTTCAGGCAACTTCCCAAAGCCGCGCTGGATGCCTCGCTCCAGGTCGATCCGGTCGTCGGCCAGCAGGATTTCGCGGGGATACTGGGAGCGCTGCTGCTGAGCGCGCAGCTTACCGGAGAGGGCTTCATCGCCGGTCAGGTCGCTGTCGTCGTGGACCAGATCCTCCGCGTAATCTGTGCGTCGCTCGACCACCTTCTCATGCAGGATGAAATGCTCGTAGACCTGCTTGGAGAAGGCCACCCAAACCTGGGGCGGCTTGGATGCCCAGGTTTCGGGATCGCCGCTGTACTGCTCCCACATCACGATCCGCGCGTGTTGGAGCGCCTCATCGCGTGCCAGGTCGCCCTTACTGGGGAATGCCCGCACACCCCAGATCGACAGGGTGGCCTCGACCGGCGCGAAACGGTCCTCGAAATACTGCTCGAAAAATGTGTTGCTGGTAGAATCGTTGTGAGACATGCTGACCTCCGTTGTCAGAGTGTCTAGGGCCGTTCGGTGTTGCATCACTGGGCGGCTCGTCCGTTGAATACCGGCAACGCGCCGGTACCCTCACGGCACAACGCAGAGGAAGGGACCCGTCAAGGCC
>CAYYNB010000336.1:0-2180 GCA_964472565.1 uncultured Anaerolineaceae bacterium
CATGCCCATCTTCCAGTTCCACTCGTCCCGCCGGAATCTCCACCCACTCAAACGATGGCGGCAAAATGTCTTTCACGTCTGGCATTTTTCACTCCGATATTTCGCTGGCCTGTCCTCACCGAGAGCGGGCGCATCGCAATCCGTTGAAGCTGTACCCAAATCGCGGATCCTCGTTCTGCCGAAACGCCGCACTGCAGACAGCAGTAGGGATAATGTCCCACGCTCCCCCACGCACCACACGATATTCCTTAACATTGTTACCTTCGCGCTTGTCCATTTCGCTATAAGGATAGGGCTGATACAGGCTGCTCACCCACTCCCACACATTCCCGCCCATGTCCAATACCCCTACCCATGACATTCCCGCCGGAAAACTTCCTACCGGAGACGTGCGATCAAAACCATCACATCCCGCACCTCCTACTATGACTTCTTCTGTAAACTCTGTCTCATCGTCAAAATTCCCCCGACTGCACTCAAACGTATTTCCCCACGGATATACCAGCCCATCTGGCCCACGCGCCGCATACTCCCATTCCGCCTCGGTGGGCAACCGTGCTCCACGCTGCTCACAGTAATCCCGCGCCTCGAACCACGTGATGCTTTCGCGAGGAAGGTCGTTACCCAGAAACACCGGGTCAATCGCGGCATGTCCATCAAACTGCTCAAACTGCCCCTGGCTCACCTCGTATCGATCCAACCAGAACGGTTCTGAAAAGCATACTTCATGCTGCGGACTTTCTACTTGAAACCAGAATCTCTCACATTTTTCCGTTGGATCGTGATATTCTCTTTCACATGCATCAAACGCTGCTTCAATTTGCTCCTCCGTGCTTCCCATCTGGAAACATCCCGCCGGGACCAGCACCATCTCCACCCCATCGAATTCCTGGATCACCGGCGTCCAGTCGGTGTTATGTGCTCCGGCAGGAAGAGCAGCCGTTTCAGGATCAACCAGCGTCGGTTCTGGCGCAGGCTCGGCAGTAGCGGCTGGCAGTGCGCTAGTTGTATCCATTGAGCGGGCGCAGCGGAAGCCGTAGATCAGGAATCGGCTATCGGGAACATTCTTGAGGCGGAACGCAGTACGGAAGGAGTAAGGCTCGACGTGGACCCGCGAACCCCCACGTAACACGCGAGCCTCTCCTGCTGCTGGCCCTGTCGGATTAATCGTTCCATCGTCCAGCGCCCCATAGTAATTACGGTCGTACCAGTCTGCCACCCACTCCCACACATTCCCGCTCATGTCCAACGCCCCTACCCATGATACTCCCGCTGGCCAACTCCCTACATCGGCGGTCTGATGGCTGGCGTCTTCGTCCAATCCCACTTTATCGGGTGCCCATTCATTGCCCCAGGGATAGATCAGGCTGTCCGGTCCCCGCGCTGCGTACTCCCATTCCGCCTCCGTGGGTAAACGTCCGCCTCGACTTTCACAAAATGCCGATGCTTCTGTCCACGTGATCTGCTCGCGGGGGCCAGCTTCGTCCCGCCAGTAACTCCCCGAAGCCGCCAGTCCCTTGAACACCGTAAACTGGGCGTTAGTCACCTCAGTTCGATCCATCCAGAATGGTTCCTCAAAGCACACGCGATGCTTCGGACTTTCCGCCTCAAACCCCGCATTTTCACAACTACGGGTTGGATAGGTTGTTTCACACTGCTGAAAAACTGCTTCGATCTCCTCATCGGTGCTGCCCATCTCAAAGCATCCCGCTGGCACCAGCACCATCGCCACGCCGTCGAATTCCTGGATCACAGGCATCCAGTCGGCGTTGCTGCCAGAGAAGTTCCAGGCAAGTTCCAACACATCATCAGGGTCAGGCGATGGTGTAGGGGTGCCTTGAGCGCTGACCCCATTGCTGACCAGTCCCAACACCACAAGTGTTCCAACCAGCAGAGTCACGGCCAGCACACCGTAGATCGTTTGTCGTATCATGGTGGTTTTCCTTTCACTGTTGATTCATGTCACATGGTAGATGATGCCGGATGTGGAGGCAAACAGCGATTAACCTATGTCACACACAAAGTAGGAACGCAGACGCAATTGGCTTTTTCGGGTCGCGGCAACGCGACCGTCGCACCCAAAAACAGCGCGGCCTGTGGGCACGCTGCGGGGTGCGACACGTCGGCCTGGCGTGCCGGGCCGACCCCCTGACGCGCACCCTGGGCGGCGTCAGGGGTGC
>CAYYNB010000337.1:0-2167 GCA_964472565.1 uncultured Anaerolineaceae bacterium
ACCGGATTCAGGAACCACATATCCCCATCAGGCAGCAGCTCGAACTCAAACCGCCGCCCATCGGGGGTCAGTTGGACGGTGATGTGCATGATGTTCTCACCTATTCTGAGGAATTATTCTGTTTTTCGACGAGGTCATTCACAAACAACCCTGCTCACCGAGGGTCATGAGTGCGACGCACCACATCCGATAAGATCGAGCGGATGTGGTCCATCGTCTGTTGTAGTGCGGCTTGTGCCTGTTCCAACTGCGAGTACCTGTGGGGATCGTAAGGCAGCACCCAGGTTCCATCGGCGATAGTCGAGGAGACGCGAGGATCGCCTGTGCGCCTGAATTGAACGGGAAGCGCGAAGGGTACATCGCGCGACGGTTTCCACCCCACCAAATGGGCACGCGGAAATACACGATCCACAGGTGGCACGTCCCATGCCGCACAGACGATACCATCCGGATGTAGTGCGAGATAGACCCGGCTAATGGAAAGGCAGTAACAGGTCTGAGTGAGCGATTGCTGGCTGACATTGACGAGCAGCACAGGCTGCCACTCCAGGTTCACGAGCGATTGGTCGTGCATAACGAACTCGTTCATGGAAAAGCTCCTATCTACAATTGGCACGTTTTGAGTTACCGATTAGCTGATCCCACCAGCAACCCTCTATACTCCGCAGGATCGATACCTACCGCATGACACAGGTCTTTGGTCAGCAGCGTGCCGCAGACGTGGCAATAACCGAAGCCGCTCGCGGTGTTGTAACCAAATGACGGTCGTGCGTCGCTGTGCTTGTGGCATTCGGGGTACACACATGGACCGTTCAGCCAGGTCCCTCTGGGTTTATAGCCGTGCGCCAGGAAAAGATCGGCCAGAGCCCCCACTACGCGCGAGTTAAGTTCACCGGTTGTCTGGTGTGAAGAACGGGTACATATCTTGCGCGGCAAGGTTGCATACTGCGCGAAATCATCGAGCGAATAACGCCGATCTGGGTGAAACGCCAGCAGGTGGCACAGTGCCCCGCCTGTCCGAGCTTTGGTATTACGGGTACCGATCAGTCTCATGCTTTGGGCTGGTGACATCACATCACCGCGCAAAGTAGCCGCTAATCCATGCAAGACAGACTTTGCCTGACGCATATCCTGGGTCGGCGTGGGGAGCAGCCAATACACATGCACGCCCCGGCCTGAACCAATGATGCAAGACGGAGCTGGTTGGAAGTCGCGTATCCCAGGCAAGACAATCTCTGGGGATCGATCAATATCCACGAACAACGCGGGCAGCACGAGCAGGTCGTCCTCTCCCCCACGCCGCCAGCGTCCGAGGTTGGCTTTGCGAGTGGCAATTGCGACATACGCCCCCCAGCCCTGCTCATTGGCAACTTTGAGGCGATCTAGCGTGCGTGCAAGACAGGCTGAATCACCCACCGGCACATGGCGTGAGGGCGTGGGATGCCGCCCATCCGGATGGATAGCGGTAAAGGTGAGAAAGCCCTGCTCACACGGGGCAAACAAAGCTCTCAGAAAGTCGAGTGTCTCGGTGCACATGGAGCACCACCTAAAACAGCGCCAACTGCCGGACTTCGGGGACCATCTTGACCGGCACAGGCTCCGGTTCCGGCTGGCGGAGAGGCCAGTTGGGTACCTGGATTGGCTGTTCATCGGATTCGGGTACATCAAACAGGCTCACCTTGCGACGGCGGGTCTTCTTGCGCGGCGGCAAGGCTGCGGGATGCGGTGCTGGATGTTTCTCGTCCAACTCGGCGCTTTCGGCCACTTCCACCACTACGCCGCCCAGTTCCTCGACCCCAAAGCGAACCAGATCATCGCCGCCTTCAGCCGCGTAGACCGGCTCGGGTTCCGACTCGGCCACAAACCAGGCGCTCTCGGTGGGATCCGTTTGCTGGGCATGGCGTGCGAAGAGGTCGCGTAAGTCGGTGACGCTTTCGTCCTGGTCGATGGCTTTCGCCAGTTCCGCCAGCAGGTCGCCCGCGCCATTCTCGGAGCCGGTCAGGTTGCTCAGGCCACCCCCATTCGTGTCGCCGTACAGCAGGTTCGCCGCCTGCTGCTTACGCCCAATGAGGTTGACGGCCTGGTTCTCCATCGTCTCCGCATAAAACGGGTAAAACACGCGGCAGGGACGGTCCTGGATGATGCGCCACGCCCGGCGTGACGCCTG
>CAYYNB010000338.1:0-2165 GCA_964472565.1 uncultured Anaerolineaceae bacterium
GCTTCGGCAGCCAGGAGCAACCGGAACGCCCGACGCCGGAACAGATCGCCGAAGTCGTCTCAGCCTGCGCCCACCTGGAACCGGTCGAATGGGCAGTGCAGCGCACCAAACTCAAGGAATTGTGCGGCAATGGCGTGAAAACCGGCGACCTGGAGCGCCAGTACCGGCAGGCACGCAAGACACTGGAACGTGAACGATTCCAGGCCCAGCCCGAAAACGAGCGTTATCTTGAGATGGATGGTCGCATGGTCCACCGGCGGGAAACGTATTACGGCCCGGCGGACAAAACCGTTGCAGACTGGACCGCGTGTGTCACCGAGCGCATTTCCCAGGTCAACGATGATGGACAGGTCGAGCACGTAACTTCACTGGTCTTGACCAAAAACGACCAGACTTTCGCCCTGCAAGTGCCGAGTGAGGTTTTTGGGGATGACGCGGCGCTGCGGCGGTTCATCGCCGGTCGCGGCGGAGAAACGTTTACCGTGCGGGCTGGAATGGGCAAACATCTCGCCCCAGCGATCCTAAGCCTGTCGGGGGACTATCCGACCCGGACGAACTATCGTTTTATGGGCTGGACGCAGATTGATGGGCATTGGACCTATGTTTCACCGGGCTTCTGTGTGAACGCGAATGGAAAAGTGGATGAGCCGCCCGACGTGGAACTGGATGCCCGGCTGCAGGATTATGGTCTGCAAGACACGACCTGGCAAGACAGCCTGAGCGCATTTGAAGCCATGATCCCTGTGTTTCCCAAGCAGCTTGCGCCGACTTGTCTTGCCTTTGCCCTCCTACCGCTGCTGCAACGTTTCTTTCCGGCAGCCGCGCCGCGACCGGCGATCCATCTGGCGGGGACGTATGGCAGCGGCAAGTCCGAGCTGGCCGCGCTGATGAGCAGCTTCTACGGGGTGTTTTCGCGCGATACGCCGCCTGCGCAGTGGGGAGACACGATCAATACGGTGGAAGCGATGGGTTATCCGCTGGCCGATGCGCTCTACTGGATTGACGACTACAAAAGTATCTATGCTGACGAGCGCACCTTCACGCGCTTCCTGCAAAGTTACTCGCGCGGCATGGGGCGCGGACGCCTGACTCGTGAAGCCAAACTGCGCCAGGAGCGTCCTTGCCGGGGTCTGATCCTGAGCACCGGTGAGACGGTGTTGGAAGGCGAGGCCTCGGTGCTGTCACGTATGCTGGTGTTGGACGTGCCCCCCTGGGAACACCGCGATCCCGGCGGGCAGAAACTCGCCCAGGCCGACCAATTCCGCCAGCATCTCTCTGGCTTCACCGTCGAGTTTGCAGCGTGGATTGCTCGCCAGGTCGAAGAATATGACCTGGTGGGTGACATTGCCCGGCGGTTTGCGGCCAGCGCCGAGGGTTACCGCAAAAAACTGGCACTGTTGGGCGGCTCCCAGGCCAACACCGGACGCATTGTCCAGAACTGGGCGGTGTTAGTGACGGTCTACCAACTGCTGCGTAAGTTTCTCGAAGAAAAAGAGGCCGACGAGGTGCTGCCCGGCTGGCAGGATGTGATCCTCGAAACGGCTCAGGCCGTGCGACAGGAACGCGCCAGCCAGGTGTTCTTGGATCTGCTCGGCCAACTGCTCGCCGGTGGGCAGGCGATGATCGATGAGGATATGCGCAATCCGCGCGAACCGGGACCCGGTGTGACGAAAGTCGGCTACCGCGACGGGGGCTATGTTTACCTGCTGCCGGAGATCGCCCACAAGGAAATCTGCAAGGTGCAGCCGCTGCGCTTCACCACTGCTGCCATTGGCGCTCAGTTAAAGGAAGAAGGGCTGCTGCTGCCTGGAACCAACAACCTGACTGTACAGCGCCGGGTCCGGGGTGGGACCTCGCGATTTTGGCGGCTCAAGTCGGAGATTCTGGGCTGTGATGGTTGTGACACCTGTGACGAAGACGGATAGGCGATAAAAATCTGTCGCAAAGTGAGCGTTGGGGAGCCTGTTACGGTTGTGACACTGTGACGGGCTTTTTCTTTTTGCGAGCGATCGTAACAGGCGTCACAGCGTAACAGATCCAAAATATCATCTTTCTGAGATTTTCAAAAAATACACCCCGTATCAAATCCGCCTCACAAGTGGGCAAAAAAGTGCCTGTTACGGTTGTGACACTGTGACGCTCTCCGCAACGCTGCCGCCGACGCG
>CAYYNB010000339.1:0-2127 GCA_964472565.1 uncultured Anaerolineaceae bacterium
GGGCGCAGGATGTGCGGCCTGATCTCAGCGCTGTAGACCTGGATCACCTCGCTGCCGTCTCTGTCTCCGATATTCTTCACCCGCACCGGAATTTCAATGGTATCCTGGGTCTGGGTATCAAACTCGAAGCTACTGGCTTCCAGTGATGCTTCAAATTGGGTGTAGCTTAATCCAAACCCAAAGGGATACTGCACGGGAACGTCGCGTTTTTCATAACTGCGGTAGCCGACAAAAACACCTTCACCGTAATACACATCGTTATACTCGCCCGGGAAGTTCGGGTAGGATGGGGTATCTTCGTAGCGCATAGGGAAGGTAACCGGCAGCTTTCCAGCCGGGGAAGCACAGCCTGCCAACAGCGCAGCCCCTGCCTTGCCGCCCATGCAGCCGGGGATAAAGATGCACAGGATGCTGTCCGCGTAATCGATCCAGCTCCGCATATCCACCGGCCCGGCAATGTTGAGCAGCACGACTGTTTTCAGGCCTTTTTGCTTCGCTTCTCTCAAGACTTGCGGCAGACGCTCCCGGTCCGCTTCTTCAATGTCCATGACGCTGCGGTCTACGTTTTCTCCGGCTGGGGCCGCCACCGTGTAAACCAGCGTGTCCGCGCCATCCATCGTCTCGAAGAGCGCTGTTCCGCGCAGCTTTCCAAATTCGTCATAGACATTGCTGTGCAGATTGGTTGGTACGGCGGTCGAACCACTGCCATACTCAAGCATGTCGCGGCTGCGGTTTCCGTAAAAGGTTACCCCGGCATCTTTAGGGAGCGGCAAAACAGCGCCATCATTCTTCAAAAGCACACTCCCATCCACGATGGCATCATAAGCACAGTTCAGGAGACTGGTCGGTTCATACTCGGCAGGAATCTGCGCTTGTTCCGCTCTCACCTCGACAATGGTTTTCAAGATCCGAGCCACGCGTTCGTCCAGCACCACCTTCGGCAGGCGGCCTTCCTCCACCGCTGTTTTTGCCCCGGTCATATCGTTTGGCCCGCATAAGATCAAATCCATGCCAGCCGCCAGCGAATTTTCTTTGTCGGCAGACGCTGCCCCCCAGTCACTGACGACCAGGCCCTCAAAACCCCATTCGCCGCGCAGCAGGTCGGTCAATAAAGCTTTGTTATAGGAAGTAAACTTGCCATTGATCGCGTTGTATGCACTCATGATGGCCTTTACCCTGGCTTGCTTGACAGCTGCAGAAAACCCACGGCTGTACATCTCCAAAAGCGTGCGCTCCGAAAGATGGGTGTCCTTGGTGTTGCGGTTGGTCTCCTGGTTGTTGGCGATAAAGTGCTTGGCGCACGCGCCGACACCCGTTGACTGCATTCCTTGAATAAAATGGGCCGATATTTGCGCCACCAGGTGCGGATCCTCGCCGTACATTTCGTAGTTGCGACCACCCAAGGGGTCTCGGGCAATATCGACATTGGGCCCCAGGCAGATATCTACCCCTGAGTCACGCATCTCCCAGCCCACCGCCTGACCGAGTTTTACCGCTATCTCAGGATGAAAGCTCGCGCCGATATTCACGCCCGAAGGGAAGCTGATATACTGCTTGCCCTTCGGACGGCACTTCGCCACGTGACGAATCAGGCCTAAATAGAATTCGTCCCCCGCATGTTCCTTTTCCGTAGCTGCCAAATCTGCGCGGTTAAGTTCCACGTATTCATGCAAGCCGAAGTCAATATTCCGCGGGGCTCTCTGGTTTTGCACTTCACCTGGAGCGGTGATATAGTCGAGCACCACCTGCACGCCGTTGATCCCCGTCACGCCGTCCATCAAGCACAGGTCGGGAATGTCCATATCGGGAATTGCCAGCGTGTGGCAGGCTCTGTAGGCACCCACCAAATTCAGTTTTTCATCCAGGGTCAGATCGGCAATAACTACGGGTATGGAATCAGTGCTGGTTAATCTGGCTCGCATGTTTTTATCTCCTGTTGACTGGCTTAGTCTTTCTTCATCGCATGGATGGTTTCGTTCATCTTCGCCCGCAACTCGTTGGTGATCGGGTAATAGCGTAGGATAAAGAGCGAGATGAGCGAAAGGATCGCTGGGATCAGCCCGCAGATAATGATGAACCAGCGCAGCATATTGGGAATGGCTGTCAAATCACCAATGAAGGTATCCG
>CAYYNB010000340.1:0-2111 GCA_964472565.1 uncultured Anaerolineaceae bacterium
GCGCTGATCGAAGCCTTCCAAAGCTGGCAGGATGAGCAGCTTCTCGACGAAATCTCCGAGAATGTCAAGCGCGGCGAAGCCCAGCTCGTCGCTACGCGTGACGACGATCCCGAATTCCTCAAATACAACCCCGGCTGGCCGAGCACGGGCGGTTATCTGGGCGTAACTCCTGGCATTGTAGCCAGGGGATTTAAGAAGGAATACATTCAGATTGGGGTTCATAAGCGCCGCAAAAATCGCGCCGGGGGTGAAGCGCGCATCGTCGGACGCCTGGTGCCTGATCCGGAAGCCTGGGATCGCTGTTATCTCGCCTGGGAAATGCGCCACAACGGCGAAGACATCGGCAAAATCCACGAAACTACACGGCTATACAAAAGCAAAAACAGCTATACCCATTTTTTCGCTAATCGCATTTATACAGGTGACTATGAATATGGTGGCCTGGTCTACCAAAATTTCGTCCCGGCGATGATCCCGAAAGAATGGTTTGAAGAAGAACAGCGACACATTGAGGAACGTGCCAACAAATTCAACGGCCAGCCGGTCAAACCGGAATTCGAGCCGCGCCGTGTGGGTGAGGAACACATGCTCTCCGGGTTGGTATTCTGCGGTCACGTGGAAGGCGAAGAGCACCCCATGCACGTCAACACTATTCCCGCCCAAGAAGGGGTACGCGGTGAATATGTAAATTTCAAGTGTTCGCTGAAGAACAATTCGCGTGGGGATCGCTGTCAGGCGGGGACCATCAGCGCCAAAGGGTTGGAGAAGGCCGTGATCGAAAACCTGCTGGAACACGTGATCACGCTTGAAAACTTGCAGCCGCTCGCGGATGAAATCGCCGCCCAGCTTCAGGAGCGCAGCCGCGACGCCGATCTCCGCATCAATGCAGTACAGTCCCGGTTGAGTGAGGTACGCCGCTCGATGGAGAACCTGATGGACGCCATCGAGAAAATGGGCTACGCGCCGCACATCCAGGATCGCTACGACGCCCGCCTGCGTGAAGAATCCGAACTGGTCGCGGAACTGGAACATCTTGAAGCGCTGTGCGTCCAGCCCAAGAAGATCAAGGCGGTCACGGACGATATGCTCCGACAGTGGATCGAGCACACTCGCGAAACGCTGGAAAGTGGTGATCGTAGGCTGGTCCGCCGCGCGATCATGCAGTTCGTAGCGAAAATCGTGGTGAAAAACAAAACGGGAACGCTCTATTACACGTTCCCGCTTGAAGACGAATTGTATATGCCTAGTAAACGGAGTGTGGCCGTAATGTTAGCGAAAGTGAACGTTTTTCTCCCCGCAGCTTAACCACTCAATTCCTTGAAGTGTTGTCCTACCCCCAACGCTCCATTCTAGAGCAGTTGCTGACCGAACCTTGAAATCAGCTTTGCGGTGATTGGGAGAGATGAATCCTCCCCCAACCACCTGAAGGCTCGCTGACCAGCCAGCAAGACTTCTGAGGACAGTGTACCACGCTTCCGCGAAGTCCTTGCCAGCCCAGCGAAAACCGTTCGGTTGCAGAAGTTCAAAGAGGATAGGGCAATGACTCGCGTGTTCGTACTCACCAATCACAAAGGGGGGGTCGGGAAATCGACATCCGCCACCAACATCGCATTCGGCATCACGGCAGTGCTGCGCCGTGCCGGAGCCTCCAATTCGCGTGTGCTGCTGGTCGATACCGACAGCCAGGGACATGCCACGCTCGTGACGACAGGCCGGAACAACTATGGTGCAGACGACAGCCTGTACACCGTGCTGATGGCCGACCGCCAGGCTGCGCCGCAGGTACTGGCGAACTGTATCGTGCCAAGCACCTGGGATGAAAACCTGCACGTGCTGCCCGCCTCCCCCATGCTGGAAGGCGCAGAACGGGAGCTAATGGGCGTGGCCGGAGCACCCTACCGGCTGGCAGATCCCCTCAGCCGTATCGTCAACCAATACGCCGCCGTGGTGATTGATACTCGCCCTTCGTTTTCGCTGATGACCGAAATGGGGCTGCTGGCCGCGACGGATGCGATTGTGCCGGTCGAGCCGCGCTACCTGGAAACCGTTGGCTTGATGAGCGTGATCAACAAGATCAACGAGGTGCGCGAAGGCTGGCGGCATCCCAACCT
>CAYYNB010000341.1:0-2102 GCA_964472565.1 uncultured Anaerolineaceae bacterium
GTAGACTTTTTCCTCAAATATGCCCGTGTGCGCTATCGCTGGCAGGTCTGGCTGCGCGATCTGCGCTTGTTTTTCCGGCCTCGTTCCGCCGCCGAAGAACGCGAACGCGCCCACAACAACCTCACCCGCGACGAATTTCTGGCAGGCATCCAGGAATTCAAGCATGATCCACGTTACGCCGGGTTAGGTGATGCCGAACTGCGCGCCGCCGTGATGGTCGAACTGGTGCAGCGCCGCCTCGCGGATCGGATCAGCGGCTTCAATCTGCCGCATTTTCGCGGCCACAATCTCAAGCACTGGCGCTCCTACTTCAAATTTCTGGACGAAACCGATCCCGCCGCTCGCCGCTCAACGGTTTATGGGCGTCTGATTCAGGGTTTAGCGCCCCTCGGCAAAGTGATGGCCGAATCCGACGCGGTGCATTCCGGCCCCTACGATGTCAGCCAGACCCGTGTCGCCCTGCAATACTGGTTCCAGTACTACTACGATGACTGGGCCAACCGTCATGAGGGCGATTGGGAGACGATCACCATTCTGCTGGAACTCAACCCGGCGCTGCTGGCGCAAATCCGCGAACTGAGTCAGCAGGAATTACTCGACGGCGTGACCGTGCGTGATGTCGGTTATGCTGCGCATGAAGATGGCTACCGCCGCCTGTGGGACGATGTGCAAAAGACCAAAGAAGGCCGCCCGCTGGTGTATATCGCGCGCGGATCGTCGGCCTCCTATTTTGCGTGGCGGATCGACGGCTACCCGACCTCGGCCCGCATCGGCCTGCTGGAAAAAATTCTCTCCATCCCCGGTATGCTCTTACGGGGCCGCCGCATCTTTGGCCGCCGCTGGGATGTCGAAGTGCGCGCCCGTGTCCAGGGCCGTGACCCCAAAAACACCGATTGGGTGCCCGTTGATCCGTTCCCCGAAGATCGCCTGGACGAATCCAACACCGATCCGCTTGAATGTCTGGTTCCACTCCCCTGTCGGGGCATTCGCCGCGCGCCCGATTTTGGCGTGCAGGCCGGACAGAATGATCACTCCTACCATCTCGAAACCCAGGATACCTTCTGGCTGGAAATGGTCGAGGAATACGGTGTCATGTGGGGCGAAAATTACTTTTTGCCCGGCACGCGCGGCCCCGCCGGACTCAGCAACAAACATCGGGAACAGCACCGCAACCAGATTCGCCAACTGCTGGCGCTCGAAAAATCGATCTCCCAGGCGCTGCGCACCCTGACCCAGATTCGCTTCACCCCCAACGACGCGATCCCTGAATTGGGTGATGTGCTGCGTCCGCTGCGTCCCGTCACTCTGCGGAAACAGCACGCTTTCCCGCCCGCCGTGCAGGGGTATGTCTACACCATGTGGACGGCTATCCTCGACGCCCATCCTGAAGCCTGGCCGGGTGGACCAGGGCTGATTCTGCGTTTCATCCTCTGGCGTGAGCCGCGTCTCGATCCGCTGTTGAGCCGCGACGATCCGATGTACCACCTCAAATCACTGTGGGCGCAGGTTCGCCGCGTGCGTTACGAAGTCCAGCAGGAAGACTCGAAATGGGATAACCCCTTTGCCTGGGCGCGTTATATCTGCCAGCCCGACACCTTCTACTACGGCATCACCCCCAGCCGCGAATCCCGCAAGCTGGACATGATGCATCTCGACTGTTCCGACGTTGATCTGTCGATCCGCTGATGGATACCTGCGCGCTTTGCTCCCCCAACCTTGCCCCGGTGCTCGCGGAGAGTGAGCACTGGCGGCTGGTCCTCAATCGCAACCAGCGCTTTTTAGGCGCGTGTTTCTGGGTGCTGCGCCGCCACCTCGAATCGATCACGGCTTTGACTCCCGCCGAGTGGGCCGATCTGCATCCGCAAATTATCCGCGCCACGCAAGCTCTGACACAGCACTTCGCGCCGGATCATTTCAACTATGCCTTTTTGCAGAATCAGGATCGCCACGTGCATTTACATATTTTTCCACGCTACGCCCACCCGCGCACCTTTGCCGGGCTGTCCTTCGCGGATGCCGATTACCCATCGCACTATACCGTTCCCGCACCCGCGCACCATCTGCCCCCCGCAGCATTTGATCTGCTTGCCGCAACCCTGCGT
>CAYYNB010000342.1:0-2067 GCA_964472565.1 uncultured Anaerolineaceae bacterium
ACACCGACCGTGCGGCGGAATGCCAGGCGCGGTTCGGCCCCATCCAGGCGGTGCAGGGGGACCTCTATACCCTGCGGGCATCGTTGGGCAGCTTCAGCGCGCTGTGGGTGAACCCACCCTACACCTGGGAAATGGGTAACAGCGATGAAAAACGGCGTGAACTGGGGATGCTCAAACATTCCTGGAAATGGGTCCAGCCGGGTGGTTTTGTGTGTTGGGTGGTGTACGCCCACCACGTCACGCCGGACGCGGCATCATTCCTGGCGAAACACAGCCGGGCAGTGGACATCTGGCGTCTGCCGGGGCTGCACCTGGGAGAATACGTCCACGTCGTGGTCGTCGCTCAGGAGGGCAATCCAACCGAAGATCCGGCGCTGCTCGCACAGCGTATTCTGCAAGACGCGGCCCAGCCTCGTGAGTTGACCCTGCAAGCCACCCCACTCTACAGCTTCCCCCAACCGCGTAACAAACAGCGGTTCATCTTTGCTCCGAAGGTCATCACCCCGGAACTGGCGTTACAGGCGGTGCAGGCGGATGGCGCGCAGTTCGGCGCTGGTTTTCAACGGCTGCTGGAACCTCCTCCTCCGGTCGAAAATGTCCGCCCGGTGGTGCGCCCACGTGGGGGGCAGCTCGCGTTGGTGTTGGCAGCCGGGTTGTTCAACGGCATCGTCGTACAAACCGACACCGGACGGGCCGCCGTGCGCAGCACGGTCGAGCCGATCGAGCAGCTGGTCGAAGGCGGCGAGGTGGATGAGACCGACGAATCCACCGTCGAACGGGAGGTGTACCGCACCCGCCCGCAGGTGACGATCACCTTACTCAATGAACAGGGCCAGGTCATCGACATGAGCGGCGATGCGGCGCTGGTGGACTTCATCGGGCGGCACAAAAACGCTTTGCTGGGTTATCTGGATCAGCATTTTTCGCCCCTGTATAACTTCGATTACGGCGACCTTGCCCCTATCCTCAACCGCGTGCAGATCAAGGGTAACCGGCTGTACGAAACGCAGCGGCACGTCATCGCCGCAACCTACACCGCCTTGCAGCAGCGTAAGGGCGTGATCATCGTTGGGGAGCCGGGGGTCGGCAAAACCGCGCTCGGAGCGACTTTGGCTATCGTCTTACGCCCGCACATGCAACCGGACCAGGTCGTACTGGTGATGTGTCCGCCCCACCTGACTGGAAAGTGGCAGCGTGAGATCGAAATGGTCTGCCAGTCGGTCGGTGTACGTGTCCACGCGAAAGTGCTCAAGACCGTCGATGATACTCGCGCTTTCATGGATGCGGACCTGCCGCTGACGCTCAAAATCGGCATTATCCCCAGGGAAATGGCGAAGTTAGGGGAAGGCTGGCAACCTGCGGTCCAGTGGCGCACCGTGCGTACTCCACGTTGGGCTTACGGCGAAGCCCGCCCCGAAAATCTGGCCGGGGATCGTATCCTGACTGCCAAAGTCCCGCTCTGCTCCTCGTGTGGTGCGACCGTCACACGCACCAAAAACGGCGAGGCGATCATCGCCGATGAAAACTGGCTGTCCCGCGCGCCGCAGAAATGTCCCTCCTGCGGCGGGGCACTGTGGCAGTTCACCCGCACCTTCTCCGCTCCCAAACCCGGCGAAAAGTACCCCAAACGGAACCCCCGGATGCCGCTGGCCGACTACATCGCGACCGTGTTTCCCGACCGCGTATACCTGTTTCTGAGCGACGAAATCCACGAAGCGAAATCGACTCAGACCGATCAGGGGGCGGCGATGATGACGCTGGCGCAGACTGCACAAAAGGTGGTGGGGTTGACGGGTACGCTCTATGGCGGCGTGGCGTCGTCGTTGTACGGATTGCAGTTTGTATTCAACCCGCGTGTGCGCCGGAATTATCCCTGGGGGGTCAAAGGCCAGGCCGGGTGGGTGCGCGACATGGGCGCGTTGGAGCGCATCATCGAGTACCGCCCCGAGTACGACAAAGGTGGGCACTACACCGGCAAACGGCGTATTGAACAGAAACCCAAAGAAGCGCCGGGCTGCTCCCCGCTGTTGGTCCGAGAGATCATCGACCACACGGTTTTCGTGGGGC
>CAYYNB010000343.1:0-2038 GCA_964472565.1 uncultured Anaerolineaceae bacterium
TCTTGGCGTACAGCTTACCATCTGATTTCGGGTACACCCGGATCAGGTCGGTCGCGGGTTGGCCGGGAACGACAGCCGGGCGTTTCAGCTCCATGAAGTCACCCAGGTGAACCGGCCCAAGTCCGGTGAGAATCGCGAAATTGGTACTCCCTTGCGTCAAATCAGGGATACGCAACCCATACAGGGTCGCAATTGTCCCATTGTTGACGGGAGCGGCCACTTCAAACGCAACAGCATCGGTGATGTCCCCTCCCGACGCATTGGTGATCGCGCCTTCTACACCGACAGCTTTCACCAGGTAGGCGTCGGTCCCGCTCGGCGCGTTGTCGGCCTCGCCTCTCACGCCGGTAATTTTTCCAACCCGCGCTCCGCTGCTGCCGGTCTGGTTGATAGACTGGAAATCTCCGGCACGCAGATCGGCGTTGGTTGAGCTCCCACTGTTATTATGGGTCAGTTTGACGCGGAGGGCCGTTTGCAGACCGCTCACTCCTGCTGTCCCCAGCAGTTCCAGCTCTGACACTACCCAAGCCACGACATCGCTTAACAGGTTGGTGATCCGGCCCAGTGAGTGAAAGCCCCGTTTAGGTTTTGTAGTCGAGCCGGAGTCCCGGTGCGCCTCAATCAAGGCCTCTGGGGTAGACCATCCCAGCAGGTCATCCCCCATTTGGACATACCCATCCTTACTGATTTGCGCCAGCACCGTGGTACCGGCGCTATCTTCCCAGGTCTGGAGGGGTTTCATCTGAGCGGTATTACCCTGAACACGCAGTTGTTCGATGTCCCGGCCGCCATCAATCAGCACGTTGTCGGTAAAGGTTGTTTGTGTCATCGTCTCTCCTTGTGCGTTTGTCGTTTATTCCATCTGCCCTGCATGTTGCAAGGACAAGGGGCTTTGGGCTTTTCGTTGAGTTTGTGGGATTGGCCCCTGTGCCACGCGCCCCAATGGTTACCAGAGTACCTTGATCGATAGTGTCCTGGATTTGCTGGGCTTAACCCACCTGATCATTAGCACTTTACAGTTATTTGATCATAGGGCCGTTTTAGCTACGTTTTCTGGATGATCAAGCTACGCTTGCCCACCGCTATTCTATATTTCTATTTACTTTATATTGTTAATTGTGATAATTAGTATAAATATACCTATCTGACAAAGCCGATCTCAACGGTGAGCCTCGCCATACCATCTATGCGCTCCCCTGTATTACATGATGGGTAACCCCGCCGCGCCTGGAGGATCTGATCGGCCTTTTCCTGAGCGTCGCAGGAGACAGGCAAGAGAGGTAATGCCCGCTGGCGTTTGAACTGTGCCTGAGCATAGCCCCCTTCTTGAACTCCCTTTTAGGCTGTCCAACAAAAAAAGGGCCTCGCGGCCCCAGTGGTCAACACTTGCCCAGCAGCCGCCGGACGGTGTTGTAGCTCGTGCCCAGTTCTACAGCGATGTTCCGGAGCGTCACGCCCTGGTCGAGCAGCGCCTGCACCTCGGCAATGCGTTCGTTCCGCGCCTGCTCGCGCTCGGTGACTGTTAGGCGGTGACTCTGCATCTGCCGGAGGTTCTGCATCACCCATCCCTGGGAGTAACCCAGGCGTGCGCCAATCTTGACGAAGCTCAAACCCTGGGCGCGCAGCTCGCGTAGCTGGCGCAGTTCCTCGTCAGTGGCGGGGGCTTTGCTGCCCACGTACCCGCACAGCGGGCGCTTGTGGCCGGTCAGCGCTTCATAGAAGGTCGTGCGCAGGTGGCGGAACAATACCCGCGTGTGATTATCCGACCAGCCGTGCCGCTGGCGGATCTCGATCTGGCTGTAGCCTTCCATGATGTCAGCCATCACCAGGCGCATATCGGCGTGGTAGCGTTCGGGTAGCTTCTCAAAGCCGCACCGGATGCCCCGTTCCAGGTCGATCCGGTCGTCGGCCAGCAGGATTTCGCGGGGGTACTGCGAGCGCTGCTGCTGAGCGCGGAGTTTGCCGGAGAGCGCTTCATCGCCAGTCTGGTCGCTGTCGTCGCGGACCAAGTCCTCGGCATAGTCGGTGTGCCGCTCGA
>CAYYNB010000344.1:0-2013 GCA_964472565.1 uncultured Anaerolineaceae bacterium
TGCACTGTTACCGTACCGACAAATTCCCGCTCACCATCGGGCGCCCTTCGCACACCTACGACAAGACCCTGCTGCCCATGGAAGGCGGATGGACGGTGGTGGACCGCATGCTGCGCGGCGCGCCAGTGCTGATCCACGGCGATGGCACTTCGTTGTGGACGCTGACCCATCACGCCGACTTTGCCGTGGGGCTGGTTGGGCTGCTGGGCAACCCGCACGCCATCGGCGAGGCAGTACATATCACCTCTGACGAGTGGTTGAACTGGAATCAGATCTTCGAGACCGTGGCATCCGCCGCCGGGGTGAAGAAGCTGGATGTGGTGCACGTGCCGTCGGACCTGATCAACGCCTTCGACCCCGACTGGGGCGCCGGCCTGCTGGGCGACAAGAGCGCCAGCATGGTGTTTGACAATTCCAAGATCAAACGCCTGGTGCCCGACTTCTGCGCTGCGATCCCCTTTGCGCGCGGGGCTGAGGAGATCATTGCATGGTACCGCGCCGACCCGGCCCGCCAGGTGGTGGACGCCGATTTCAACACCATGTGCGACCGCATCATCGCCGCCGCGCGTTCGGCATTCCCAGGGTAGCCCGCCATGCGCCGCATCATTATCGACACCGATACCGCTTCAGATGACGCTGTTGCGCTGATCATGGCGCTGCGCGAACCGGATGTAAAAGTGGAAGCCATCACTGTGGTGGCGGGTAACGTTCCGCTGCAGCTGGCTGTGAAAAACGCGCTCATTTCGGTGCAGATGGCTGGCACCTATTGCCCGCCGGTGTATGCCGGCATGGCTAAGCCGCTGCTGCGCAAGCTGTACACCGCCGAATATGTGCACGGCGCGGACGGCATGGGCGAGATGAACCTGCCCGAGCCCACCCTGCTGCCAGCCGCGGGCCACGCCGTGGACGCCATGCTGAGCCTGATCGATACCGACCCAACCGACCTCGAACTGATCACGCTGGGGCCATTGACCAATGTAGCCATGGCCTGCCTGAAAGCGCCTGAGACGATGCGCAAGCTCAAACGCATCACCATCATGGGCGGCGCGGGGCTGGGCCCGGGCAACATCACGCCGGTGGCTGAGTTCAACATCTATGTCGACGCCGAGGCCTGCGCCGTGGTGCTGGAGAGCGGCATTCCGCTGTATTTTGTCGGCTGGGATGTCTCGATGGGTACCGCCTTCATCACCCCTGAGGACATGCAGCGCATGAACGCCAGCGGCCTGCCTGCGGCGCAGTTCTGCGTGCGTTGCAACGAATCGCTGCGCCTGTTCAACCTCAAGGAGCTGGGCAAACAGGGCTTTGACCTGCCCGACCCGGCCACCATCGCCGCCGCGCTTTATCCTGACCTGACCCCCCGTGGAATGGACGTTTTCGCCAGCGTTGAATACCGCAGCGAGTTGACCTACGGGCAGTTGATCTTTGACTCGCTCAACCTGCTCAACCGCCCACCCAATGCCCGCCTGTGCACATCACTGGACGGCCCCGGGTTCAAGGCTAAGCTGTTTCAATTGCTGGGGATGGGGTAGGAAGAGGACAGAGGACAGAGGACAGAAGTCTGAGGTCAGTTGACAGTTGAGCGCCAGCATCGCTGGCGCTTTTTGCCACCCACAGTGGATTTTGCCGGAACAGATCGGCGGATGCGGCCCGTGAGGGACCGTCAACTGCGGGTCGCTTCTCTGCCTGATTGATCCTGTAGGGGCTGGGCGGGAGGAACCACAATAATCCACCGTTACGATCATAGCCCAGCCCGCGAGAACCAAATAAAAACGAAGAACGCGGAAGTGAAATTTGGATTGCGGCGTTTTCGTTCATTCGTGTGATATTCGTTGACGGCAACCGTCCGTGAAGGACCATCAACGAATTTGAACGAATAAACGAATGACGGATCTTTGCCGGTTGCATGGAACCGTCCGGGAGGAACCATCAACGGATGAAGAACACGGAAGTGAAATCTGGATTGCGGCGAATTCGCTCATTCGTGTGATATTCGTTGATGGCTGATCCATACTT
>CAYYNB010000345.1:0-1941 GCA_964472565.1 uncultured Anaerolineaceae bacterium
GCGGCCGCGGCGCCGCCGCCCACCCCCGCGCGCACACCAAAACGCTGATCTTAACCCTCATCATGCGCCCGCAGGCTCAGCCCGCTAACAGATTTCTAATCAAATAGCTTGGTAATCACAGTTGTGGGCTTTTCCTCATACGTGTATAATGCTATCAATAAAGTTGTTCAGTCTAAAGCTATAACAAAACAACCTATAACATCTCGTCCTGAAAACATATAAAGTCGCTTCTAGAGTCGCGCCAATGATTGTTCCAAAAGGTGATCAGCGAGATTACCCACAACCAACTCAACCGCCCCGGAAGGTGCTAGCGGCGATGTTCAACCGCAGAGTTGTTATAAGGCCGGTCCAGGAAAATATTGGCGCAGTCTAAGTTCCTCATTTTGCACGCAGGAATAGTCCAGCGAGGTTATGCATGAATACACAAGATTCATTCTCATACGCATCAGAACAGTTACGCAGCCTGCCTGCCCATGTAACGCTGCTGATTCTTCATCCCGACTTTCATGGACAGCATCGCCTCTTCGCGCCCGTCTTGACTGACTTAGATACCACTACTATTTTTCTAACAGTCCCCAGTCCCAATTATCCCTTTGATGCATTTCTGGCCGATTTATGTGATGCGCTGCAAACCCAATTAAATGCCGATCTGCCCAAACTTCCGAAATCAGCCCCGGATGCGGCCAGCACCATCGCCAAATTCCTTAAACCCTATGGCCGCGTCACCCTGATCATCGATGCCTACGATTTCACCCAGCGCGACGAGGCCGCCCCCTTTATTGCCACCCTCGCCCGCCAGCTTTCCGACGGCAGCCGGATCATGCTCAGTTCGCGCGAACTGCCGATGGACCTGCTCGAACACGAAGAATTACAGGGCCGGATCGCTCTGCTGCCCACCAACACTGACAAAATGATGCTCGATTATGCCCAGGCGGGGCGCAAAACCGTGCTCGAAGTGCGCGCCCTCGGCCCCGGACGTGTCCTGATCAACGGGCGTCTGGTCGAACACTGGGATGGTGTTTTGCCCCGCACCCTCTTTTTCTATTTTGTAGATCGGGGCATGACCACCCGTGACGAAATTTTCCAGACCTTCTGGCCGAATCTCTCCACGCGTGAAGCGACCAATGTTTTTCACGTCACCAAGCGTAAGATCAGCGAAATTCTGGGCACCGATCTCACGGTGTACTGGTCCGGCTTCTACCGCATCTCGCCCGAACTTGAGCTTCATTATGATGTCGTGAAGTTTGCCGAATCCGTTCAGAATGCGGCGGTTGCGCCCGACGAAGAAGCCATTGCCATGCTGCAAACCGCCATCGAGTTATATCATGGCCCCTTCCTCAGCACCATGGATCAATCCTGGGTTCTGGATCGCCGGGGCGAGTTAGCCATGACCTACGCCGAAGCGCTGACCGGGTTGGCCCGCATCTACAAAACGCATGACGTGAAGGTGAATGCGCTCGGTTATTATCTCCGCGCCGCCGCCACCAGCCCCCAGCGTGAAGACCTGGCCCGCTCTATCATGGAACTCTACCGCGACCTGAAGCGCCCCCGCGCCGCGCTCGAAACCTATGATCGCCTGGAACGCGAATTAAAGAACACGCTCAACGTCTCCCCCTCGCCCCAGACAATGGAGTTAGCCTCCACGATCCGTAAATCACTCTAACACTGGTTTCGTAGGGGCACTGCTTGCTGCGTCCTGGTAGGGGCAGGTTGGCTAACCTGCCCCTGCTATTACCGTCTTCCAACAGTGTTGGAAAGGGTAATAGCAGGGGCTGAGGCTCAAGCGACCAGGGGTCTCCCGGGATACACCCAATTGGCGTCAACTTAAGCCATTTTTCGGCGGAAAATATCCGAAATACAGGCATTTCGTAGGGGCGCAGCAAGCAGCGCCCGCTTCTCCCCTTTCTCCGCGCGCGGGGAAAGGGGCCGGGGGATAGGGGT
>CAYYNB010000346.1:0-1892 GCA_964472565.1 uncultured Anaerolineaceae bacterium
CTTTGCCGCTCACCCCGGCGGGCAGCAGGCCGACATCCTCCGCGAACAGGCAGAACACCAGCTTGGTCAGGAAATGTGCAATCCGTTCCGGCGCTGCTTCCCAGGCTCGCATGTTACTGGCAATGTCTTTGAAGCCCCCGGCAGCCTCCGCCGTGACCTGCTCGGCGGTGCGCTCCGGGTGGAACTGCTGTGGGTCCTCGAACATCCAGCGCAGCATCCGCTGGATGCGGGTGGTGGTGGCGATGTCGCGGTTGCTAAAGCGGTGGACCTTCTTTTCCGTGCCGGTGAAGTTGGTGTGAATCTCCCAGTGTTCGATGTCGCACACAATCAGCAGCGGCGGGTTGCCCAGGTACTCGCGATATTTGAGAAGCTGCTGGTAAGCGGCGTCGAGCGTGTCATGCTGGCCTTTGCCCTTGTACTCGATAGCGAAATGTCCCTTGTACCACACGTCGGCAAAGCCCTGTCCGCCAGTCGTCGTTTTGCCGCCCGCCTCGAAGCAGAAAAACTCGCCGGAAGGGTCGATCTCGGCGGGTTCGGGGTGCCCCACCAACCGGCATATGTCGATAAAATGCTGTTGGTAACTGGCGCGCTCCTTGAGTTCGGCGCGATCCCATTTTTCAACAAGCTGCTGAGGAGTGGTATCAGGCATAGGTCAAAGTCTCGTGTCAACAAAAATAGAGGTTCATAAGTCTGTAGTATAGCATCGGAGAAACACTGAGAGAAACAGGCATGGGGGGAGCAACAAAAAAATAGAGCCGGGCAGCCACCCACCCGGCTCCTGTAGCGGTCATGCGCTGACCAGTACTGGCGCAAGGTCATCCCCGTCGCGCTCATGCGGCCAGTCAATGCCTTCCGCCTGGACCAACCAGGCGATATAGGATTTGCCGCGTCCCACCTGGCGGCTGATGTTCGCGAAGCTCAGTCCCTGCTTACGCAGTGCGCGCACCTGGGCGACCAATTCCGGCGGATAACGCTTGCACACGCCTTCTACCGCTGAAGGCGAGCGTCCCACCAGCGCGCCGACCTTCTTGTAACTCAGCCCGGTGGCGTACAACTCACGGATACGCTGCTTCTCGGCTTCGGAGAGCGGGTGGTGGCTGCCGAGATAGCCGGTTTTCTTCTCGCCGGACATCTCTTCGTAGAACACCGTGCGCAGCTTACGCATGAGCGTCACACCACGATTGCGCGTCCAGCTATAACGCTCGCAGGTCTCATCGAGCGTGTACCCTTCGAGCAGGTCCGAGATCAACTTCGGCATATCGCGGCGCTGGCTGGCACACAGACGTTTCATCCCGCGCTCGATGGCTGCTTCCAGGTCGATGCGCAACTCGGCAAGCTGAGTTTCGCGCGGGTAAGCGAACTGCCCACCAGCGGTATGATCGGTGTACACCATCGAAACCGCTTCGTCGTCGGTAATGTCCTGATCGTTGACGATACATTCCATATCTGAGGCGACCATGCCGAGCTTGCGGTTCCCGTCACGGTGGAATTGGACCACACCCCAGCGGTAGAACGCTTTGGCATAAGCGAGCCAGAGATCGTTCGGGCGGACTGACCAGCCTTCGGGGTCTTCCGAGAAGCGGCTCCAGAGGGCGAACCGGCAGCGCTGAAGCAGATCGTCGTGGGTGGTCGCGTCTTCCTGGTGGAAGGCGGCGTGCCCCCACTTCTTGAGCTTCAGCTCAATCTGCGCCAGGCGCGTTTCAAAATAATTCTCAAACCAACCGTTTTGAGTAGAATCATAAAGAGACATCTGGACCTCCTTGTCCGGGTGTCTAGGGCCGCTCAGTGTTCCGATCACCGAGCGGCTCGCCTGTTAGACCGGCAACGCGCCGGTACCCTCACGGCACAACGCAGAGGAGGGGCCACGTCAAGGCCACCTGCGGCAGGTGTCA
>CAYYNB010000347.1:0-1826 GCA_964472565.1 uncultured Anaerolineaceae bacterium
GACAGAGATTTTTGAGCAGTATCGAACCGCAGCGAAAACAGTTTCCATACCCGGTACGGCTGTTGAACCCAAACGAGACATGCAGATCGTCGTGCTCATGGCGGTGAGCATAAGGACATGGTCCACTCAACCAATCGCCGGAGCGCCGGTAGCCTTGCCGAACTAGGGACTCGGCCACTGCCACGATCAGCGCTGGGTTCAAGCCTGTCCCAGCTAACGGGTGTCTTGCGGACGTGATGCCCAGCTGATGAAATTTCCGTCGTGGCGTAAGACGTTTCATCAGGTGATCAAAGTCGGACAACACATAGTGATAGTCTTGCAAGGCAACAAGATGGCAGAGGGCGTTTCCGCGACTCGGTTTTGTGTTGCGACTCCCGACGAGCCGTAAGCTCTGGGCGGGACTCATCACATCACCGCCCAAAGCCACAGCCAGCGCGCGTAATACCTGTCGTGCGCACTCCATATCGGTTGTAGGTACAGCCAGCCACCACAGTGCGTGGTACCCCCCACTGGTGAAGGTGATGCACGACGGTTTTGGAGTCATGTCTTGCAGGCATCGCAGCATATCTGGCGAGGGATCATCCACATCGGCGAACAACGCGGGCAGCGCCACTACGTCCGCAGCGCCGCCTCGCCGCCAACGGCCCAGGCCTATCTTGCGTAACCCCACCGCGAAAAACGCCCCCCAGCCCTGCCGATTAGCCACGTCCAATCGAGTCAGGGCATCGTGCAAGGCAACCGGATCGCACAGCGGGATATGCCGCGAGGGAGTAGGATGTTTGCCATCCGGATGCATAACCGTCAGCGTGAGGCAGGCTGTATCGAGGTAGGGACCGCAGCGGGCCAACAGCGCCTCCAGGAAGACCAGCGTATCGGGAGACACAGTCCACCGCCTAAAACAGCGCCAGCTGTCGGACTTCGGGAGTCTTCTTGATTGGCACAGGCTCCGGTTCTGGTTGACGGAGAGGCCAGTTGGGCACCTGGATTGACTGTTCATCAGTTTCGGGTACATCGAACAGGTTGACCTTGCGGCGGCGACGTTTGGGCCGTGGCGGCAGTGCAGCCGGGCTGGATGCGGGCTGGTTCTGGTTAGACTCAGCGCCTTCAGCCATTTCGACCACCACACCGCCCAGTTCCTGGATTCCAAACTGGACCAGATCATCGCCACCTTCAGAGGCAAATACGGGTTCGGATTCCGGTTCCGCTACAAACCACGCGCTTTCGGTCGGATCGGTCTGATGGGCATGGCGTGCAAACAGGTCGCGCAGATCCGTGACACTCTCATCGCGATCCATGGCTTTTGCCAGTTCGGCCATGAGGTCGCCTCCGCCGCCGTTCGCGCCGGTGAGTTCACTTAATCCGCCTGTGCTGGTGTCACCGTAGAGCAGGTTAGCCGCCTGCTGCTTGCGCCCGATGAGTTCGACCGCCTGATGCTCCATCGTATCCTCGTAATGCGGATAGTAGGTCTTGCACGGGCGATCCTGGATGATGCGCCATGCCCGCCGCGACGCCTGCCCCATCACGAAGAGGCTGTAATCTGGTTCCAGGAATACGAGGGTTGGGAACGCGACTAAATCGAGGCCCGTCTGGACCAGACGCGGATTGCAGATGAGGATGTTTATCCCCGCTTCCAGCAGCTGCTGAACCAGGCTCTCACGGCGTTCAGGAGCCACGCTGCCTTTGAGGATGAAGGGTTTGGCGTGGGGTACATGTTCGCGAATGATATGTTCGATGCGCGGCTGTATATCCCGCGTCCCTGTCTGACGGAGAAACACGCCGACGTTCCGACCCAGCGCCAGTTCATACCGCACCAGTTCGACCAGCCA
>CAYYNB010000348.1:0-1805 GCA_964472565.1 uncultured Anaerolineaceae bacterium
CGAAACTGCGGATGTTGTCCAACCGCGTGCATACCATCGAAGTGCCGAAGGGCAAGGACATCACTGAATACCACCAGCGGGGTGAAGACGTGTTCATCTGGCTGTCGCGGGAACTGCGCCGGGTACGCGAGTTGGCATTAGTTGAATGGAGTGGGGTGTGATGATGGCGAGAACGGTTGAATATCACCCACCGGAATCGGAAAAGTTGGATCGTTTCGCCCGGCAGGTCTGCCGCGAGATGGGGCTGGAGCAGAAGCGGGGCGTGGTGTACGAGCTGGCCGGGTTTATGCAGGTGCTGGCACGGGCGTGCGCCAAAGACCTGAACCGGAAAAACAAAGAGGGGGAAGCGCTTGACAATGGGTCAGAAACTGCGTAAGCTACACGAAATGAACGCGAACGCCGGGGTGTTCTCAGCACCCCGACGCTCTGGCCGATGCACTAGTGGAAGTAGCGCACCGACCGCCACAGACTCTAACCTGTCTGCTGTCGGCTCGCTACTGGATCGTATCTATCCGCAGCACAGAAAAGGAGTCTGATCATGCCCCCCAAACGTAAGCGTGCTCCCGTCGAGCGCAATACCGCCCTGATTTATATCCGCCAATCCTTCACCAAGGACGAAAACGACAAGGCCAGCCCTGACCGGCAGCGTGCGCTTGCTGAAGCGCGGGCCAAAGAAGCGGGCTGGGATATCGAGTGGTACGAAGACGCCGAGGGCCATAAGTCCGGGCGTTTCGTCAACAACCGCCCCGGTTGGCTGGAGTTAAAAAAACGGATGACGGACCCGGACGTGGCGGCTATTGTCGCCTACGACCTGGCGCGCCTGCACCGTAAAGGCTGGCGGGTTGGCGACCTGCTCGACCAGCTCGAAACACTGGACGTGGCGCTGGTATTCACCCGTCCCGGTTACAACATGGACACCTCCACTCGCAACGGCAAATTCATGGCGCAGATCGTGGCGATGTTGGATGAAGCCTATGCCGAGGACGTCAGCCAGCGCACGAAGGCCGCCATTGCCTTTTTGCGCGCCGAAGGCAAGAGCGTCGGTGCGACCCCCTTTGGCACAGTGCGTAACAAAGAAGGTTTTCTCATGCCCTCGCCTGATGGAGCGTGGCTGCTGCCCAGCACCGGGCGGTTTGCGCGCGGTGCAGAAGACACTCCCCCCGAAGAAGGCGCGATCTGGCGCAGTTATTACCTCTGCGCCGGGTACATGATGGATATTTACGTTCATAACAAGATTGGCATGGACAAGATTGCTTACCGCCTGAACCATGAGGGCTGGGCGTTCCGTGACCGGGAGGGGAACCCGCGCCCCGTGACACAGGACGACGTGCGGCGGGTGATTGCCAATTGGGCGGAATACGGGGGACTGGTCCCGGAGAAACGCGCCAAAGACCGCCCGGCTTATGAAGACGAGGTGGACCCGGCGCTGCTGATCGAGGCGCGTGCGGTCTTCCCGCTGGAACTGCTGCGCGCGGTGGCGGAAGTGCGGCGTGATCGCACCCATGAGCCAAACGATTCCGGGGTGAACCAGAAAGCCCGCGATTATGCCCTGAGCAAGCTGGTTTACTGCGCACATTGTGAAAAGCAGGCCCAGGAACAGGATGATCCCCGGCTGCGAGGAAGGCTGACCGGCGGACCGGATGCCCGCAAGAAACGTCGTTACAAACACAAGCCGGGGGTGGTTTGTGGGGTGACCAACCGCACCGTTCCGGCGG
Source organism: uncultured Anaerolineaceae bacterium (assembly GCA_964472565.1). Taxonomy (GTDB): domain Bacteria; phylum Chloroflexota; class Anaerolineae; order Aggregatilineales; family Aggregatilineaceae; genus DATAMF01. The sequence continues at coordinate 1,716 of CAYYNB010000348.1, forward strand.
ACATCATCGAGGCGGAGTTCGGGCGGCTGCTCAAACTGCTCACTATCCGCGAGGACGCGCTCGATCCCATGACCGAGATGGCGATCCAGT
>CAYYNB010000349.1:0-1724 GCA_964472565.1 uncultured Anaerolineaceae bacterium
ACGCGCAGCAGCGGTATTACGCGCCGGCGCTGGGAAGGTTCACGACGCCGGACCCATCAAATGCCTCGAGTCCATCCGATCCTGGGATTTGGAACAAGTATGCGTATGTAGCAGGCGATCCAATAAACTTCAATGATCCCAGTGGATTGAGCAGAGCCGAACTGGTCAACGATGGTCTGTTTTGCCCCAGCATTGTGACATTGAACGGATACGACATCGAGGGAGCGCCGACTACCACTTGGCTTTTCGGTGCACAGGTGCTGTGCGGTACACAACCCGGACTTGGCCGTCGACCGCGGCTCACGCTGACTGAACAAATTGAGTTGGACCTCAATGTGTCAGAGACTTGTGCGAAGGGCCTTGTGGCTTCTGGGAAGAGAGGCGGTGCACTTGAGCGCGCCCGAGCCTTTGAAAAGACGCTAAGAACAGCCGCCGATGCGAACGGCATCGATTGGACGTTGCTGGCGGCCATCGGCATGATGGAGACTGGTTTCCAAAACAATTGGCAGAAGGACAGCCAGGGGCGTGATATGATCGGGCATGGAGCCGGGGTCTTTCAAGTTGATCTTTCGAAGAATCCCCAAGTGTCAGAAACAGATGCATTTAACATCGCTTGGGCTGCGGATTGGGCAGCGAAGGTGCTGAGTTCCAACTATGCTTACTTGAAAGCAGAATTCCCGAATTTCGATGCTGTTCATCTATTGCAAGCTACAGCAGCCTCATGGAATCTGGGGGCGTACAAATTTTCGGGAAATCCGGACACGATCGATGTAGGCAGCAGGCCTCGTGACAATTACGGAAGCACGGTCATGAAGCTGATGGACTGCTTCCGCTAGATGGCCCAATGCGACAATCCCTTTTTACGCCTTTGGTCATTTGGTTGGTGGTACTGATATTGGGTTCGACGGCGCCGGCGGTGAGAGCCTTCTCACAGTTGACACCGCTACCGAGAGATCCGTCGCCCACGAGGGAAGAGTTATTAAAAGAGTTCCTCCGGGAGCAGGTCAGAAAGAAGCACTTTCCTGGTGAGGATGATACGCGCTATGCGAGAGCCTTTGTTGACTTGAATGGCGATGGCAAGAAGGAGGCAATCGTTTTTCTGATGGGTCGCTGGTGGTGTGGCAGTGGTGGCTGCGCAACCCTTGTTTTGACGCCTGAAGCTGCCACATGGAGAGTGGTTGCGATGGTCGTAACCACTGATACTCCCATTCGCGTGTTAACAGCGAGATCGAAGGGCTGGCGGAATATAACAGTTTGGACTCACGACCCCGGCGCTCCGCCCTACGAAGCGGAACTGCAATTTGATGGTACGACTTACCCGCTGAGCCCGAGGATTCCGGTTGGAAAGAATGCTAGAGGCAAGGTCGTGATTTCCTCGCCGGAAGCGGCTTCATCACTCCGCTGATCCGTTGTGATCGATTTCGCTTGGCCCGTGGGGTTTCCAGGAGCGCACTGCCGCTGTCATGAACTGCGCGGGACATCGCGCGTGTTTCCTATTCTGTGCGAGAAGAGGGCGGACGTACACGCAGAGCTATGACGGGATAGGGCGGCCGGTGAAGGTGACCGACGACCAGGAGAATCCGGTGGAATGGGCCAAGGACGTGGTGTACGGGCCGGCGGGAGAGATGACGCAGTTGCGGGAGTATGACCCGGTGAGGGGATACGAGACGGAGACGCGGAGCTACAACGCGCGGCTGCAGGTGACGGGGATCCAATGGGGGCCG
>CAYYNB010000350.1:0-1715 GCA_964472565.1 uncultured Anaerolineaceae bacterium
CCCCCATGTGAAAACTTATCTTTCCCTTAAACATGCTTCAAAGGGGGGGTAACGCTTCATCTTTTGATTGTGATTTAATAGATTAATTAACATATAAAATCAACAAAAAACCACCTAAGTTTGATCTAAGGTTGATCTAATTCTTAATTTCGCGAAACCTAAAAATTACCGGATAAACGGCCAGTGTTGCGGCTGCAAATAATCTTGCAGCATTTGCAAACTGCCGCCCATTACGATGTTGGGCTGGGCCAGCAGTTGCTCGATAGGCATAAACGCGACCTCCTGCGCTTCATCGCCATCCGCATGCAGCGTTCCACCGACCACGCGGCATTCAAACGTGATCCCGATGCCCTGAACGACATCCTGGTTCGGCAGATGAACCGTCATAAAACCTGGATCGCTGTACATACCCATCACGCGCACCGGCTCGACTTCTAACCCAGTTTCCTCGCGCACTTCACGGATAATGTTCGCGGTGGTCGTCTCGCCCAGGTCGGCAAATCCTCCCGGTGGATGCCATTGGCCGTCGTCGGCGCGTCGTGTCACCAACAGTTCGCCGCGCTCATTGGGTACGATTGCCGTCGTGCCCGGCAGAATGATCGGCGCGTGCCCGACGCGTTCGCGCAGAATCGGGAAATGCGGTTTCAACTCCGGCTGACTGTACACGGGTTCAAGCACCGCTGTACGTGATGAACTCAATGCCGCCTGGACCATCGCCTGATAGGCTGCTGGAAACTGCGGCAGTGCGTCTTCCACAGACATCCACTCGACTTTCAGCGTTTCTCCGCCGTCCGCCTGCAAAGCGCCGCTTTTGGGCTTGCCCACAAAACACACCGACCACTGCTGCACCTGATCGCCGTTCGGGTAGAGCAGGTTGTAATCCGGGTGACTGAACACGCCGACCAGCCGTTCAATTTCCACATTCAGCCCGGTTTCTTCGCGGGTTTCACGCCTGGCGCAGTCCCGCAGCGTTTCCCCGAATTCCAGTGCGCCGCCCGGCAAGCCGAGCCAGTCAAAATCATAGCGCCGCTGCACAAGAATCCGTCCCTGATCATCGAATACGAGGGTTGTCGTGTAGACCAGATAAATCAGTTGGTTGCCCACCTGGGATCGCAGCCACTTGACATAGCCGTCCGCGCGGCTTATAAAGGGTTGACTCATCAATACGAGTGCCTTTCTTCACGCTAAATGCCGACTCATTGTAGCGGCATGCAGCCTATCTGTCATCCTATAATGAAGACACTGTGCGCACAAGCGGAAAAGGAATCGAAATTATGGACGTTCGAGCGAATTTGGGTAATCGTGGTGTGGCTATCATTCTGGATACGCTGGCAGTTGGGTTTATCACGGGCTTTGTGATGGTGTTTACCGGGTTTTCGATTCTGGGGATCAGCGTTCATTTTCTAGTCGGGATGGTCTATAACTGGTATTTCTGGACGAAACACAATGGGCAGACCCCGGCCAAAATTCTGATGGGTGTGCGCGTGGTGAGCACGAACGGCCAACCGATCAGCGATATACAGGCTGTTATTCGCTTTGTCGGCTACTATATCAACACGGCATTTTTGCTGCTGGGCTGGATCTGGGCGGCGTTTGATGAGAAGAGCCAGGGCTGGCACGATAAGCTGTCAGGAACAGTAGTCGAGAAGGCGTATACGTTGAAATTCCATTGCCTTTCTGTGGGCGGCAGGCTAAATTCACCTGGTAGGAGGGGC
>CAYYNB010000351.1:0-1704 GCA_964472565.1 uncultured Anaerolineaceae bacterium
GGCAGCGGGGCGGCGGGCGCGTGTATTACCGCCAAAGCGATTAACCCGGCCATTCGCATCATCGGCGTGCAGTCGAGTCTTTCCCCGGCGGCGTACCAATCGTGGAAAGCGAAGCGGGTGCTGTCGGCCACCAACCAGACCTTTGCCGAAGGGGTGGCGACGGGCGTTGGGTTTGAACTGCCGCAGGCGATATTGTGGGATTTGCTGGATGATTTTGTGCTGGTCAGCGATGATGATCTGATGTGCGCGATCACCTGGATGGTGGAGCGGGCACATACCCTGGCCGAAGCAGCTGGTGCGGCTCCATTGGCGGCGGCGTATGAACAGCGCAGCACGTTGGGCGGCAAGAAGGTCGGGCTGGTGTGTTCGGGCGGCAATACCTCGCTGGAACACCTGCGAATGGCTCTCGATTTAGCGAACTGCGGCGCGCAGTTATAGGAGGGCGGTATGTACCATAAGCGTTACGCGATTGTGGGCGCGGGAAATATCGGCTCGATTCTGGTGGAACGGCTCTTTGAGGCGGGGGTGTATGCCAGCCAGATCGGGGTGTGCGATCCGAGTACAGAAAAAACGGATTTGCTCATGGCACGTTTTGGGGTGCAGCCGGGCGCGCTCGACAACCCGGCGATCTTTTGCGCGGATGTGCTCCTGATCAGCGTGGGACCTGCGGCGGTGCTGGATGTGGTGCGCCAGCTTGTCCCCTATCTGCATCCTGGACAGTTGATCCTCTCGTTCGCGGCGGCGGTGCCGGCGGCCCAGATCGAAGCGCTGGTTCCGGCGGGGGTATCTGTCGCCCGCGTGATGCCGAATCCGCCGTCGATGGTGGGGAAGGGCATGAATCCGGTGGCCTATGGTCAATCGGTTACAGTAGAAGCGCGCGCGCTGACCGAGATGCTGCTGGCGAAGCTGGGCATGAGCGTGGAAGTCCGCGACGATCAGATGAACTGGGCGGTTGGGCTGGCTGGCGCGGCCATGCGATCCGTGCTGCCCGTGCTGGAAGGCATGACGCAGGCCGGGATCGAAGCCGGGTTAACCGAGGCGATGGCGCGGCGAGTCGCGGCGGGGATTCTGCGCGGAGTCGCGGCGCTGGCGCTGGAAACCGATCTGCGCTTCGATGAGATCAAAAAGCTTACCCCGATGCAAACAGTAGACGAGGCGGCGCTGGCGCAGATTTTTGTCGAGGCGGCGCGTTCGACCAAAGTGAAAATTGACGGCTTGCAGAAAAAAGTGCTTGAAATATCCTGATGACTGAAAAATACACGTTCCATTTAATCGAACAAACGCCTTTTACGGCGGATCACTGCATCAAATGTAACATCTGTACGCAGGCCTGCCCGTATGCGGCGGTGACTCCGTTGTTTCCCGGCCCGAAGGTTGTCGGCCCGCAGGAACAGCGTTTCCGCGATCCGGCGGTGCCCTCATATGATCACGCGGTCGATTACTGCTCCGGCTGTGGCATCTGTACGCTGGTGTGCCCGCACGGCGTTAAGGTGATGGAGATCAACACGCAGGCCAAAGCGCATCTCGTGGAGACTCACGGCATGTCGCTGCGCAACTGGTTTCTCAGCCGTAACGAAGTGTGGGCGCGGCTGGGCACGCCGTTCGCACCGCTGCTCAACTTTGCCATCCGATCCCGGCTGCTGCGCTGGATGGGCGAGAAGATCATGAAAGTTTCGGCGCGCGGACCGCTGCCGGGGTGGGCGG
>CAYYNB010000352.1:0-1629 GCA_964472565.1 uncultured Anaerolineaceae bacterium
CCCGCTGCGGCCAAAAATATCACGGGCGAACTCTTCCAGCCCACCACCTTCCGCGCCTGCCGCAGCTCGTGGCACGATGCCGCCGTGCTTGGCCCTTACTGGAAAGAAGCCATTGGCGATACCTACATCCAGTTTGCCGCCGACTATGCTTTTGGTCGTGAAGAAGCCGAAGCCTTCGACTATATGCTCCAGCAGAATGGCGTCACGCCTGCCGCCGAAACCATCTATGGCCCGCTGGACACCAGCGACTTTGTGCCCTATCTGACCCAGATCAAAGAATCCGGCGCGTCCGGCGTCATCTACATCTGGGCGGGCGCTGGCACGATCCCGCTGGTTCAGCAGATCGCCGAATCCGGTCTGACCGACACCATGCCCGCGATGGCGTTCTTCAACTCCAACGACATCCAGTTGGCGTTTGCGGCGGCTCAGGAAGTTCCCGCCGACGGGTTCATCGTCTATCATTATTCCCTGCCCGACAACGAAGTGAATGACTGGATGGTTGAAGAACACAAAGCCCAGTTCGGCGGCGATGTACCCGACCTCTTCACCGAATGCGGTTTTGCCACCGCTCAGGCGTTGGTCGCGGGCCTCGCAAAGACTGAAGGCTCCACGGCGACGGAAGACCTGATCCCGGCGCTCGAAGGTCTAGAATGGGAAGGCCCGAAGGGGCACTATATTCTGCGCGCCGAAGATCACCAGGCTCTTATGCCGATGTACGCCGTGCGCCTGACCAACCTGAGCGATCCCGAATTTAAGTTCTACGAACTGCTCGACACCATCGAGATCACTGATCTGCCGTGCGAAGCGGGTGCGGATCGCAGCAGCGACACGCTGGACTGCACGCCGTTAGCCGAACGCGCCGAATAAATTTGTAAACCGTAAACCGTGTGGGGGCGGGTGCCAATCCGCCTCCCTTCATTCAATGAGAACGCCTATGTCGGAAGAACGTATCATCCTGGAAGGTCAAGGGCTGCGCAAAGAGTTTGGGGGCTTGGTCGCTGTGTGCGATGTGAATCTTCGTGTGCGGGCAGGCGAATTACATTCCATTATCGGACCCAACGGCGCGGGCAAAACCACGCTCTTTAATTTATTAACCGGGAATCTCCATCCCACCCAGGGCCGCGTCATTTTTAAGGGGAAGGATATTACCACTGTGCCGCTGCACCGCCGCGTCCATTTAGGCATCGGGCGCTCGTTCCAGATCACCAACATTTTCCCCAATCTGACGGTGCTCGAAAATGTGCGTTTGGCGGCGCAGGCGCTCGGCCAGGACAGCTTTAAGATGTGGTGGAACTTCCGCCGCTTCAAGTCCTATCTCGACACTGCCCGGTCTGCGCTGGCCCAGGTCGGTCTGCTGGATAAAGCCAATGTCCCCGCCGCCATTCTGCCGCATGGCGACCAACGTAAGCTCGAGTTGGCGATCCTGCTGGCGTCCGATGCCGAACTCCTGCTGCTGGACGAACCCACTGCGGGCATGGCGACTGAACAGGTTCCCATGTTGATCGATCTGATCCATCAGGTGCGCGCCATCGGCAGCAAAACGATCATGCTGGTCGAGCACAACATGAATGTGGTGATGAATATCTCGGACCGGATCACCGTGATGCACCAGGGCGCAGTCCTGGCCGA
>CAYYNB010000353.1:0-1562 GCA_964472565.1 uncultured Anaerolineaceae bacterium
ACTTCGGCGATCTGTTCCGGCGTCGGGCGTTCCGGTTGCTCCTGGCTGCCGAAGCTGTTCAGGAGGTGATTCACGTGCTCGCGCGCATCCTGGACAGCCGACGTTATAGGATCGCGGGCAGACTGCCGGTAAACACTGCTGATGGTCGCTCGCGCTTCCCGCTCCCGCGCTGCCGGATTTTCACCCGATCCACCGTCCGCAACATGGCGTAAGACAAGCTGGGTTTCAGCTTCCACCTGGCTGTAACCGGCATCCCGGAACTGGCAGGCGGCATCGAACAAGGCTTTGTTGCGGCTGCCGTTGGAGGCTCCGCGACTCAGATAATCCAGTGTCACCTGGGGCAGCGAGGCATGATGACCGTTTCCAGACCCAAACTGCACCGGCAGGATTTTCGGCTGCGGCTGCACAACCAGCCATTCAAACGCTGCCAGAGAATACCGCCACTCTGGATGGAATTCGGTGATGGAGGCCACCACACCCCCACGCTCCGGCTTGGTGTTGGCTGAATCCGGCAGGCGCATGAGAGAAGCCACCGACTTCACGTAGTCCGTGTCGCCGCCCAGCGCTGCCGACAACCCATGCAGAATACGGGCGATGTGCTGCCGGTCCTCGTCATTTTCGAGCACATAAGGCGCATCGAGCAGGTAGTAAACATGCCAACCTCCCCCGCTGTCCAGCATGATCGAGGGTTTCAGATCGAAGGTGTTCAGTTTATCCAGGGCACCGGCGCGCTGATCAGAATCATCATCGCAGTCGATATCCATCCAGAGCGCAGGCACTGCGGCCACCGCCTGGGCATCACCTTTTTTCTCCCGGCGCAAACAGGGGGCGAAGTAGACCCCAAAACCGGCCCTGTTCATCGCATCGGCCTGGCGTAAGATCGCCGCCCGGCGTGATGGGTCACCTACCGGCGACCACAAAACGCGGCTGACTTCGGTTTCAGGATGGATACAGCGTAACTCCAGCCAGAGGGCCGGATCCGCCTGGCCGTACAGAGCGGCCAGGAAATCTTCTCGGTGGGTGATAGGCGACAACACAGGCGCTACCTTGTGAGTAGAGTCATTGTATGTCATACTATTTTTGACCTTTTTACTCTTGAACACAGGGGACCTGAGCGTATGCCGCCAAGCTTCGCGCTCCGGTCCTCTGTGTGCGTCTGGCGATAGTTACAGATCGAGATCGAGTTGCATATCAGGTTCGACATCCGGTTTCCTCTCCAGTTCAAGGCCAAGCATCGAAGACCTCTCGCCTTTCAACTCGGCGCAGATCTGCTCCGCCAAGGTTTCCAACGGTTTCAGCGTGGGATCTGGGTACATGTGCAGCTGAGCCGCAAACATATCCCGGACCGGTTCGGCCATCTCGTGAGACATGCCTAACAGATAGGGGCGAAATTCCAGTCTTGGTCCGTCTTCGGTTGGAAAGTGACGATAGATTCCGGCGGAACTGAGTTCTTCTGTTGTACGCCGAATGCCCGCCCACACGGGCCAAGCACGCCCATCCGCGTCGATCACTTCCCCATCAGGTGGCTGCCGCTCCACCACAGCCCGCTGCTGTTCGCGGAC